>NC_020062.1:347199-694399 GCF_000330885.1 Rhizobium tropici CIAT 899
GACTTCTCAAACCTATCGGGTACAGGTTGCGGGCGAAAATTTCAGCCTGCCGATCGTCCGGCTGAGCGAGCGGCGCGCGATCGCATTGCTGATGGTAATCGATATGGGGATCCGGTTTGGAGATCTCGTCGGCGATGCCCTTGCCCGTCATTTCGCGCAGTTGAAACCCGATATTGTCGTCGGCAGCGCTACTTTGGGCGTGCCGGTCGCCATAGAGGTTTCGCGGCGCCTCGGTATCGATCAATATGTCATCTTGCAGAAATCGCCCAAGTTTCATCTTGCCGACGCCTTGGTCGAGGATGTCCGTTCCATCACGACCGCCGTGCCGCAGCGTCTCCTGCTCGATCGCCGTTCGATAAAGCTGCTTCAAGGCAGACGCGTCCTTGTTGTCGACGATGTTATCGCAACCGGTTCCAGCATGGCGGCTGCACTGAGGCTGGTGCGCCGTGCAGGCGCAAACATCATTGGCGCCGGCGCCATTCTGACCGAGGGTCATGCCTGGCGGAATTTGCTGGGCGATGACGCCCGTCTCGTGACCAGCCTGGGACATATTCCACAGTTCGATATTGTCGATGGGGTGGCGACGCCCGATATCGTCACCGAAAAGGACGCTTGGACGGATGATCGGGCTTCGCCTGGCAAGAATTTGACGCAGTTCCAGCGAAGACGCGCGGCAATCCAAAAGAGCGCAGCAGGGATGTAGGCAAGTCGCCGATCCCTAGCATGGCTATCTTGATGCAGCCGGTCCATGATGCGCACGAATAGATTGGCCGATCGATGTCCCCTATGCTAGGTCATGTTTATATGCAATCTGAAATGGTTTTTACGAACGGAAACACGCATAGTCACTCAATTCTTGGAAAAGGTTTTTCTGTGAGCCGGCAATCGATCCCCATTTCGATTTCAATTCGGTTGCTTCGCGATCTTCGTTTCAAAAACTCATCCAAGCCTCTGAAGTTCGAGACGTACTGTAACTGAGGTTGGCAGGTGGCGTGTTCACACTGCCTTTCATGATCGGATGGGCGATTATCCGAGCAAGTGCATGCATTATAGATGAAGCGCGTCCCTGCGCTTGAATGGTCGCGGAGAGCCTCTCAGCCGGTTCTCCGGCAATTTTTGGAAATTACTTTTTAAAGGAACCAAAATCATGCAGCCAGCGAGCATGTCACAAACTGACGGCAATACACTCTTTCCCATCGTCCTCTCGATCGTTGCGGCAGCCGCGACCGGTGTGCTTTGGGCCTATGCCAATCCGATCCAACTCGTGCCGGGGATCATTCAGTGGCGCATTTTCGCCTTCCTGCCGCCAGTGATCGGCATTCTGCTCGGCTGGCGCAGCGGCTTCATCTGCGGCTATCTCGGCACCATTGTCTGGTCGCTTCTTGCCGGCACGTTCATACCCGCCCATTCGCTTATTGTTGATGGCATCATGGTCGGTCTGACCGGTCTCGTGCCGGGGCTCTTCTTCGATCCTGCCAAAACGGTCTTCGATCGCGCCACGCTGATCAAGATTGCCGTCGTCTGCCTTGTCATCGGGCTGATCATGGTGGCGGCGGTGTCGGCAAGCCTTGCCTATCTCGGCATTTTCCCGTTCTGGTGGGGCTTCGGCTATATCGGCCTGTCCGACATCGTCCCGATGGTCGTCGGCACGCCGCTTCTGATCATCCCGGCGCTGAAAATTCTGAAGAGTGCTCATCCTTCCGGTTTCAAGCGTTTCTGAACCCGATCTGGATCGACAAGTGCTCAATATTGCCAATCTGACGATTGGTTTCGGCGGCGCCGCACCGGTGTTTGCCGAGACCAATTGCATGCTTGACGAGGGGCAGCGGCTTCTCGTCTGTGGTGAAGCCGGCAGCGGCAAGTCGACGCTGCTCGGCGTTGCCGCAGGTCTGATCCCACGCCTCATTCCCGTTGCGGAATTCTCCGGGCAGGTGGAACTTGCCGGCCGTCCGCTGCCTTCCCTCACAAAGAGGGAACTCTTCGACACGATCAGCTTCGTGTCGCAAAATAGCGAAGATCAGCTTTGGGATATCTGCGTCGAGGACGTCATCGCCTTTCCGCTGGAAAACAAGGGTGTCGAGCGGAGCGTGATCCGGGACCGGCTCACCGAACTGATGACCGAGTTCGGGCTGGAAGCACTGAGCGGCCGTCGGGTTCTGACCCTTTCGGGGGGCGAACGGCGAATGGTCACCATTGCTGCGGCGATCGTCTCCAGCCCATCGATTCTGGTGCTGGACGAACCGACGACCGGGCTCGATCCGGCCGCACGCGTGCGGTTGTCAAACATCCTGCGCAAAGTGCTGGACAGCACCCCGACATTGCTGATCTCGGAGCAGGACCCTTTGCCGCTCCGCTCCGTAATAGACAGCATTGCCTTGTTGCGCCGTGGCGGCATCTCTCCAAGCATGCCGCCGGAGACGGTGCTCAAACAGGATGCCGCATGGGTCGAGGCCGGCATTTTGCCGCCGATGCGCGGCAGGCCCACGCGGCAGACCGTCGAGCCCGGCCGCTCGCTATTGACCGTTTCGGGATTGGCGAGCCAGCTTTCGCGCTCGCGCGGAGATCCGGTGCTGAAGGACGTGAGCTTCGATGTCCGGGCCGGAGAAGTGCTGGCGCTTATCGGCCGTAACGGTGCCGGCAAGACGACGCTGTTCAAATCGATCCTCGGGCTGACGAAAACCACCTCGGGTTCCATCCTCCTCGACGGGACGAAGGCTGACAATTGGTCGGTCGCCGCGCGAGCCCGCAAGATCGCCTATATCCCCCAAAACATGCGGCATATCTTGTTCAACATGACCGTGCTCGGTGAGGTGATCTTTGCTATCACCGCGTCGAGCGCATCGTCGAGCGACCCCGCCGTCGTCGCGCGCGCGAAGGCGGCGCTGGAGCGCTACGCACTTTCCGATCTGGCGGAAGCCAATCCGTTTGCTTTATCGGCCCGCCAGCAGGCGCTGCTGGGGCTTGCCTGCGCCGATGCCACCGGCGCACTCGTCGCCATCATCGATGAACCGCTTCTAAGCAGAGACATCAAAGGCCGGCAAATGCTGGAGCTTTTCATCTCTTCGATGCAGTCCTCGGGCCGCGCCGTGATGCTGATTTCGCACGATCTGGAACTGGTCGACGATCTGGCCACTCGCCTGATGGTCCTCGACAATGGCACGATCGCATTCGAGGGAGCGCCGGAAGAGGGCTGGAAAAGCAGTCCCTTCCGTTCTCTCGGCTGGCAGGCGCCCTATGATAAGACGGTATGGAGCGTGGCATGACGCGGCTTCATGAGCTCAATTTCTTTATCAAGCTGGGTGTTGCCTTCATCATCATGCTGGCTGCCTGGTTTGCTCCGGATTGGCGGTTCGGCGTACCTCTTGCGCTTGTCTGCCTGGTCCTTCTGTGGGGCCTGAGGGTTCCCGGTCTTCGCGGCTACATCAAGGGTGCTGCTTTGCTGACGGGCATGGTCATGGTGAGCTGGATGATAAATCTCTGGCTGCAGGGTCTTTCAACGCCGCAGGCCCTGCCTGTCGCGGTGGCGATGGCCGCCAGGCTGGTGACGACAACGGCCGTCTTCTATTTCGTCATGGAAACAAGCTCGCCGGGCGAAATATTGGCGGCGGCAAGCGCCGCGCGGCTACCCTCCATTGCCACTCTCGTTCTGTCGCTCACCTTCGGCGTCATTCCGATGCTGCGCGACGATTTCGAGCGCATTGCGGATGCCCAACGTTCTCGCGGCATGGAGATCGACGATGTCGGCCTGCCGACGAAATTGCGCTTTGCATTGGCACGCGGCATCCCGCTGCTCGTTCAGGCGATCCGCATGGCGCATGCCATCTCGTTTTCGCTTACCCTTTACGGGTATGATCTGAAACACAAGCGAACAACCTGGCGCGAGGTTGGCCTGATGGTCGAGCAGCGCCTTAGCATGAAGGATAAGACCTATGAGCTCTGAGACCGCCGACCCGAGAACCGGGCAGAACTGGAAGGTCGACGTCGCCGGCTATACCGTTGATCTGCCTATCGTGGCGATCAAGCCGGATTTTGCCATTTCGCTGATGATGGTCATCGATCTCGGCGTGAGGTTCGGCGAGCATGTCGGCACCAAGCTCGCCGCCAGATTCGCGTCGCTCAAGCCCGATATCGTGGTCGGCACAGCGACGCTCGGCATTCCCGTCGCCATCGAGGTCACCCGGGCACTCGGCCTCAACGACTATGTCGTCCTGCAGAAGTCGCCGAAAATCCACTTGGCGAATGCACTGGAACAACGCATCTCCTCCATCACATCCAAAGGCGAGCAGCGCTTGCTGCTGGACCGCGCCGCAATTCCCCTTCTCAACGGCAAGCGCGTGCTTGTCGTCGACGACGTGGTCGCCTCCGGATCGAGCCTCAAGGGCTCGCTGGAACTGGTGCGCAAGGCCGGAGCCGAGGTCGTCGGCGTTGGCGTCATTCTGACGGAAGCCCGCGATTGGCGCGAGACGCTGGGATCCGATTGCGATCTCATTCAGAGCCTCGCCCATATCCCGCAATTCTCCAGGACCGGCAATTCCACTTGGGAGCCGATCCCCGGCACTTGAACTTTCCGCAACGACTGGGGCGGTATCTTGGATCGTGGGGTGCTCGTCATCGACCCGAGCAGCCGACTGTTCTACACATGGAATTTCGCACATGATGATCCGGCTTCGGGCCGGATCAGAAACAGGGCTACGGAGGTGCCAAGGCGGGGATGGCGTAGGTTGAGGCTATTGCTGGCAAACCCGGGATGCAATCATGCGAGCATGGCCCAGCCACTTGCTTTTATCAGGCCTTTGTCTTGCTCTGGCTGACGGCGTGGATGCTTCAGATAGCCGAATTATAAAGTGGATGAGGACATGATTACCGATATCGAGGACTTCTTTGCCAAAGGATGCGGACGCTGCGAACGTTTTGCGACACCGGACTGTTCCACCAGGCAATGGGTTGACGGTCTGAACGAACTGCGCCGAATCTGTCTGGAGGCCGGGCTCGTCGAGACGGTGAAATGGGCCCATCCATGCTACATGCACGCGGGTCGTAACATCGTCATCATCGGCGCCTTTCGCGGCGATTTTCGCCTCACTTTCTTCAACGCGGCGCTGATGAAGGACCCTGAGGGCGTGCTTGAAAAGCAAGGGCAGAATACCCAGCATCCCGATATGATCCGCTTCGTGAGCAACGCCGCCGTGGCCAAGATGGAGCCCGTCATCCGAGCCTATCTGGAGGAGGCGATGGGATATGCGGAGGCCGGCATCAAGCCTGCAAAAGAGGTGGGTGAAATTGAATTGCCGGACGAGCTGATCGAGGCGCTGGATTCCGATCCCGAGCTGGCGGAAGCTTTCCACGATCTGACGCCGGGGCGAAAGAAAAGCTATGTGATCAACCTCGGCTCCGTGAAGAAATCCGAAACGCGGGCCGCGCGGATTGCCAAGTTTCGCAATCATATTCTTGCCGGGAAGGGCGCGCTGGAGCGCTAGCCGGCAATTGATGTCTCCTGCTTCTTGATCATCTCATCGATGAGTTCGAGCCGCTGCGCAATCTCAAGTCAGTTCGGTTTGGGATAATACCAAGCATAACCAAAGTGATAACGATCCGGCTCCTTGCCGTAGTAATAGGGAAGGGCAATGTCCTGCTGCGGCGGCAGTTCTGCCGCCGTCCCGTATTTCGACGTCAGCCATAGCTGCAGTGCGTTTGGCATGGTTGATTGATGCCCGTCCCGTTCGTTCCAGACCAATAGGACCGGTCCATCGCCTATGACCTGGCGGGTGAGATCCGACGCAGGATATTCCGTCGATATGACCGATGTGTGCGGCATGTTCACCCGCAGGTTACCGGCCTTGAGCCAGGTCGTCGTGACGACCGCCGAGGGTTGTTTTCCTTCTGCGGTGACGACCTTATCAACGAAGGTGGCATAGGGCGCGTTCAGATGCTCATAAGAATGGAAAAACCGCGCAAAAACGACACCTCCGGCTATGATCAGCGGCAGCGCAATCATCATGACGATGGGTAGATAAAGGAATTTCTTTATATCGGCCTGGCTTTGCTGTCCCGCTGCATCGAGTTTCAGACAGAAGTAGGCCGGCAGCAGAAACAGGAAGGGGAGCAGCCAGCGGTCGCGAAACTCCGTAAGCGTGATCACTAGTATCAACACCAGCAGGATCGCGACGGTGCTTAAAAGTATTCTGTCAACGAAATCGCTCCATTCACTTCTGGCCCGCAGCGAACGCAGGAATGATTGACGGAAGAACAGCAGAAAGATCACGCTCGTGGGAGCAATGATGGCGACGCTCGTCTTTATCAGCTCCAGAAGTCCGAAACCGATATCGGAAAGCTTTCCGCCGGCGCCTTGCTCCGACATGGTTTGGACAGTCGTTGTCAGGACCCGATCCATGTTGGACACCATCCATATCGCGTGCGGGAGGAACACGAGAACGGCGATTGCGAGCGTCAGCAGGAGGCGCCAGTCCAGGAGCCTTTTTCGCCCGACCGGATGAAAGAAGGTCGCGATGAGGACACTGCCAATCACCAGAGCGAAATTGTACTTCGTCAGCATGCCGAGCCCGGCCCAAAGCCCGATCAGCGCGTAGGAGAGGACTGTCGGGCGACGGATGGTGACGATGACGAAATAGATCAACATGAGCACCGCAAGCAGGGTGCCGACGGTATGCGTCAGGTCTCTCTGCGCCTGCCAGAACATCTGTGGCATCGTCAGGAGCGATAGCGTTCCGACCGCCGCCAGCCTTTTGTCGGCCAAGAGCAATCGCAGAAGCTTGTAATAGGCGAGATAGACCAGGAAAAGCAGAAGATTCTTCACGATGACGAGCGATGCGACACTCGTGCCGAAAATTTCGAAGATGCCGTACTGAATCCAGTTGTAGAGCGGCGGCTGGGCGTCGTAGCCCCAGGCGAGCCATTGGCCGACGAGAAACTGCTGCGCTTCGTCGATCCGCAGCGAGCTCGATATGGCAATGCGGATGGCTGCCTGGACGATGAAATATATCGCCAGGCTCCAGGTTACCCACCAATATTCGGAGGATGACCTGCTGTCGATTGATGCAGTCTGCTGTCCGGCGCCGGCAAGACTGTCTTTTCCCAGGGGATTCATCCGGTTCTCCGTGCGATTGCCAAGATCGTTGCACGGCCATCTCATGGATGGAGCGACAGCACAATCGTTTTCAGTGGGATTTCTAGGGTTGGCATGTCGAGGATAGATCTAATTCCTCAGATATCGTTCCCGAGCAGCCGGGGTCATTAAAGTATCCTCGTCATTCATTGCATTCAGCTTTCCGACATCATGCCGGTCGAATTCGCATGGTCAATAATTGACGAGGGCTGCGGGAGTATGAAGGCCACACCCGGCGCCAACAATAAATTTTCTCTGAATGTTGCCGTAATCTCTTTGAGATCAGTTGTCAAACATACCGAATGTATGTATATAGAACCCAAGCTTGGGCGAGGGGCGCTTTTCAAACTCCGAGTCCGACCGCCATCCGACACTCTGTGTCGGTAGCCGCAGCCCATCGTTCCAATCCGATGCGGCTGTCCACCCCGATCGGTTGACCTCCGATCAAGACGAGAAGGATTCGGCTTTCCCTCCGAATCCTTCTCTTTTTTTGAGCTGCTTGGACTTTTGCCTTCTGCATGGACGCGGAAATAGGCTCCGTCTCGAAACACTCGATCCTATCGAGTTTGACCCAAGCGAACATGCCCCTCGACTTTATAGAGGTTTACCGTCTGCTGTTCATGCGGCTGGCTGCCGTAATTCCTCGATCTGCCCGCGGAGCCAGCGATGCGCCGCACTCGATCGCGGCGATACCAGGTCCGGACGAATGGAAAGCTCGGCAGGACGAAGGGCACCTCAGGACATAGACGGACGGCAATACGCTCGGCCAGGACATCGCGTTCGCGACGGCGCATTTGAGAGCACTGGCCAGGCCCGCCTGCATCCATTTTAAATGTTGCGGAACCTTTTGCCATCAAGCGCTTTTCATTTGACGATTTCAGGAACCATGTGGTTGTCATTTGTCACGCTCATCCCCCAACGACCACCAGCAAGCCCGAGCTCTCATCCCACTTGGATTTCTGAATTTCTTCATGGCCGATGTTCAGGCGGGCATCGGCCCGTTCCTCGGCGTTTTCCTCGTTGCTCATGGCTGGCAAAGCGGCTCGATCGGCTCCGTCATGACGATCGGCGGAATTGCGGGGATGGTGATGATGGCCCCTGCCGGAGCTTTCATCGATGAGACCACGCATAAGCGCACATGCGTGATCGTGCTTGGCATCTGCACTGTCCTCGCCTCGATGATCATATTGGTGTCGCAGCTCTTCTGGGTCGTGGCGCTGTCGCAGGTTGCGACCGCTATTGCCGGCGCCGCGATCGGGCCAGCGCTTAATGGCATTACTCTCGGCATTGTCCGGCAGGCGGGCTTCAATCGGCAGAATGGTTACAATCAGGCATTCAATCATGCCGGCAACCTGATCGGCGCCGGGCTGTCGGGATGGCTCGGCTGGATGTTCGGGCTTACTGCCGTGTTCTGGCTGTCAGCCGTCTTCGGCGTGCTGACTATCATTTCCGTGTTGATGATCCCATCCGATGCGATCGACGATGATGAAGCGCGTGGCGCGACCCTTGCTGCCGTTGGTCCGATAGAGGAAACGGAGCCTCCCAGACACCGAAAACCGAGCGGCTTCAGGGTGCTCGCAGAATCGAAGCCGCTGCTGATCCTGGCTGGCGCGCTTGCATTGTTTCATCTTGGCAACGGCGCGATGTTGCCATTGTTCGGGCTGGCTGTCGTCTCCGCCGGTCAGGCCGATCCCGCGGGCTTCGTCGCGCTGACGGTGGTGGTGGCGCAGGGCATCATGATCATCACTTCTCTGATCGCGATGCATATGGCGGAAAGAAGAGGGCAATGGCTCGTGCTGCTGGTTTCGTTCGCCTCCTTGCCGATCCGCGGCTTCGTGGCGGCGCATCTGATTACGTCCTGGGGTGTCTATCCCGTTCAGGTTCTCGATGGTATCGGCGCGGGCTTGCAAAGCGTTGCCGTGCCGACGCTCGTCGCCCGCATCCTGAACGGAACCGGCCGTATCAATGTCGGCCAGGGTGTCGTTATGACCATGCAAGGGGTCGGCGCATCCCTGAGCCCGGCGATCGGCGGCTGGCTGGCGCAGGAGATCGGTTACAGTCTGATGTTCATGATCCTCGGCAGCTTTGCGCTCGGGTCGATTGCGCTTTGGGTAGGGTTTCATGGGGTGCTGCGCGTGGCCGCTTCCGCGCCGGGGCGACCTCAGGGCGTCGTGTTCTCAGGCGATTGATTGCCTATCTCCGCCCTATTGCGGGGCCAGGAAAGCGTCATCCTTTGGGCATATCCCTGAGCGCTCCGATCAATCGAGTTTTACCGTGGCGCGGCCGCTCGTGAGATCCCGAATAGTGTCAAAAACCTGTTCGGCGAGCGACGCGGCTATGGTCACGCTGAGCAGAGCTCCGGATTCGGTGAAACGCTCTTCCAGAACCTGCACGCCGGCCTCGGTATGAAGTTTCGCTTTTACGAGAGCGAGGTGCGAAAACTGCACATCGATCGTTGCTGCGATGGTTGGAAGTATTTCTCTTTTCTCCATGCCTTGCAGACATTGCGCGGCAGTGCCGCCATAGGCGCGGATCAGTCCGCCTGCACCCAAAAGAGTGCCGCCGAACCAGCGTGTCACGACGACGGCGACCATATCCAATTCGAAGCCATCGATGGCCTGGAGGATCGGCTTGCCGGCCGTGCCGCTCGGCTCGCCATCATCGCTGAAGCGATAGTTCTGTCCGATACGCCAGGCCCAGCAATTGTGATTGGCATCTGTGACAGAGCGCTGCGCGACAAACGCCTTTGCTGCCTCGGTATCGGCGATCGGAGCTGCCGTCGCAACGAACCGGCTTCGCTTGATTTCCTGATTGGCGGTGGCGATCGAAACAAGCTCAAACATATCGCCTCTTAGCCAATTTCGTGCACGCTGCGAAGAGGCAGTTGCCGCCGCCCGAAAAGACATGCGGTGGCGCGCGGCGAGGTAAAAATGATGAGCATAGCCGTGGAAAGTATCCAAGGTCTTCGATGGCGTAGCCGAAGCTCGTTGAGCATGATCCAGGCGGGGAAAGCTCTGCCTCATTTGCATGAGGCAGAGCAGAGAGCCTTATCGGCGCCTCGTGCGAAACTTTGTTGGGGGCGCAAGTATTCGCACGCACACAGTGTACAACGGCTAGCTGAAACGTAGCTGAGGCTCTGAAGCTCCATGATCTCAGGTCTTCGACCTAAAATCCGAATTCGCCTTGAAATCAAGGCGATAGAACGGGAGATCGCCCGAAAGCCATCCACACTTTCTAGCATTTTGATTTAGCCGCGAGTCTCATGCACTCGCAGCCGCCGAGGCGGTCGACGTCACGTCGGCGACGTCGATTCCCCGGCCGTGAGAGGCAGGATGGAACTCTGTGACTACTTTGCCGCGGCCCTGGACATGCCGGCCTGGAGGTCAGCCTCATCGGCAACGATGGAGGCCGCCTCGTTCTGCAGGATATCCTTTGCGTTCTTGCGGGCCTTCTCGATGGCGATATCGGCGCTCAAGCTGCGCTCATTGGCCTGCAGGCCATCATCCTCGCCGGTATCGATGCCATCATTCGCCTGCCCGCGCGCCTTGATGCGGTTTGCCTGGGCGGTCAGCTCGTTGCGGCGTTCGGCTTCGTTGAGGGAGATGACCTTCTTGTCGCGCTGCTCTTTCAGCGTGGTGACGTCTTCCATGAAGCGCTTATATTCCGGATCATCCTTCACTCGCGCGTCATGACGGCTTTGCAGCTGCGGCAGCAGCGCCTGGAGGTCACCCCAGGGCTTGTAGTTCGCAGGCTTCACCTGCGTCCAAGGCAGCGCGTTGTCGTAGCTGGATTCGCCGAAGGCTTTGAGGTCCGAAATTCCGGGCAGGCTGATATCCGGCGTCACGCCGCGCAACTGCGTCGTACCGCCGTTGACGCGGAAGAATTGAGCGACGGTCAGTTTCAGCTCGCCGAATTTCGGTTTCTGATTGTGGGCCACCTGATCGAGATTAACAACGGTTTGCACCGTGCCCTTGCCGAAGCTCGGTTCGCCGATGATCACGCCGCGACCGTAATCCTGGATCGCTGCGGCGAAGATCTCGGAGGCCGATGCCGAGCCGCGATTGATCAGCACGCCGACCGGGCCGGTCCAGGCCGGAGTGGCAAGATCATCGCTCTCGACCTCCACCTCGCCGCCCGCATCGCGCTGCTGGACGACAGGACCCTTGCCGACGAAGAGCCCCGTCAGGTCGATCGCTTCCGACAGCGAGCCGCCGCCATTATTGCGCAGGTCGATCAGGACGCCGTCGACCTTCTCCTGCTTCAACTCGCCGAGAAGCTTGGCGACATCGCGGCTGGCGCTGCGGTAATCCTTGTCGCCCTTGCGCCGGGCTTCGAAATCCTCATAGAAAGCCGGCAGAGTGATCACGCCGATCCTGCGCGTCGTGTTGCCGTCCTTCACGGACAGGATCGTCTGCTTGGCGGCCTGTTTGTCGAGGCTGATCTTGTCACGGACGAGACTGATGACGTGATGCTTGCCGTCCGGCCCGGCATCAGAAGGCAAAATGTCGAGGCGCACGACCGAACCCTTAGCGCCGCGTATCATCTGCACGATTTCATCGAGCCGCGTGCCGACGACTTCCTTGATCGGGCCGTTCTCGCCTTGACCGACACCGATGATGCGGTCACCGACCGCAAGCTTGCCGGACAATTGCGCCGGGCCGCCGGCAACCAGTTCGCGGATCGTCGTATAGTCGTCCCTTTCCTGCAGCACCGCGCCGATACCGACCAGGGAAAGTTTCATCGAAATATCGAATTCCGCCGAGGCGGTCGCGCCGAAATAGTCGGTGTGCGGATCGACTGACGTCGTATAGGCGTCCATGAACGTCTGAAAGACATCGTCGTTCTTGTATTTATAGGCGCGCTCCAGCGAGTTTTCGTAACGCTTGTCCAGCGTATCGCGAATGGCGGCATCATCCTTGCCGGCAAGCTTCAGGCGCAGCCAGTCGTTCTTGACGCGTTTGCGCCAGAGATCATCGCTTTCAGCTTCGGTTTGTGGCCAAGGCTCCTTGTCACGCGCAAGCGCGTAGTCTTCCTTGGCGGTAAAGTCCAGCTTCTGGTTGAGCAGGCTGCGCGCATAGGTCATGCGATCGACGACGCGCTGCTCGTAGACGTTGAAGATGGAAAACGGGATATTCAGGTCTTCCTGATTGATGGCGTCATCGATCTTGGTGCTGCCCGCCATGAACTTGTCGATATCGCTTTGCAGGAAGATGACACGATCCGGATCGAGGGACTTGATGAAGCGATTCATGATCCTGGCAGACAGGACGTCGTCGAGCGGAACGGGCTTGTAGTGGAAGCGCTGCAGAAATTGCGCCGTCAAATGAGCGGCCTGTGCCTGCTGTGGCAGCGGTGTCAAAACTGGCGGTGAACCGGCTTCCAGAGCATATGCCGATGACGCAAATGCCAGGAACAGGCAGAAGAAACCATATTTCGTACGCATCAAGTCTTGGCCCGATTCTCAACGTTAAATGTTCAATCTATAATCTAGGTGGAACAATTATGGTTTTTTGGCAACCGGACAGATGCTTTCCGTCGGGAAAGATTCTCGAAACATTTGCGTTACGCGAGTGCGAGGATCGTCAACACATCCGCAAATACGAAGCTGGATCTACCGGATTCGACCTTGAGGTGCCGTAGAAGATGCTGCGCGAAACGTTTCTTGGCCATGCCGAGGTCCGTGTATCGTCTTTGAATCTTGAGGGTCGGAGGATCTTTCCTAGATCTCGCGACGGGCAATGTACGATAACGGAAGGGATCGCGAAAACGGTATTCGCCCCGGGCGCGCCTTCATCGCAGTAGGCGCAGGCCATCAGGCCGAAAAGTTTCGCGTCGGTAACGCGTGCGCTTCCTCTCGCATAGCAGGGAGGCGCGTGTCATGCGGATTGGATATGGCAGCCGGTACGGCTTTAACGAATTGTGGAAGAAGACCCGGAGGGAAACCAGGTCTTCTTCCGTCTCTGATCGGAGGTCTAGTTCAGATCAGATTAGAAGCTGCGCTCGAAGCGGAGAACGCCAGCCCACTGGTCCTGATTGATGGAGTCCCAGTTGGTGTAGGTGACTTCCGGCTCGATGAGCAGGTTCTTGACCGGCTTCCACTTGACGTTCGTGGTTGCCGAGAAGGTCTTGTTGTCGGTGTAGGCGAGCTGGAGGTTCCACTTCAGCTTTTCGTTGACCGGAACGCCAACGCCGCCCCAGACGGCCCAGTCGCCCCAGCTCTGGCCGATCGAATCGCCATTGGCATACTTGTTGAGCTTGTCGCCGTCGGTGTTCCAGCCGCCCATCAAGAAGGCGTCGAATACGCCGAAGTCAGCGTCTACGCGAGCCTTGATGGCGCCTTCTTCGACGATCGAGTCATAACCGCCAACGATCTTGAAGCCCCATGCGCCAGCCTTGTAGCCAACACCGGCAACAACGTCAGGCAGGTAGTGGTTGGTGCTGTCTTCGCCGTTTGCGCCAGTTGCACCCTTACCGGAGTTCGAGTCTTCGACCGAGATCACAGCCGTGAAACCGTTGCCGGCGTCGTAGTTGTAGGTGATCTGGTTCAGTTCGTACGGGCCATCACCGATCACGTCGTCGTTGATGACGTCGCCGGCATAGCCGGTGAAGACGTTGAACTGCGAGTCTTCCTTACCAACGGTGAAGCCGCCGAGGCTGATGCTGGCGTGCAGCAGGTTGGTAGCCGTTGCGCCGCCGTCATTCCAGTCCCAACGCAGCTCGGTGTTGGTCTTCAGCGGGCCGTATTCGGTGTCGGTTGCCGTCTGCAGCTGCAGCTCAGCACGAGTGTGCCAGAGAGTGCCATTGTGGCTGTCTGGGCTGTAGGCGTCGTACCACTTGCCTTCGGTACGAACCTTACCGCCGATCTTGAGGCAGGTTTCCGTGCCTGGAATGAAGAAGTAGCCAGCACCGTAGGCGTCGCAGATGCGAACGTATTCCAGCGGCTCGGGCTCAGCAGCGACGATCGCGTCAGCCGCGTGGGCACCGGATACTGCTGCCAGCGCAGCAGCGGAGCCGAGAAGAAGGCTCTTGATATTCATTTTTTCTCCAATCGATTTGCCGGATCGGAACGTAGCCGGAGGTTTTCCACCACGTTCATCAATTAGGCGTTCCCTCTAACCGAAAGCCCGAAAGACTTTCGTGGTGGCACGCTAGCGGGGCTTTTGACGCATCGGAATAGAATAATTCGAAGTTATAAAGTAATTATCGTCATAAATTCGTCAAAGATGCAAAAATACACCATAAAATCACGCGATCTTAGTATGTATATGAAGTATATTAGAAACCTATACGTAATAAACGTACAAAATGTATGTTAATAATCGAAAATTCCGCAAAAATAGTAAGTAAAGAATACAAACTATACCATAATTACTGAGGTGTGGGGGCAGGGCGAATCCTGATGCAATCTCACTCAAGTCAGTTAGAGGGATTGCAGAAGGATCGGAGATCGTGGTCTACGACCTGTCAATCTGCTGGTGGAGAGGCGAAAGTGCCGCTCGGCAGTGCGCCTGAAGCCGAACTTGGCCGCAGGCCACCTGCGCTCGGGCAATACTTCAGCAGCTGATGTCCCCCCGCCAAATGACTGGATTGCGAGACCGGCGCGATTGTGAGACCGTCCGGCCCGCAAGGTTTTCAGCCGTGCAGAATGCTTTGAAGCCGCCGAAGCAGGTCCCTCTGTGCGTTAATGGGCTTCCGCGGGGACAAATGGAACTTCCGCGCCTTTGGCATCGTAAAGCTTGCCATTCAGGAAATAATCGCCGTCATGCAGGCCGGCAATGTCCTGATAGCGGATCAGACGTTCCGTTCCCGCAGCGAAGACCGATTGCTGATCCGAGTTTCCGGTCGTCAGGTGGTTGAACAGGAGGTTCAGCATGATCGCCATCAATGCCGCCGAGCTGATACCGGAGTGGAAGATGGTGATGACCCATGCGGGAAAATGCTCATAGAAGCCAGGCGACGCGATCGGGATCATGCCGAAGCCGATCGAGGTCGCCACGATGATGAGATTCATGTTGTTCTCATAGTCGACCTTGGCGAGTGTGCGGATACCACTTGCCGCGACCGTCCCGAAGAGGACGAGCCCCGCCCCGCCGAGGACGGAGCTCGGAACGGCAGCGACGATGCGGCCGACGATCGGCAGCAAGCCGAGGGCGACGAGAAAAAGGCCGCTGGTCGCCACGACAAATCGGCTCTTGATGCCGGTCACGGCCACAAGGCCGACATTCTGGGCAAAGGCGCTCTGCGTGAAGGAGCCGACGACCGGGGCGAGGATGCTGGACAGCATATCGGCGCGCAAGCTGTCGCCGAGCCGGCGCGCATCGACCTTGGTGCCGACGATCTCGCCGACAGCGAGAATATCCGCCGAGGTTTCGACCAGTGTCACCATGATGACGATGCACATCGAGATGATCGCCGCCATATCGAACACGGGATAGCCAAAATGGAATATCTGCGGCAGGGCGACAAGCGGCCCGTTCATCACCCGCGAGAAGTCGGCAATGCCGGCTGCATAGGCGATCCCCGTACCGATGATGATGGCGAGCAGGATCGAAAGCCTGGATATGGTGGCGCTCCCCAGCTTGCTGAGCAATAGCACGATCAAGAGTGTTGCGGCGGCGAGCAGGACATTGGCCTGGCTGCCGAAATCCGGTGCATTCCTTGTGCCGCCCATGGCCCAGCCCGCTGCGACCGGCATGAGGGTGAGGCCAATGGTTGTTATGACGATGCCGGTTACGATCGGCGGGAAGAAGCGCGTGATGCGCGAAAAGACGGGCGTGATGAGGAGCCCGATGAAGGACGCCGCAATGACCGCGCCGAGAACGGCCTGGATGCCACCATGTCCGGTAATGGCAATCATCGTCGCGACGCCGGAAAAGGATACGCCCTGTACGAGGGGAAGGCGGCTCCCGAAAAATGGTATCCCGATCGTCTGCAGGATGGTCGCGAGACCGCCGGCAAACAGCGATGCCGTTACGAGCAGACCGACATCGGCCGGTGTCAGGCCCGATGCCTGGCCGATGATCAGCGGGACTGCGACGATGCCGCCATACATGGTCAGGACATGCTGAAGGCCATAAGCCAGATTGGCGCCAAGGTTGAGCTTTTCATCTTCGGGGGACGGGCGTGCGGTATTTTCCTCTGCTGCTATTGCCAAGGTAATCTCCTCCATACCTTTGCGTTTCTCGTTTCCTCCAAACGAGCGTTGCACGTTACGGTGTGTGTCGTCTCATGACTTTATAGAAAAATGCGAAACACCTTATCTGAAGCTCGCATCCCTTTTCATGGAAAGACTGCAGTCCCTGTGAACGTTCGAAAATGACGGATCTCTATTCAGCTGAAATCGGACGAAAACTCATCTGCCTCCGCATCGTCCCGCGGGCTTATGCAGCTGCCGAAACCGATTCAGTCTCGGGAAAGAATAGACGTGCAGAGCCTATATTGGATTTTCGATTCGAATATCGTTCAGAAGATTTGGATGAATTATATGAGTGAATACCAAAATAAGGCCGTCAGGATGCTGGCATCGACTGTAGGCGATGAGTCTCTGATGGATTTGAATGATCGCAGAGATGCGTTTCTGTGCCGCGCTCTGGAGCTTTATTTTGCCGCTGGCGGCACCGAAGCGGCTATCAAGCCGATGGTTGAGAAAGTCTATTCGAAGAACAAGCCGCGCGTGGATATAGCCGTCGGCGATGTGCTCTATAAATTGGCCGGCATCGGTCACGCATGCGATATTGATATCATACAGGCAGGTTACAATAAGCTCGATGATGCCAAGTAGACATTTGTCGGCGAGGAGCATCATCTTCCCCGATAGGACGGGGCAAGTTCCTTCCTTGGCCATATGAATTTTGCGAACGAGCCCGTTCGCCTTTGTGGATGCCTCGGGTTTGCCCGGACAGCAACATTGCCGTCTCTGTGCCTGCGTCCCTTATACCACGCCGGGATGACGCCGCATCATCGGCCTGAAGCGACGCATGCTGAAATCGCCACATTTATCCATGCGTGAATTGTGCGCAACATACGACAATGAAGCGATTATCTTGTATTAACAAGGGGAACTCGTCTCCAAATCGCGCACCTCTTGCATGACCTTCCTGATATTCTGAGCATCAACGATCTGACGCGCTGCGGGAGGGGAAAATACTTAAATGACCGACAATGCGATCTATGTATACCAGTCGATCGCGAGGGCGATTCGCGATCACGATGTTGGCACGATGTTCGGTCTCATGGGGGATGCCAATCTCTTTATTATCGACCATTATGTGCGCGGATGCGGCGGCCGTTTCGTGCCGGCAGCGCATGAGGGTAGTTCGGTCCTGATGGCGCTTGCCTATGCCCACGTCGCAGGCAGGGTGGGCGTGGCGAGCGTGACCCACGGTCCGGCTTTGACCAATTGCGTCACCGCGCTCACTGAAGGCGCCCGCGGTTCCATCCCCATGGTGCTCCTGGCGGGCGACACGCCGGTCGTCAACCCGCACCATCTGCAAAGCATCGACCAGCGCGAGGTCGTCAAGGCCACCGGCGCCGGCTTCGAGCAGATGCGCTCACCGGAAACTGCAACCCGGGACGTTGCCCGCGCTTTTTACCGTGCGCGGGTCGAGCGGCGTCCGATCGTCTTGAACATGCCGGCCGATTTCATGTGGTGCGAACAGGCTCACGAGCGGGCTGTCTTCGAAGTCTTCGATGCTCCCGGATATGTGCCCGAGGGTGACGCGCTGGACAGGGCCATCGGCATGATCGCTTCGGCAAAGCGTCCGCTCATCCTCGCAGGTGGCGGGGCTTGTGGTGCGCGCGATCAGCTGATCCGGCTGGCGGATCGGCTGGAGGCTCCGCTTGCGACGACCTTAAAAGCAAAGGGGCTCTTCGGCGGCCATCCCTATAATATGGACATTTTCGGCACGCTCAGCACGCCTACCGCCTATGACCTGATTGCCAAGACGGATTGCCTGATCTGTTTCGGAGCGGGGTTGCATGATTTCACTACCGACCGGGGCAAGCTCTTGAAGGGCAAGCGCATCGTCCAGATCGATATGGATGCGCGCGCCATCGGCAAGAACATTCATCCGGATGCAGCCCTGGTAGCCGATGCAGGATTGACGGCAGACAATTTCGTTCATTGGCTGGACGAGGCGGAAATTCCGCCGAGCGGCTTCACGCACGAACTGGATGTCCCCTCGCTCACCACCCACCCATCCGATCAGCGCGGCAAGACGAACACGGGATATGTGAATTACATCTGGGCGCTCGAGGAGCTGGAAAAAGCTCTGCCGAAGAACAGGGTGCTTGTGACCGACGGCGGTCGTTTCATGACCGAGGTCTGGTGCCGAATTTCCGTCAGCGACCCGAGGAGCTTCGTGGTGACGGCAAATTTCGGCTCGATCGGCCTTGGGTTGCAGGAAGCAATCGGCGCAAGCGTTGCTGCGCCGGATCGGCCGGTGGTGCTTTTCACCGGGGATGGCGGTTTCATGATGAGCGGCGTCAACGAGTTCAATACGGCGGTGCGTCTTGGGCAGGACCTGATCGTCATCGTCTGCAATGATTCCGCCTATGGAGCCGAACATATCCAGTTTCGCGATCGGAAGATGGACCCGGGCCTCACCCTGTTCAACTGGCCCTCGTTTGCTGAGGTCGCGACCGCGCTCGGCGGTCACGGTATTGCGGTCAGCTCGGCCGACGAGCTTGAAAGCGCCCTGGACGCCATCCGGAATCGCAATCGCCCGGTGCTGATCGAGCTGCGCCTCGATCCCAATGACGTGCCGCGCATGCGCATCTGACAATCGTCTCCGAGGGCACGAGAGGCAAAACCGCTTTCAGGGCTCAACATGTCGACATCGACTTGGCCAAGAGCTGTCGTCACCTCATGGCCGAAGGATTTCTTCAGCCGTTCGATGCTTGCTTTTGATTTGCCGCAATCGAATAGTCTTCTGCGAGACGGTATATGTCTCCAATACCGTCGATCTTGCCGCGGAGGTCGGCGGATTGGCGAAAGTTTCAAGGCGCGCCTTGTCCTCAATGAGCTATGGAATTTCGATGAAATCGAGCGAGTCGATGTTGAATTCCCTCAGCCTCCGCTCCGGTGTTAATTCAGCAGGTGAGGCATCGTGGTCGGCTTGATTCGCATCTATCGCTGTCTGCTTGCCCTACTTGCTTTGTCGGGTATCGCGATCTCATATTTCGCTATCATACCGGGCGTGCATGTTTCTCGGCTGGCCATGACGTTGAATTTCTTCAGCTATTTCACCATTCAATCCAATCTTCTGCTCGCCTTGACACTACTTTGCACGCAAATCGCGTCGCGCTCGTCGATTGGCCGATGGGCGAGCAAGCCGTCGATCCGAAGCGCCGTTCTCATTTACGTCGGGATTGCGGGCATCGTTTATGTTTTGATGCTAAGGGACGTTTGGCACCCTCGCGGCTGGCAACTGCTCGGAGACCAGATACTCCATTATTGTGTTCCGGTGCTGTATGCCCTGGATTGGATTTTTCTGAGTGAACGCGGTAGGCTTTCCTGGCGCGATGTGCTCTGGTGGTTGGCTTTTCCCGCAGCCTATTCCGCTTATACGCTTGCGCATGGATATATCTCTCACTTCTACCCATACCCGTTTCTGGACGTTCGCGATATCGGCCTTGAAGCCGTCCTGCTGAACATGGGGCTGCTGGCAGCAGCCTTTCTGGTTTTGGGAGGGGTGCTGACTTTTCTCGACTGGGTCAGCACCCGGCAACGGGTCTTTCGGCGCGCATAGGCTGAGGGAATAGGCAATGTTGTCCCGGGGCACATTCGTCACGGAGCAATATGCCGCCGCAGGCGGCTCTCCCGTCTCCTCATTCGGCCAGCTGCGTAACGGCGGCCGTGCTGGGGGCTCGTGCGCCGGAAAGGCTTGCCTGGCCGAGCGCCACGACGATGACGGCTGCGATGGTTGCCGCGACTGAAACCCAGAAGCCGTTGGCGGGGCCGAAACTATCCACCACCCAACCGGAGACGAAGGCGCCGAGTGCCATGCCGATACCGATGCCGGTCATCACCCAGGTCACTCCTTCCGTCAGCATGGCCTCCGGCACGCGGCGTTCTATCAGTCCGAAGGCAGTGATGAAGGTCGGTGAAATGGCGACGCCGCTGAGGAAAACGGCAAAAGCGAGCAGCGCGACTGAGGTGCCGGCTACAAGAAGCGGCAGGGAGGTGATGGCAAGGATAGTGGCGGCCACCAGCAGCTGACGTTGCAGCGGCATTTTGAGGTTCAGCGCTCCGATGATGAGGCCGACGATGAAGGAGCCGAGCGCATAGACACCAATGACGATGCTTGCGGCACTCGGTTCGCCGAGCTGCTTGGTGATGGCCACAGCACTGACTTCCGCCGTTGCGAAGGTGGCTCCGACGAAGATCAGCGCCAGCGTGATGATCTGGACAGGCCGCTGCCAGATCGCCGAGTGCTGCGGCGCTTCGGCATCGATTGCACGAACCTTCGGCTCTGTCGATCTCTGCATCAGGAAGGCTGCCGATCCGAGCGCGAGGAAGATGGTGCTCGCGACCATTCCGGCTTCCGGGAACAGTGAGACGGCAAGTCCAACGGAAAGGGATGCGCCGGTGATGTAGACGAGCTCATCGGCTGCCGATTCGAATGCAAAGGCCGTGTTCAACTCAGGCCGGTCCCGAAAGATCTCCGTCCAGCGCGCGCGTACCAAGGCAGGGATGCTTGGCATGACGGCCGCGAAAAAGGCCGAGGCAAACAGCACCCAGGCCGGCCAGCCCTGATTCGCCGCGACGACCAGAATGACGAAGGCGACGACCGAGACGATGGTGGCCGGCAAGACAACGGCACTTTGACCGACCCGGTCGACGAAGCGCGATATTTGCGGCGAGACGACAGCATTGGTCAGGGCGAAGGTGGCCGAAACCGCGCCGGCCAGCCAATATTCGCCACGCGTCTGCGACAGCATGGCAACGATGCCGATCGGCGCCATGGCAAGCGGAAGTCGGGCAAGGAAGGCTGCGGCTGAAAAGCCCTTGGCTCCGGGCGCTCGGAAAATCTCTCTATATGGATTGGACATCGGAACATTCCCCGAATTGAACGAGATTGCGTACGCATACGCGGCGTATGTCAATGGATAATTGCATACGTCGCGTATGTCAACTAATATACGCAGCGTATGCCAATGATTGTGAAGAGCCGACGGAGACGCAATGCGCAAACCTCGCAGTGAAATGATTGCCGAAACGCGAGCCAAGCTGCTGACCGCCGCCCGTAAGGCATTCGGTAGCGTCGGCTATGCCGAGGCATCGATGGATGACTTTACAGCGGCGGCGGGGCTGACGCGAGGGGCCCTTTACCACCATTTCGGCGACAAGAAGGGCCTGCTCCAAGCTGTCGTCAGCGAGATCGATGCCGAAATGACCGCAAGGCTCTGTCAGATCTCATCTCGAGCACCGTCACGCTGGCAGGCGTTCGTCGACGAGAATGTCGGTTACGTCGAGATGGCGCTGGAGCCGGAAATTCAGCGCATCATGTTCCGCGACGGTCCGGCCGTGCTCGGCGAACCCTCCGGATGGCCGAGCGCCAACGGCTGTATTGCCACGATTACAGAAAGCCTTCGCTGTCTTCGCGAAGACGGTATCATCGTCGATATTGATCCGGAAGCAGGCGCTCGCCTGATCAATGCGGCGAGCAGCTGCGCGGCGCAATGGATCGCCAATTCGGACGATCCAGAGACGACCTCGAAACGGGCCGTCGGCGCTTTTCGCACCTTTCTCGAAGGATTGCGGATCGAGAAAGAATGATTTGTGTAGCGATGTGACGCCTGAACGACGGTGGCCGTCGAGTTATCGCTTGTCGTCCATTGCGCGATCAGGTCTTTGCGGCCTTAGCAAAGGTCGGATCGAATGTCTTCTCAAAGGGCACATCGGCATTGGCGAGATCGGGATCGAGCGCCTTCAGGACGCCCATCATGGAATTATAGCCTTCCATCGTGACCATGCCGTCCGGTGAATACATTTCCTTGGAATTCTTGAAGGCCTGCATATAGAGGTCGCGATTTCCGAGCAGGTACTCCTCCGGCACGACGCTGGCGACGTCATCCGGGCTTGCCGACGAGATCCACTTCAATGCCTTCATGAAGGCATTGACCGTCTTTTGCGTGGTGATCGGGTTTTCCTTGGCAAACTCGCGCTTGATGTAGACCGTTGCGGCCGGGTTCGGGCCGCCGAAGAGCGCACGGGTGCCGGCCTCGGTGCGCGTATCCAGCAGAACATTGATGTCGCCGTCATATTGCAGTTGCGCAATGACGGGATCGAGATGGGAAAGGCCGTCGATCTGACCGCTCTTGACCGCGGCAACCGCGCCGGCCCCGCCGCCGACGCCGATCAGCGATGCATCGTCGGTCTTCAGTCCGCTCTTCAACATGGCATATTGGAACATCAGTGCCGTCGAGGAGCCTGGCGCGGTCACGCCGATCTTGCGGCCCTTCATGTCCGCCATCGACTTGATCTCGCCGGCGAGATCCTTGCGCATGGCGATAACGATGCCGGGGAAGCGCCCGAGATTGCAGATCGCGACGATATCCTGCCCCTTGTTCTGCATGCGGATGGTATGTTCATAGGCACCGGCGACGACATCGAGGGAGCCGCCGATCAGGCCTTCGAGCGATTTCGAACCGCCGGCGAAATCATTGATGGTGACGTTGAGGCCCTCTTCCTTGAAGAAGCCTTTGCGCTCGGCGATCGTCAGCGGCAGGTAATAGAGCAGCGGCTTGCCGCCGACGCCGATCAATAGATCCGGCTTTTCCGGTTTCGCATCCTGTGCCGCGGCGGGCAAGATGCCTGCAAGCGATGCGCCGATACCGAAGCTTGCCGTCCCGATCAGAAATGTCCTGCGTTCCATGTCCTTGTTCCTCCACTTCGCTGTTCTCAATGCGCTATTGGCCGCGCCAGGCGAGCAGGCGCCTTTCGACCATCGTCATCACCCAGTCCACGAGCAGGACGAAGGCGGTCAAAACGACCATGCCCGCGAAGACGCCAGTCACGTCAAAGACGCCCTCGGCCTGCTGGATGAGGTAGCCGAGGCCGGCGGCCGAGCCCAGATATTCGCCGACGACGGCGCCGACGACAGCAAAACCCACCGATGTATGCAGGCTGGAAAACACCCAGGAAAGCGCGGATGGCAGATAGACATGGCGCAGCAGCTGTCGCTCGTTCATGCCAAGCATGCGGGCGTTGGACAGCACCGGCTGGCTGACTTCCTTGACGCCCTGATAGACGTTGAAAAAGACGATGAAGAAAACAAGGGTGATGCCGAGCGCGACCTTCGACCAGATACCGAGGCCGAACCACAGCGCGAAGATCGGAGCCAGCACGACGCGGGGCAGTGCATTGGCCGCCTTCACGTAAGGGTCGAAGACGGCGGCTATCAGCGGTCGGCGCGCGAACCAGAAGCCGAAGACGATGCCGCCGAAGGCGCCGAGCAGAAAGGCCAGGATCGATTCCGACAGTGTGATCCAGAGATGATACCAGATCGATCCTGAAGCGAACCATTGAAAGACGCGCTGCGCCACCTTGAGCGGGTCGGCAAAGAAGAAGGATATGGTTTTCGGATTGCCGAAAAGGCCGGTATTCGTTGCGAGATGCCAGATAGCCAGGATGGCCACGGCCACCAGGATTTGCAGCAGGAGAAGGAGAGAACGGTTCATGCGATCTCTCCGCTGCTCTGGCGATAGGCGGTCATCACCTCATCGCGCAACGCCTGCCAGATATCACGATGCAGCCGGTTGAATACGGGATCGTGGCGTATCTCGCCGATATCGCGCGGCCGCTCCAGAGCGACCTTGAAATCGCCGATGATGCGGGATTTCGGACCGGCCGACATGATGACCACGCGGTCGGCAAGGGCGATCGCCTCATCGAGATCGTGCGTGACGAACATCACGGCTTTGCGGTCCTCGGACCAGAGTTTCAGCAGGAGGTCGCCCATGATGAGGCGGGTCTGCGCATCGAGCGGACCGAATGGTTCGTCCATCAGCAGCAGCTTGGGATTGCGGATGAGCACCTGAGCGAGGCCGACGCGCTTGCGCTGGCCGCCCGAGAGCATGCGCGGGAAACGATCGGCAAATGTGGCAAGGCCGACGCGCCCCAGCCAATCCCGCGCAATCCGTCTTGCCTCGGCTCTATCCGTCCCCGCGATCTCAAGCCCGATCGCAACATTCTCGAGAACCGTTTTCCACGGCATCAGCGAATCCTGCTGGAAGAGATAGCCCGCCTGTTTATTGATGGATTTCAGCGGCTGACCGAAGACTTCCACCGTGCCGGACGCCGGCGTCAAAAGGCCCGCCGTCGCATTGAGAAGGGTGGATTTGCCGCAGCCCGTCGGACCGACGATGGCCACGAACTCATGCGCTCCCACCTCCAGATTGGTCGCCGCCACGGCATCGAACCGTGCCTTCCCGGCCATTTCAAAGGAAATCGCCATCTGCTTCAGGCTGACCGCCCTCACAGCCTCCATCGTCATGCCCTGCTTTCCTCCCCGATATCCGTCTACCTCCGGCGGCCATCAGGCATTGTCATGTTCGGCCAACAGATCAAAGCATGCCCGGCCAGTCAATATGCGGATTCGCTCCGCTCCCGCTCTGCTGCAGGGAAAAGATGCGAAAGCCCCAGCATTTATCGCCGGGGCTCGGCAAGTTTCACAAGAGATTGGGCGATCAGGCCGCGCGCCGGTGCCGGCCCTCCTGAACCTCCTCGACAATCTTGTCGACGAAGGCCGGAAGATCGTCGGGCGACCTGGACGTGATGATACCCTCATCCGTCACGACCTTTTCGTCCTTCCAGTTCGCGCCGGCATTTTTGACATCCGTCTTGATGGACCAATAGGAGGTTGCGTGGCGTCCCCGCAATGCGTCGGCCTCGACGAGCAGCCAGGGTGCGTGGCATATGGCGGCGACCACCTTGCCGGAATTCAGGAACTCGCGGACGACACGCATGGCGTCTCCTTCGAGGCGCAGCTTGTCGGGATTGATCTGGCCGCCCGGCAGCACCAGCGCATCGAACTGGTTCACGTCGACATCCTTGGCCAGGAGATCGACGTCGACGCTGTCGCCCCAATCGGTCTTGTCCCAGCTTTTGATGCTATCCTTCTTCACGGAGGCAATCTTGACGTCGGCGCCACGCTTCCTGAGTTCGTCGAGCGGAACGCGGAGTTCCGAACGTTCGTAGCCGTCCGTTGCCAGGATGAGGATATGTGCGGAATTGATGGAAGGCATGATCTATCCTTTCGCTGTATCGTTGATCGGATGCCCGTTTCCAAACCCCGGCCGCAGGCAATCGTTCCCCAGTTTCTGTGGGAACCGCAGCGAGATCCGGCGGTTATGATGGCAATCGACAGGGAGAGAACGGATGGAGCAGGCAATCCAATTCGAGCAGTCCGGCTGGGTTCCCAACAACAGGCGATTTCCGGTAATCGTCTATCGGCAGGTGCTTGACGGCCTCGACAGGGCAGAGGCTTTCGAACGGCTCTTTCGAACTAATGGGTGGGGCGGCCTCTGGCGAAACGGCGTCTATTCCTTTCACCATTTTCATTCGAAGGCCCATGAAATATTGGGCGTCGCCGCAGGTCAGGCCCGGCTGATGATCGGCGGACCCGCAGGCAAGGAAATCGCAGTCGAGGCCGGCGATGCCCTGTTGCTGCCGGCCGGAACCGGCCATTGTCGGCTGGAGGCGAGCAAGGATCTGCTTGTGATCGGCGGCTACCCGCCGGATCAGGAGGCTGACCTCTGCCGGGAAATGCCAACGGCCGAGCAGCAGGCGATCATCGACGAACTTGGCATACCGGCAAGGGATCCGCTGAAAGGAGAGGCCGGTGGCCTCCGCTCCCTTTGGCATGGCAAAGCCTAGCGCCAGCCGAAATCGAGCATCACCAGATACCCGGCAGCAACCGGAATCGAACGCGCTTGGAATAGTCGGCATAGCCTTCCAACTCGCTATGAAGCAGCGCATCTTCCCAGCTGGTGCGCAGGATCAGCACGGCGCTTGCCCAGCCGGCAGGGATCAAGGCCCACCAGGAACCGAGTGCCAGTGCCAGCCCCGCAAATACCAAGATCGCGCTGACATAGCCGGGATGACGCACGTAGGCGTAGGGACCGTCGCTGATGACGTGCTGGCCGCGTTCGCGCTGGAGGCGCACGCCGGGCTCAAAGAAGCGATTGACCGCCTGAGCCCACGTGGCGAGCGCGATGCCCGCCGCAAGCAGGAGATAACCGAGGATCATGATGGAGGATGGCATCATCGACCATTTCATCCTGCCGGCATCCAGGGCTCCGACCGGTATTTCGGCGATCATGCCAAGGAAGATCAGCGAGACCAGGATGAGATCCCAGCCTTTGGTTCCGGTCTGGAAGCGGCTGCGCGCTTGGAAGATGACCGGGTTTGCGCGCCGCATGATCAGAAACGCTATTCCATAGCTCACCACCAGGAACGCGATGAAGACCCATCCAGGCCGCCAGTCGAGACGACCGGCGGGCAGAAAGATAAGCACGAGCAGCGCCAGCGGCAGGCCGAGCGCGTAGGATAAGGCCTTCGTGCGGGACATCGGCTCGGGCTCGGTAACAGTCATGTATTGGCTCCTTGCAGGACAAACCTCCTGCGCTCGTCGATGGCTTCATACCGTATCGATGATGGAAGTGGACGGATCGGGCGGTTCGAAGCCTTGACATGCGATGCGTCGGGTTTAGACCGGCCGAATATCATTATGCTCCTTCCCCCCGGAGATTCCATGAAATTCCTGGCATCCTTTTCCGCCTTCGTCGGCAAGACTTTTTCCATATGGGTCATCCTGTTTGCCGTGCTCGGCTTCTTTCTGCCCGATGTCTTCAAGCAGTTTGCACCCTGGATCGTCGTCCTTCTCGGGATCATCATGTTCGGCATGGGGCTGACGATATCCGTTGACGACTTTCGCGAGCTGGCGCGTCGTCCCCATGAGGTCGCGATCGGCGTCATCGCACATTTCGGCATCATGCCGGCGCTGGCACTTTTGCTGACCAAGATCATTCCGATGCCGCCGGAAGTCGCCGCCGGCATCATTCTGGTCGGCTGCTGCCCGGGCGGCACCTCAAGCAATGTCATGACCTATCTTGCTCGTGGCGACGTGGCGCTGTCGGTCGCCTGCACGAGTGTGACGACGCTGGCTGCGCCCATCGTCACGCCGTTCCTCGTGTGGATGTTCGCAAGCCAGTATCTGCCCGTCAATGCCTGGTCGATGTTCATCAGCATCGTGCAGGTCATCATCGTGCCGCTTCTGCTCGGTTTTGTCGCGCAGAAAGCCGTGCCCGGCCTGGTTCGCGCGGCGATCCCTGTTCTGCCTCTCGTCAGCGTCATCGGCATCGTGCTGATCGTTGCGGCTGTCGTCGGTGCCTCGAAGGCGGCCATCGTGCAGTCCGGCCTGCTGATTTTCGCCGTCGTTATCCTGCATAACGGTCTTGGCTATCTCTTCGGCTACTATGCATCGAAAGTGCTCGGACTCAATTTCCACAAGCGCAAGGCGCTGGCTATCGAAGTGGGCATGCAGAATTCAGGCCTGGGTGCCGCGCTGGCGACGGCCTATTTCTCGCCGATCGCTGCGGTTCCCAGCGCCATCTTTTCCGTCTGGCACAATATTTCCGGCGCGACCCTGGCAAACTGGTTTGCCTCGCGCGAAGACGCAGACGCACCGCCGCGTCCCTGAAATATCTACGCTTATGGGGAAGGCGCGGTTTCCATCGGTGCCTCTCCGGCCGAGATGCTCGCAACCGAGGGATCGCCGCTCAGCGCATATCCCTGGCAAGGGCACAATAGATAGGCTGATCCGCAGCGCCGGCAAGCCGAGTCACTGCGAGCGCAATCGGCGGCAGCCGCGACCCGGTGCCAAGATGGATTGTTGCGCCATCGGTGCGGAGGAGGTTCAGCTGCGCCGCCAGATCAGGTTCGTCCAGCCCGTCGAAAATACCGCGGCCGCTGATCTTCAATGCAGCCTCCTTGGCGACCCAGAGTCGGTAACAGATCTCCAGCGCCGCTGCGCTATCGAGGGCGGCGACCGCGGCCGCTTCCTTTGGTGAGAAGTGGTCGGCGGCAAAGGCCACCGGATCGAAGCCGTTGATATCTTCGACCTCTATATCGACCCCGACAGCGCTATGAGGCGAATAGCCCGCCAGCAGCAGATCGGTGCGATGTGAAAGCGAAACACCCAGCTCGTGATAGGGATGCCTCAGCGCCGGCCGCTCGCTTGGCCGGCGATAGATGGAAAGATCGTCCCGCTGTGTGGCTTCTCTCAAGGCTGTTTGCGCGATCTGATCACGCTCTGCTCGTCCGTCCGGCATCGGGCGGACAAGGACGGCGATCGCATCAGCGACCGCCAGGACAACCTCAAATCGAGGGGCTGTCATACCGCGCTCACGCAGCGGCGGGGGGCAGGGCCTCTTTTTCCGAGACCGGAGCCTGCTCCTGTTCGGCTTGAACCGACTGGGCGGGAGCACCGACCCACGACGTTCCTTGCGGGATGGCCTCACCCTTCATGACCAGGGTCAGCAATCCGATCTCGGCGAAATCGCCGACATTGGCCTCGTACAAGACGGTGCTGCCCGAGCCGATGGAGACGCCTTTGCCGATCGTGATGCGGCCGACCTTCATGATGCGGTCTTCATAGAGATGGGTCTGCGGGCAGGATCCCATATTGAGTACGGCATGATCGCCAATATGGGTGCAATCGAACTCGCAAATATCGGTGCTGTTGATCCATGCCCCCTGGCCGATCTTGGCGCCGAAGGGACGGAGCAGCCAGGGCAGGAAAGGCGTGCCACGCAGATAGTCGAGCAGCATCTTGCTGGCGAGCCCGCCGTAGAAGACCGCGACGGCTTCGGTGCGCATCGCCCACCAGGACCACATCGGCCGGTTCATCGGCTTGTAGATGCCGATGAGCGTCCATTTGAAGGCGACGGCGACGAGATAGAGGATACCCGAGGTCGCCAGGCCTGCGGCCATCAGCGTCCAGAAAAGGCTGCCCCAGGCACCATTGTCGATTTCGTTGGCCAGCATGTCGGACATTGCAAGCGCCATGACGATCAGGATGGCTGTCGGCAGCGACGTATGCATGGCCTCGAACACGATGCGCACGAGACGCATGCGCAGTGGCGGTGCATAGGTGGCGGTCGCAGCCGCCTGCAGCCTCTCGCGCGTCGGGAACTGGAAGGCAGGGCTGCCGCACCAGGTTTCACCTGCCTTGACGTGCAGGGAGTCGGGCAGGCGCGTCTTGATGCCGACGAGTGAATCGCTCTCGATCACGGCACCCTGCGAGATGACGGAGGAGTTGCCGAAGAAGCAGCGATCGCCGGTCTTCAGGCGCTTGAGCACCATCCAGCCGTTCTGGATTTCCTCATCGCCGAAAATCGTCTCGTCACCGATGAAGTTGTCGCGGCCCATTTCGATCAGATCGTAGCGGCCGGCGAAGTTAGCCGAGATTTCCGTGCCCTTGCCGATCTTGGCTCCCATCAGGCGGTACCAGTTGCGCATGAAGACGGTGGCGTAGAGTGAATTCAGCGTTTCGAGCATGGCCTCGGTGGTGAGACCGACAACCCATTTGCGGAAATAGAGATTGCCGAAGATGGAGTAGCGGCCCGGCACGACGCGGGGCAGGAGCACCCATCTGAGCGCCACGACGACAGCCATGGACACGACGATCAGCAGGAAGGCGGCCGGCCAGGAGAGTGCTGCGATCATTCCCCAGGATAGGGCCTCGTCGGAGCCGGGAGCGTACATCTGCTGCACGGCGGAGAACAGATAGAAAGCCGGGAAGATCGGCAGCAGGCCGACGACGAGACTCAGATTGTAGGCAACGAAATAGGCGACGAACTGAAAGACCCGTCCGACGGTCCCAAGCTCCGGATGCGCAGGCATGTCTTCATGCTCGGCATGCCCGGTCTGGCGGGCGGGGGAGCCGTCCCAGCGGGTGTGGGCTTCGACATGCGTACCGGCGGCGATCGCCGTCAGATCGCCGATGATGGCGCCGTCACCGATCTTCACGTTATGGCCGATGACCGAGCCATTGCCGACCTGCACGCCTTCGCCGATATCGATCGTGCCGACATGGATCTCATTGCCGATGACTTCGACATTGGCAAGCTTGATCTTGACGCCGAGGCTGGATCTTGCGCCGATGCGCACAAGATCGATCGCGCCTTCCTCGAATTCGTCGATCATCGCGTCCTTGCCGACCTTGGCGCCAAGGGCGCGCATATAGACGCGGATAAGCGGCGAACCTTTGAGGAATTTCGGAGCGGTCAGCTGGACGATGCGCTGCATCAGCCAGATGCGGAAATAATAGGTGCCCCAGAGCGGATAGACGCCTGGCCTTGTGCGGCCGATGACAAGCCATTTAAGGGCGATAACAACAAGCTTCTCGCCGAGATTGAGCGCGAGGTAGACGCCGCCGAGAATGAGGATTTCATTCCAGAGCGATGCACCGTCATCGATCAGCAGGATCGAGGCAAGCAGCAGGCCGATCCATTGCAGCGTTGCGATAGCGACGATGAAGGGCAATACCACGGCTTGAGCGAGACCGCAGAGAAAACGCCGGCGCAACGGCACCGGTTCGAAATTCTTGCGTTCCTGTCCCGAGGTGCTCTCGGCGCGCTGCTCCAGGATCGCGGCAATGCCGCGCAGCGTACGGCCGGCATAGACGTCGCGCAGGGCGATGCTGGCGAGCAGCGGGATCTTGCGCACTTCGGAAACAAAGCGGGCCGCCAGCATGGAATGGCCGCCGAGTTCAGTGAAGAAATCCGCTTCGAAGCCGATGGAGCGCAGTCGAAGCGCCTCGGTCGCGGCCTTCAGCAGCTGTGCCTCCGTCCATGTGCGCGGCGGCTCTTGTGCCTGGGTCGGCTGGTCGGCCACCAGCGGAATAGCGGCAAGCGTCTTGCGGTCTATCTTGCCGGACGGAAGACGCGGCAGAGAGACATGGCTATGCCAGGCGGCGGGCACCATGTAGGGCGGCAGTTTGGCCGCAAGCACAGCGCGGGCCTTGTCGCGATCGAAGCTGCTGCCCGTGGTAACGATGTGGGCGACCAGCATGTCCTCGCCATCCGGCGGGCGATGCACGACGACGGATGCGGCCTTCACCTCGGGAAGTTCGCCCACGACGGTTTCGATCTCGCCGAGTTCGATGCGATAGCCGCGAATCTTGACCTGGTCGTCGATGCGCCCGAGGAAATGGAGCTGCCCTTCTTCGTCCATCAGCACGGCGTCGCCGCTGCGGTAAAGCACCGGATCGTCATGGCCTGCGAAGGGGTTGGCGACGAATTTTGCGGCGGTCAGCTGCGGCAGGTTTCTATAGCCGGCAGCGACACCCGGTCCGCCGATCAGCAATTCGCCGGTGTCACCGCGGGCAACGAGCTGCAGGTTTTCGTCGACGACGTAGGCGGTCGTGTTGGCGATCGGGTGGCCGATCGTGATCGGCCGGGATGGATCGAGTTCGGCGTAGGTTGCAACCACCGTCGTCTCTGTGGGACCGTAGGTATTGATCAGGCGCCGGCCGGCTTTGGAAAAGCGGCTGACGATCGCCGGAGGGCAGGCTTCGCCGCCGACGATGATGACGCGCAGGCTTTCGACATCGCGCTCGAGCATAGTGAGCAGGGTCGGCACGGTGTCGATGACCGTGATCTTTTCCGCTTCTAGTACATCCGCGAGCCTGTCGAGTTCGGCCATGACGGCGGATGTCGCTACTTTCAGCGTCGCACCGACCAGATAGGGAACGAATATCTCTTCGAGCGAAAGGTCGAAGGCGACCGAAGCCTGCTGCAGAACGACATCCGATTCAACCATGCCGAGAACGTCGTTACCCGCTCGCAGATAATGGCAGATGTTCCCGTGCGTGATGACGATGCCCTTCGGCTTGCCGGTGGAGCCGGAAGTGTAGATGGCATAGGCGGGATCGTCGTGCGTGGCGACGCGCGGCGCGACGCCATCAGCGTCTTCTGCGAGCAGTGTTTTGAGGATCAGGGTCTGGCCGTCGAATTCGGGCGCGAGGGCCGCCTTTTCATCATGCGTCAGCAGCCATTTCGCACCGCAATCGGCCAGGCTAACCGCCACGCGATCGGCAGGAGCAGACGCATCGAAGGGAATGTAGGCAGCTCCGGCCTTGAGAATCGCCAGAAGTGCGACATGTAGCTCAAGGGAGCGCTGGAACCAAAGACCGACGAAATCGCCGGGGCCGATACCGCGACGGCTGAGCGCGCGCGCCGCCTCGTCGGAGAGCCGGTCCAGTTCGGCATAGGTCATCGCCTGGTCGGTCCCGATCAGGGTCAGTGCCGTCCTGTCGGGGCTGCGGGCAACCGTTGCCTTGAAGATGTCCACCAGGGTTTCATTGCGGACGAACTCAGGCCGAATGCCGCCTGAGGAGACCGAGAGGCTGGCATTTGGGGTAATCGACGAAATCTGGATAGTCATGGTAACTTCTGCGGAACGAAACTCGGCACAATCAGCGTGCCATCTGCCCATGCTTATACACCCTTCAATTTGCAGCTCTCTTACGGGCGTTGTCAGTGAATTGTAATGTTGGGAAAGCTATGCTTGGTTCGCTGCAGGGCGAGCCCTGTGTGCCATCTCGAAAGAAGGATTGATATCGTTGCGCATATTCGGGCGAAGAGCCGGCTGGCCCCGCTGGCTGTCCGTTCTCTTGGTAGCGGTTCTGCTAAGCTTGCCAGGCATGGAAGCATTGGCTCGTATACATAGCAATGTTCTGGTCGAAGATGCCGGCAGCTTGCGGCCGCTACGCGACATCTATGCGGTCGTTGCGCGCGAGATGCCGGGAAAGGTGCTGCGAATCAAGCGGGTTCGCCGGGCTGGGCGTCAGGCCTATGCCGTGCGCGTGTTGAAGCCGGATGGCAAACGTGGTGATATAGTACTCGACGGCGCAACACTTGCCGTGATCGAGAGACGCTGAGAATGCGCATTCTGATTGCTGAGGATGAGCCCAGTATCGTGGCGGATATGCGCCGCTGCCTGGAGGATCAGCATTATGTCGTCTCGACCGTGAGCAACGGCGAGGAAGCCTGGTATCGCGGCGATATCGAGCATTTTGATCTCGTCATCCTCGACCTTGGACTTCCTAAGCTTGATGGCCTGACGGTTCTGCGGCGCTGGCGCGCAGAACGCCGCGGCATGCCTGTCATTATATTGACGGCGCGAGACGGGTGGCGCGACAAGGTCGACGGCATGGATGCGGGTGCCGACGATTATCTGACCAAACCCTTCCGCATGGAAGAGCTTCTGGCGCGCGTGCGCGCCCTGATGCGCCGCGCCGCCGGACAATCCTCTCCGATCCTTTCCAATGGCGTGCTGGAGCTCGACACACGCCAGCGTACCGTTTCGTTTCGGGGGCAGCCGGTTCAGGTGACGGCGCTTGAATACAGGCTTCTTGCCTATCTGATGCACAATGCCGGCACCGTGCTTTCCCGAACGCAGATCGCCGACAGCATCTATGATGAAGAGACGGAGCTGCTGTCGAACGCACTCGAAGTTGTCGTCGCGCGTCTCAGGCGCAAGTTCGACGGCACCGTTATCGAGACCCGGCGCGGCCAGGGCTATATCATCCCGCGCGAGGCGCCGCCGTCATGACACCGTTCTCGCTGCGAGGGCGGTTGTTGCTGGGTTCCGTGGTGGCGATCATCGTTGCAACCTTTCTTGCGGGGGTCGGCATCAACGCCATTTCCGGACTGGCCGTCAGGGCGCTTGCCCTCTCGGAGATAGATGAGGAGTTGCGCGTTCTGCTGGCGGCGGTCGACATAAATTCCTCCAATCAACTCTTCCTTGACGACACGCCGACGGATCCCCGCTTCGGCATTCCGAATGGTGGCTTCTATTGGCAGGTCGGCCGCAACGGCACTGTCGAGCTGCGCTCCCAATCGCTCTGGGAGCAGAACCTGCCATGGCTACGTGCCCGCCCTCGCGATGCCGGGCGAGCGACGGATATGAAAGGGCCAAACGGCAGCCGTCTTCTTGCCGTCGAGCGATCGATTTCGATCCCCTCGGCCACGGGCGATCAGATCGTCGATATCGTCATGGCGCTCGACAACAGCGAGCTTGCGCCGGCGCGCTGGCGCTTCTTCTACGCCATGGCGCCATCTCTTGGCGTGCTTTCAGCCGCTCTCATCGTGGCTGTCATCGCTTTTCTGCGATACGGGCTACGACCCCTCAATGATCTGCGCGCAGCCCTGATGGCGGTGCAGGAGCGATCGGCACGCAAGATCACCGGTCAGTTTCCACGCGAAGTCCAGCCGCTCGTGGACGATCTCAACGGGCTGCTCGCATCGCGTGAAACGCAGTTGACACAGGCGCGTGCGCGCGCCGGCGATCTCGCGCATGGCCTGAAGACGCCACTCGCGGCATTGGAGGCGACGGCGCGCCTTCTGTCGGAAGAGGGCATGTCGGAGCGGGCCGCGGCCATCCAGACGGAGGTCAGCCGGATGGAGGCGCAGATCAAGCGAACGCTTGCGCAAACCCGTGCGAGCCTGGCTGCCGCCCATACTGTCGGCGTCATGGACGCCAGCGCCGATCTTAAGAAGATCATCTCCGTCATGCGGCGGCTGTCGAGCGAGCGCAAGATCGACTTCGAGCTTGTGGCGCCGCCCGAGATGTGGCTGGCGATCGACGAGGCGGATTTTGCCGACATTACCGGCAATCTGATCGACAATGCCAGAAAGTGGACGGCCGGCAAGGTGAAGGTCCGTCTGTCGCAGTTGCCCGAGCTCGAGGGCGTGGAACTGTGTATCGAGGACGACGGTCCGGGTCTGCCGGAGGATGCCGAGATGGCCTTCATTCGCCGCGGCAGGCGGCTGGACGAAAGCATCGCCGGAACCGGTTTCGGCCTGGCGATCGTCAAGGATCTGGTCGAGGCCTATGACGGCAAGCTGGCGCTCGCCCGCTCCAGCCTTGGCGGATTGTCTGTCACCGTCAATCTGCCGGTGCGACTGGTCAAGGACAAGCAGGCGGCGCTGGAAAATTAGGTCTGCGGCATTTCCGGCGTAAGATTCTCAGTTTGCGATCGCCTTAAGGTACCTTTCCGCCGACCGCTCCACCACCTGGTTGCCGTTGCTCTCGACCGTTCGGCCGGGAAATGCGCCGTAGATCGTCTCGAAACGATAGGGCCGAACCGCTTCCAATATCCTCGTTACCGCCTTGGAGCCGAGCGGAAGGAGGTTCGGGTAGCTGCGCATGAAGCTCACGAATTTACGGTCCATGGTCACCTGCATCGTGTCGCCGACGAAGAGGGCACCGCGCCCGTCCTCGAGCCAGGGGCAATGGAGCACGCAACTGCCGTCGAAATGGCCGCCGCATCGGATCTTGGTCGCCGAGCCGATCGAAAGCGTCGCGCCTCTCCATGGATGCAAGGCGGCATCCGGCCTTTGCACCCATTCGCTGTCGTCGGCGTGGATATGGATCGGTGCGCCGCCGCAAGCGGCACTCCACTCGATCATCGACGTATAGAAATGCGGATGGGAGATCGCGATCGCGCTCAGGCCGCCCATGGCGGCAATCCGCGTCTTTGTGGCCTCGTCGATGAGGCTGAGGCAATCCCAAAGAATGTTGCCATCCGGTCCTTCGATCAAAAATGCACGCTGGCCGATGCCGAAATAGGGAGAAATCTGCAGGCTATGAATACCTTCCGATTCCTTGTTCCAGATCACGCTATGCGTCTGGCCGAGGCTTGTCATATCGGTCCATTCCTGGCCCGATTGGGGTACGAATTGACGCTCATCCTCGCAGATCGGGCAGCCTCGCGGCGGCGCGTCGCTTTCGCTGAACTGCGTACCGCATGTGATGCAGACAGAATGTGCCATCTCGAATTCCTCGCCAAGCTATCGCCTCAGCCGGCGGACGGGATCTGGCGCAGGCTGAGATAGCTGTATGTTACATTGGTCAGATATACCCTGGATTAAAGGGAAAAGGCGAGGTTGTGTTGCCGTGGATAGAAATCGTCGTTTTTGGACCGATCTTTTCCGGTAAGGCGCTTATTCGTCATAGTGAGGCAATCGTATGTGTGTCAGTGTATCCCGCTGATTTTAAATGTAAAAATGTTATAATAACAGTTTTATGACAATCCGCCCTTGCAAAAGGCGCAAAGACAAAGAACATAGTCGGCTAATGAAAGTTACCATCTGCGATCTTGATTCCCGGCGTTTGTCCCGGGAGAGGCCGCAGGCATATGGAGGACCATTATGGCGCTTATCCTCGGCCTCGTTGCTCTGGCCGGCCACATCGCGCTTCTGCTCTGGGGCACGCGGATGGTCCAGACCGGCATTCAGCGCGCCTTCGGTCCTGATCTACGATCTTTTCTGGGCCGTGCGCTTAGTAATCGCACCAAGGCGTTTTTTGCCGGGATCGGCGTCACTGCCATCCTGCAGAGCAGCACGGCAACCGGCCTGATGGCTTCCGGCTTTGCGGCCGGCGGCCTGGTGGATCTCGTGCCGGCGCTTGCCGTCATGCTGGGAGCCAATGTCGGCACGACCCTGATCGTCCAGGTGTTGTCTTTCAATGTCGCGGCGGCTTCGCCGGCGCTGATCCTGATCGGGGTGCTGATGTTCCGCCGAACCGGGAACTCACGTGTGCACGATCTTGGCCGGGTCATGATCGGGCTCGGCTTCATGCTTCTGGCGCTGCATCAACTTCTCGACCTGATGACGCAGTATGAGGGGTCGGCGGCGCTCGCCTACGTCCTTGATGCGATTGCCGCAACGCCGGTGCTGAGCATGCTCCTTGCTGCAATTCTGACATGGGCCGCCCATTCCAGCGTTGCCGTCGTGCTGCTCATCATGTCTCTCGCGAGCAAGGGCCTTGTCGATGTCGACCAGGCTTTTGCGCTCGTTCTCGGCGCCAATCTCGGAACCGCGATCAATCCGCTCATCGAAGGGCAATCGGGGACCGATCTATCGGTGAAACGCCTGCCCATCGGCAATATGATGACACGCATTGTCGGCGTGATCGCGCTGATCGGCTTTCTCGAACCGGTCACGCGCCTGTCGGTGCTGGTGGATAGCGATAGCGCCCGCGCCGTCGCCAATTTTCATACCGCCTTCAATGTCGTTTTAGCCATGGTGTTCATGCCGCTACTGCGGCCCTATGCCGATCTCCTGGCCAAATTGCTGCCGCGGAAGATTGACGAGGCCGATCCGACGCGTCCCCGGTATCTCGACCCGGCTGCAAAGGAGACGCCTGTCGTTGCGCTTGGCGCGGCAGCACGGGAGGCATTGAGGTTGGTCGATGTTCTCTCCGAAATGCTCGCCGGCGCCAAGACTGCCCTATCGGATACGGATCGAAAGGCGCTGACGCGATTGCGGTCGCTGGACAATATCCTTGACAGTCTGAATGCGGCCGTAAAGACCTATCTCACCTCGATCGATCCCGATGAACTCGGCGAGGCCGACAGACGACGCCTGAACGAGATCCTGCTGTTCTCGATGAATATGGAACACGCCGGCGACGTTCTCGATCAGAACCTCTTGCCGCATCTGGCCAAACGTCTGCGCCGGGGTCTGAACTTCTCGAAGGAGGGCCAGCTTGAATTGGCGCGGCTGTTCGATCGATTGCAGACGAACCTGCGCACGACGGCGGCCTTGCTCATGACCCAGAACGAGAGCACCGCTCGCATGCTGGCGGAGGAGAAGGTTATCTTTCGCAAAGCGGAGCGTGAGGGTACGGAGGCCCACTTCCAACGCCTGCGGCAAGGCGGGATCGAGACCGTCGAGACCAGTTCTCTTCACCTCGATTTGCTGCGCGATCTCAAACAGATCAATTCCCATCTGGTCGCCGCTGCCGCCTATCCCGTTCTGGAGGAGCGCGGCGAACTCCTGCAAAGCCGGACTCCAAGCCCGGCTCCGCAGGCCGCAGCAACGGCGCATGACTAAAAGACCTGTCTCGGTCCTATGGCCAGCGCCCGCATTGCGGATCAATGTTCGGCTTTTGCTACACGCCCTGAGTAAGGAGGGCCTTCTTCAGCCGATGAATATGCCCGGCGCCAATCCCGCAGCAACCGCCGACCATCGTTGCGCCGGCATCGACCCATGAACAGGCGAAGCGCGAATAGGCGTCGTCATTCAGATCTTGCCGGGTCGCGTGAAGGCCTTCATTGGCGGCCAACTCGCCTTGTTCGCCTTCGAAGGCATTGGCATAGACGCCGATCTGCAGATTGTGGCCGCTATGCTTGAAAACCTCCGCTGCGACATCGACGGCCTCTCGCATGACCTCCGGTTTGCTGCAGTTGAAAAGAAGCGCGTCGGTACCGGATGATGCGGCCCAGCGAGCCGCATCCTCGAGGGCTTCGCCGGAGCGGAGTTTGGGCGAGGCGCCGTTCCTTTGTGTGGCATCATCCGCCAGTGTGAAGGAGATCCAGAACGGCTTGCCGGTTTCGGCGACCGCGGCCCGAACCGCCTCTCCCTCCGCGATCAGGCTGAGGGTCTCTCCCAGCCAGACATCGACATAAGGATCGAGGTTTTCGACCAGAACCTTTAGATAGTCCTGAACGCATGACGGATCGAAATTCTGCGGCTCGTAGGAGCCGAAGATGGGCGGCAACGAGCCGGCGACCAGGATTTTTCGATCCTTGCAGGCATTGGCGGCGTCGCGAGCCAGCTGTCCGGAAAGTGCGATGAGATCGGCCCCTTCCTTCCAGAACCGCTCTTCGCCAATGTGGAAGGGTACGAGCGCGTAGCTGTTGGTGGTCACAACGTCCGAGCCGGCGGCGATGAATTCGTCATGCACCTGCCGGACAATCTCCGGCGAATCGACGAGCGCGAGCGCCGACCATTCCGGCTGCTTCAGTTCCGCGCCGAGACGCAGCAGTTCGCGGCTCATGCCGCCGTCGAGGATCAAGGGTTTGCTCATGAATGGGATCTCCAGAATGGCTCGGATCTGCGGAGAGGTTTGATCTCTCCTTCGTGCCGTGGGTTAGCGCCGCACCGGCACCTGAGCTTCCAGGAAACGGAAGCTTCGCGCGATGATGGCTGTGATGATGAGATAGAAGACGGTGACGACAACAAGCGGTTCGTAGACCAGAAGTGTGTCCTGGCGAACTTTGGTGGCAACGGCGTAGAGGTCCATTACAGTGACGGTGAAGGCGAGCGGAGTGGCCTTCAGCTGCATGACGATTTCGCCGCCGATCGTCGGTAATGCGATGCGGATGGCGCGCGGCAGCCAGATGCGTCGGGTCAGCGTGAACGGCCGCATGCCGAATGCGCGCCCGGCTTCCAGCTCGCCTTTCGGAACGGCAAGCAACGCGCCGCGCAAAACCTCCGCTTCGTAAGCTGCGTAGTTCAGCGTGAAACTGACGGCCGCGAAGAAGAAGCCTTCGCGCAGGATGGGCCAGAACAGGCTTTGACGGATACCCGGGATGACAGGCAGAAGAGAGCCGACGCCGTAATAGAGCAGCCAGAGCTGTATCAGCAGCGGCGTGCCCCGGAAGAAGGTGCAATAGCCGCGGGCAAGGGTTCGCAGGATAGGGCCGCCGCTGACCTGGGCGAAGGCGAGGCCGATGGCGATGATGAAGCCGAAGACGACCGAGATCGCAAGCAGCGACAGCGTCTGCCAGGCGCCCGTCAACAGAAGCGGCCAGTAGGCGGATATCCATGAGAAGGTCATGTCAACACTCCTCAGGCGAGCTTCGGCTGGCCGCGGCGCACACGCCGTTCCAACAGGTTGAAGAGGGCATTCGAGACGAGAGTGAGAGCGAGATAGATAAAAGCGGATGCCAGGAAAAAGATGAAGTAGTGCTTGGTGCTCGCACCGGCGAGACGCGTGGCGAGAGCCAGTTCCTGGTAGCCAACCACCGCGACGAGGGCGCTATCCTTGGTGACAGACATCCACAGATTGGCAAGACCAGGCAAGGCGTTCGGCAGCAAGGCGGGCAGGATGATACGGCGGAAGCGCAGCTGCGGCCCCATGCCGAATGCCTTCGCCGCCTCGATCTGGCCGACGGGGATCGCCAGGATCGCGCCGCGCAGCACTTCCGTCATATAGGCGCCCTGCACGAAACCGAGCACGGCGACCGCGACCGCGAAGCCGTTCAACTCGAAGGCCGGCAGACTGAGCGCGGCGAGCAGCCGATTGAGGCCGTCCATGCCCGCGTAATAGAGGCCGACGATCAGGATCAGCTCGGGAACGGCGCGGACGGTGGTCGTGTAGAGTTCGAGCAGTAGCCGGAGCGGCCTGATGCCCGAGAGCTTGCCCAATGCTCCGCCCGTGCCGAGCAAGAGGCCTATCAGAAAAGCGCCGGCGGAGATGGCGACCGTGGAGGCAGCCCCGGTCAAGAGCACTCCACCCCATCCGGGAGGATAGGGGGAGAGCAGGTCCAGAATGCCTTGTGAGGAGGTCGCCATCGTCGCGATCGTTTACTTGGCGCCGTAGATATCGAAGCTGAAATACTTCTTGGTGATTTCGTCGTATTTGCCGCTGGCGCGCACCGCGGCGATCGCCGCATTGAGCTTTGCCTTCAGCTCGGTGTCTTCCTTGCGAAGGCCGCCGGAGACGCCGGCTCCGAGGACTTCCTTGTCGTCGGCGACATCACCCATCTTGGCGCAGCAATCCTTGCCGCTATCGCTCTTGAGGAAGGCATCAAGCGCAAGCGAATCGCCGAAGACGTAGTCGATGCGGCCTGCAGCGAGATCCTGAAACGCCTCGTCGAGTGTCTGGTAGGTCTTCTCATCCGCGACCTTGGCAAAGTACTTCTTGTAGTATTCCGACTGGATGGTCGATACCTGAATACCGATGGTCTTGCCCTTGACGTCGTCTGCCGTCGCCCCCGTCTTCTGATCCTTCGGGCCGATCAGCGTGCTGGGCGTATTATAGTATTTGTCGGTGAAGTCGATGATCTTCGAGCGTTCGGCGGTATTCGACATCGACGACCAGATCACGTCGAACTTCTTGCTCTGAAGCGCCGGGATGAGGCCGTCCCAGGAAAGCTCGACGATCGAGCATTTTTCTTTCATCTGCTCGCAAACGGCGTCCATCATGTCGATTTCCCAGCCCTGCCATTTGCCGGAGGCATCCTTGGCGAAGAATGGCGGATAGGATTCGTTCATGATGCCGAAGCGAACTTCCGCCTGTGCGCTCATGGATGAGAGGGTGAAGGCAAGCCCGGCGAGTAAAGCGGAAACGAGTCTCATATAAGGGTTTCTCCTAGCGGTGTTGTCTGTGAATGGGATGTGGATCAGGACGTCAGCATGCCGGTGAATTCCCGACAGCGAGCGCTGATCGGGGCATCGAAGATCTGCCTGGGCGGCCCTTCCTCCTCGATCCGTCCCTGATGCAGGAAGAGAACGTGGTTCGAGACATCGCGGGCAAAGCGCATTTCGTGGGTGACCAGCAGCATGGTCCGGCCCTCCTCGGCGAGGTCCCGAATGACTTTGAGGACTTCGCCGACCAGTTCGGGATCGAGCGCCGATGTCGGCTCGTCGAAGAGCATCACGGCCGGATCGATGCAAAGTGCACGCGCGATCGCTGCCCTTTGCTGCTGACCCCCGGAGAGAAAGGCGGGATAGGCATCGCGCTTGTCGTAAAGCCCGACTTTGCCGAGAAGACCCTCGGCCTTGTCGATCGCCTCGCGGCGAGGAATGCCGAGGACATGCACCGGTGCCTCGATGATGTTTTCAAGAACCGTCATGTGGGCCCAGAGATTGAAGCTCTGGAACACCATGCCCAATCCGCTGCGCATGCGCTCGATCTGGCGCCAGCTTTTCGGCTGCATCTGTCCATGGCGCCCGCGCTTCAGGGCAACTTCCTCGCCGTTGACGACGATGCGGCCGCGATCGGGCATCTCAAGCAGGTTTATGCACCGCAGGAACGTGCTTTTCCCGGAGCCGGACGAGCCGATGATGGAAATCACGTCCCCTTGTTTGGCGGTGGTTGAAACGCCCTTGAGGACCTGATGTGACCCAAAACTCTTGTGGAGATCTTCCACATAAAGAGCCTGGGAGGACAGCTCTGTCATATATAATTCCGATGAAAAACAATTTGCGGAGAATATCGCGAAGAGGAGCGAAATTTGCGCGCAATTTCTGATCAATTTGCATAAAAAAAGCAAAAATGTATTTCTTGTGCATCTTTTATGATGGAATAGAGATGTCGTCGCCTGATTTCATCGCGCCTAAAGGAGTGGGGAAATGGAAAGTCCGGATCGCTTTGATCGCGATATTCTCGATATCGTCCAGCGCAATTGCCAGCTCACGGCCGAAGCGATCGCCGAGGAGGTCGGGCTTTCGACGTCAGCGGTGCAACGGCGCCTGAAACGGCTGCGCGAAGATGGTATCATCAAAGCGGAAATTGCTGTTGTCGATCGCAAGGCGACCGGTACGCCGATGGTGTTCATCGTCGGCATGGAGATCGAGCGGGACAATTACGATGCTCTTGCGAAATTCCGTCTTTGGGCGGAAAAGCAGGACCATATCCAGCAAGTCTATTATGTCACGGGCGCTGTCGATCTCATCGCCATCGTCACTGCGCGGGATGTCGAGCATTATGACGATATCGCCGCCGTGATCATGGCGGAGAATCCGCAGATCCGGCGCATGCATACGAATGTGGTGCTGCGCGACGTCAAGCTTGGATTGTTCGTGCCGCTGGCAAACGGTGACGAGGCAGGCTGATCGAGGCGGAGCCGCAGCGCCGAGGCTTAACCCTCGGCGCCGGGCTTTGAGGTTCGTGTCAGGCGGATTGCTCGATCACAAGCACGCCGTAGCCTTGAAGCTCGCTCCGTCCCGATATCGTCCTGCCGGTCAGCAGGTCAGTCCCTGCAGGCAGATCGACGATTTTCGTTTCATGCTTGGTATTGAGCACGAACAGCAGCTTCCTGCCGTTGCCCTCGCGCAGGGACACTTCGACGCCGGCCGGCAGGTTCTCTACCAGCGGTGCGGCAACGCCGTTGCTGACGAGAGTCTCCCCGATGACCTCTGCAAGCGGCGCGGTGAGGTAGGTGCCGAGATAATAGACCTGCCCGTTGCCATGCCGGCGGCGCGTCAGCATCGGCATGCCTTCCAGGAAGCGGTCAGACCAGCGGCCGACGATCTCGGTATCCGCGGTCGCTTCCAGCTTCTCGTAAAGGTGCCCCGCCTCGAGCTGGCGATTGCCGATCGTATAAGCGTATTTACGTGAGGCCGAGGATGCCGGCGGACGCGGGGACGGCTGATGGCTACCGATGCCACCCTCGCGGAAACCGCTGAACAATCCGTCCGCGCCCGGTGCGGAGACAGGGCCGAATTCGTAGACGCTTACGCCGGAAAGCCTGGACAGTGCAGTACCCGGCGCCTGGGTGCGGATGATGTGGTTGTTGTCGTCACGGGTTCCCGTCATCGCCGACAGGATGAGCGTGCCGCCGTCAGCGACGAACCTCTCCACCGCCGTCGACCACTCTTCCTTCCACATGACCCAATGGGGAACATAGAGCGCCTTGATCCGCGATAGATCGTCTTCCGGATGAATGAAACCACAGGCAATGCCGGCCTCATAGCATACGCGGTGCAGATGGGCCGCATCCTGCATCGGGCTTGGCAGGCCGATCGCATAGGTCTTGTAAGCCTCCTGATTGTCGAAATCCGCGCCGGCGATCGCAATATCCATGCGAACCGTGGTGCCGAGCAGCTTGTCCTCGATCTTGCGGATATCGGATGCGAACTGCTTGGCTTCTTCGTAGCGACGGCGCGGCACGTCATCATGGTCGATAATGCCGTTCCAGTAGATCTCCGCGCCGAAATGCGCCGGCCGCCAGCGGAAGAACATCAGGCCGTCAGCGCCGCGCGACACGGAGGTCATCGCCATGCGGCGCATCTCGCCGGGCTCCGGCACGGAGGAGGAGAAGCCCGGCTGGCTGCCGAGGCCCGAGGCCTGTTCCGGAACGATGAAATTGCCGGAATAGGCGCGGCATTGGTCGAGATGGAAGGCCTGCGTGATCGCATGCCCGCCGCCACGGCGCATCTCGTCATAGAGGAACGGGTAGATGTCGAAGCCGATGAAATCGAGATCCTGGCCGAACTGGCCGCGGAAATCGATGTCCACAAGGCCGCCGAGATTATGGAAGATGAACCATGCGGGATTGGTAGCCCTCAGGATTTTGACCTGATCGTGCTGGAAGAGGGCCGTCGCGAAGGCGAGGAAGCGGTGATAGTCCTGCGTATGTCCGGGGCTGGAGAAGGACGGATTCATCGGCTGCGGGAAGACGATCTGGTCGAAGGTCTGATAGGCCGTCGCCCAGAAGTCGCCGCCCCAGGCGAAGTTCACAGCTTCGATCGTGCCATACTTCGCGCGGCAGAACTTCTGGAACTCGATGAGCGCGGATGGCGAATAGCTTTCGGAAGTCGTCGTGTTGAGCTCGTTATCCGTCTGCCAGCCGATGACGTGAGGATTGTCGCGATAATGCTCGGCCATCGCGCAGGTAATCCGTTGGCTGTGCCGCCGCAGCACCGGGCTAGTCGTATCGCAATGCTGGCGCGATCCATGGCTTGCCTCTCTGCCGTTTGCATCGACACGCAGGACTTCCGGATATTTTGCCGTTAGCCAGCGCGGCGGCGTTGCCGTCGGGGTGCAGAGAATGGTCTTGATGCCGTGCTTGGCCAGGCCGGCGATCGCCTTGTCGAAGAGCGAGAAATCGAAATGGTCTTCATGCGGCTCCATGATATGCCAGGCGAATTCCGCCATGCGAACGGTATTGAAACCGGCAGCCGCCATACGTTCGGCATCACGGTCCCAATAGCTCTCGTCGACATGTTCGGGATAATGCGGCACACCGACCATGAAGCCGTCGAGATTGAGCGTCCGCCAGACAGAGAGCGGCTTTCTTTCCAAAACTTTCATGAGGTCACAAGCTTTCTTTACAGAGAGGCAATGATGGGCTTCGGCCGGCTGAGGGTTCTGCCATCGGGGCCGAAGAGGTAGAGGGAGGATGTCGAGGCGGACAACTTGATCTGCTCGCCGGCCGAAAAGCCGGTCGCATTGCCGAGCTGAACCGTGAAATTGCGCGTGCCGCTTTCCGAGCCGATCGTGGCAAGCGGGCCTGCGTCGACGTAGAGAATGGTTTCGCGGCCGAGCTGTTCGACCAGCCGGACCTTGCCGTCCAAGGAGATAGCGACATCCTCGGTGGAGCGGCCGATCTTCAGCGATTCCGGCCGGATGCCCAGGGTGAGATGGGACTCAGCCTTAAGATCGCCGACCTCGCCCACTGGAACGCGGACCGTCGTGCCGCCGCCTTCGAGCGCGACTTCAGCGATGCCGTCGCGAAGCGAAACGAGCTTTGCGTTGACGAAGTTGATCCGCGGCGCGCCGAGGAAGCCGGCGACGAATTGGTTTGCCGGATTGTGATAGAGACTAAGCGGCGCGCCTTCCTGTTCGATGATACCCTTGTTGAACACGATGATACGGCTCGCCATGGTCATCGCCTCGACCTGATCGTGCGTCACATAGATCATCGTCGAGCCGAGCTGCTGATGCAGCGTCGAAAGCTCGACGCGCATTTGCGTGCGCAATGCCGCATCAAGATTGGAGAGCGGCTCGTCGAAGAGGAAGACTTCCGGCGCGCGGGTGATGGCACGGCCGATGGCGACGCGCTGGCGCTGGCCGCCCGAAAGCTGCTTCGGGCGCTTGTCGAGCTGGTCCGATATTCTGAGGATATCGGCGGCCCGCTTGACAGCAGCGTCGATTTCGATCTGCGGCCGCTTCGCCATCTTCAGGCCGAAGCCCATGTTCTCGGCAACCGTCATATGTGGATAAAGCGCATAGGACTGGAAGACCATAGCAATGCCGCGGTCGCCCGGCTCCTTGCGCGTCACGTTGCGGCCGTTGATCCAGATCTCGCCCGAGCTGATACTTTCAAGCCCGGCAATCGTCTTCAGCGTGGTGGATTTGCCGCAGCCCGACGGGCCGACCATGACGATGAACTCGCCCTTGTCGACGGAAAGATTGATCGAACGCAGGGCATGGTAGCCGCCATAATGTTTGTCGATATCGATCAGCTTTACATGGCTCATGAGTGATACTCCAAATCTGTTCGCGCGGTGCGGGACATGTCAGCCCTTGACGGCGCCCATGGTCAGGCCCGCGATGAAGTGCTTTTGCATCAGGAAGAACATCAGGACCGGTGGGACGGCGACGAACAGGGTTGCTGCCGCCACGATGTTCCAGGCGGATGTCCATTCGCCCCTGAGGTTGTTGAGGCCCGCCGTCACCGGTTTGACGACATCGCTTTGCGTCAGCACGATCGCCCAGAAATAGTCGTTCCAGACGAAGGTGAAGATCAGGATCGCAAGCGCGGCAAGCGCAGGCCGCATCAGCGGTATGACGACATGGCGCATCGTCTGCCAGGGGGAGGCGCCTTCTGCGCGCGCTGCCTGGAACAATTCGTCCGGCAGGGCCGCGATGAAATTGCGCATGAACAGGGTCGCAAAACCGGTCTGGAAGGCGACATGGAAGATGATCAGCGCGAAATAGGTGTCGTATAGGCCGACCGAAACCATGAGATCGCGCACCGGGATCATCATGATCTGCGCAGGCAGGAAGTTGCCGCCGACGAAGAGCGAGAAGAGCAGGGCGTTGCCGCGAAAATTATAGCGCGCGAGCACATAGCCGGTCAGCGTCGAGAATACGAGGACGAGCAGCACCGAAGGCAAGGTGATGACGAGGCTATTGATGAAATAGCCCCACATGTTGGTCTGCTGGAAGACCGCCTGGAAATTCTCGACGAGATTGAAATGCTCGGGCCATGTCCAGTATTTGCCGGCCATGATCTCATCGGCCGTTTTGGCCGCCGTCAGCATGACGGCAACGAGCGGCAGCAGCCAAAGTATAAGGATCAGGCCGACGAAGCCGGCATAAAGGCCGCGAAGCGCGGGCTTTTCTTCAGGGATTGGGCGAGGATACATCAGCGTGTCTCCCGTTCCATGCGCACCATGACGCGCAGATACCAGGTGATGAAAACGATCATGATTGCAAAGAGGACAGTGGCGATGGCAGCGCCATAGCCGAAGCGATAGGAAAAGATCGACTGCTCGTACATCTGATAGGCCAGCACTTCCGATGAGCCGAAGGGGCCGCCCGATGTCATCACCGCGATCATGTCGAAGGATCGCAATGCGCCGACGACCGTTACGGCAAGGGCAATGAAACCTACCTGGCGCAATTGCGGCAGCACGACGTGCCAGAGCATGTTCCAGCCGCGTGCGCCGTCGACGCGTCCGGCCCCGATGATATCGGAGCTCAAATTGTTGAGGCCCGCAAGAAAGAGCACCATGCAAAAGGCGATCTGCGGCCAGAGCGCGGCGGCGACCACGGCGAAGGTGACGAAATGTTCGTCGGCAAGTAGCGCTGGCGCCGTTGCGCCGAAAAGACCGAAGATGAGGGCAAGAAGCCCGTAATTCGGATCATAGACCCAGCCGAACACAACGCCGACCGTGACTGTTGCGAGCACGAGCGGGATGAAGAAGAGCGACTTCAATATCCGCATGCCGGCGATCTGCTGGTTGACGAGCAGCGCCAGCGCCAGTCCGAGCGGCGGTGCCGCCATGAACATGACGAGCCAGATGATGTTATTCTTCAGCGAGACGTAGAATTGCGGATCGGCAAAGAGTTCGGAATAGTTTGCCAGTCCCACCCAGCTCTTCTGCCCGACGCCATCCCAATCTAAGAATGAAATCCAGATCGATTCCACCGAGGAAGCGATGATGATCGTTCCGAACAGGATGCATCCTGGCACGATGAAGAGGACAGGCGTCAGCCAGTTCCTGTGTTTTTTCCACATGGCTCAGACTTCTTGGTTCGATAATTCAAGGCACTTCGGAAGGTGCGGGCTTTTCAAGGCGGCGCGGCGGGGCGGCGTATAAAGCCGATACCCTGCCGCGCCTTGGTCCGGGAGGACTATTTGAAAATGCGCGCGCGCGTTTTTTCGAGCCTTGCCAGAATCTGGTCGCGCCGCTCGGGCTTGACCATGAATTCCTGGAAGCCCTTTACACCGTCCTGCGCCATGTCCGGATCGGTGTCGCGGTCGTAATATTGCGACGTTCCCTTCACGCCCTTGAGCGATTCCACGGCGATGTTGACCAAGGGGTCCTTGCTCGGCGGGCAATCGTTGCGTGGCGGAATGGTGCCTTCGGCTTCGAGGAAGGCGCCGAGATTGTCAGGCTGATAGAAGTGGGCGAGAAAATCGCGCGCACCTTGGCGGTTCTTCGCCTTGGCCGGAATATGCACCGAGTTGACCGAGAAATCCTCATAACGTTCGACGCCGGGGACGATTTCCGGGAAGGGAGCGAAAGCGATCTGGCCTTCTTCGCTTGCGGGGAAGGCGGACTTGATGAAGCCTCCGAGGTCCATCATCGCTGCCTTCTTCTGTGCGAGAGCCGCCCCCGCCTGTTCCCAGCCGAACGACGGCGCGCTTGCCGAGAAGAAATTGGCCTTGATGAGCTCTTCCCACTTGTCGAAGACCGGCTTCAGCGTCGGGTCGGTGTAGGGGATCTTGCCCTCCATCAGCGCGAGGTGCTTTTCGAGACCGTTGATACGCAGGTTCATGTGGTCGAACCAGCCTCCGGTCGGCCAGAGTTCCTTCGTGCCCATGCTGATCGGTGTCATGCCGGCGGATTTCGCCGCTTCGCCGAATTTCAGGAAATCGTCCCAGTTCTTCGGCGCTGTCCAACCCTTGTCGGCAAAAACGTCCTTGCGATAGAAAAGACCCCAGAGAATGCCGCCGAGCGGCAGGCCATACTGCTTGCCGTTGACCGTAACCGCCGTCATCGTGGCGCCCAGCTTGTCGCTATAGCCTTCTTTGGCAAAGAGGTCGGAGATGTCGTCGAACAGTCCGCGGTCGACAAAGGCCTTCATTCGGTTGCCGGAGAACCAGAAGCAGACATCAGGAGCGCCGACGACGAGATAGCTACGGATAGCCGTCTTGTGCGCTTCATGATCCATATTGTTGATGGTGACTTTCGTCCCCGTCTTCTTGGTAAAATCAGCTGCGATGCTGTCAAGGACGGCCCGCTGTCCGGCATTGCCGATATCCGAAATGATCGTCACCTCGCCGCCATTGGCAATTGCGGGGCGATAAAGCGCCGTGGTCGCCAAGGCCACCCCCGTGCCGATCATGAACTGGCGCCGAGACGCCTTGATTGCATTGACGAGTGAAAGTTCGTTCTTCGATGTCATCTATTTCCTCCCTAGGCACATCAAATCCAGGCCCGCCCACAGATATGGGCAGCCGCTAACCTTCAGAAATTACGCAATAAACCGGCAATTCCGCTTGTGCTGATACAAGCAGACATTCCTCCATTGCCATGTGCTATTGCATACCGTATCTTCCGAGAAGCGACAATAGTTAATTTACAAAATTAATTTAAGGATCATCGTGCGCGGCAACCCTGGTACTTCCCGAGCCCTTAATCGGCGGCTCATTCTCAACCTGCTGCGAAGCCGCGGAGCGATGCCGCGGGCCGAAATCGCCACGGTGACGGGTCTCAGCCCGGCGGCGGTGACTTTCGTCGTCACGGAACTGGTCGAGGAGGGGCTCGTCGTCGAGGGAAAAGCGCAGACGGGTGCCACGGGACGGCGGCCTGTGCCGGTCGATATCAATTATGATGGACACCTGGCTGTTGGCTTCAAGCTCCGCCACGACAGCATCGACTGTGTCCTGACCGATCTCGCCACGACGCCGATTGCTTCATTCGAGATGCCCGTGCCGGACACGTTGCCGGAAACGATGGTCGAGGCGATTGTCGCGGCGATCCCGAAGCTTCTTGCCGATGCCGGCCGCACCGGATCGCCCGTTATGGGCGTCGGAGTTTCCATCCCCGGCGAGGTGGATGCGGTCAACGGCATCTGCGTCCAGAGCCCGCGCTTTGGCTGGCGCAATCTTGCCTTTCCCGAATTGCTGCGTGAACGGGTCCATGTCCCGGTCTGGATCGACGACGACATCAGCGCCTTCACCGTCGCGCAGCGGCTCTTCGGTGCGGGCCGCAACTACAGCAATTTTGCAACGATCGCTGTCGGTACCGGTGTCGGATCTTCGCTTGTTATGGGTGGGGAAATCTATCACGGAAGCCATGGCCTGGCAGGAAAGCTCGGTCACGTCATTACGGTTCCGGGCGGCCGACTTTGCGAATGCGGGAGACGGGGTTGCCTCCAGGCTCACACAGCCGAGGCTGCGATGATCGAGGACTGGGGCCGACGAAGGGGCAAAAAGGCCAATCGCGACGAATTCGCAGCCGCGATCGAAGGCGGCGATCCGGCGGCTCTCCAGGTCATGGCGGGGGCGGGGGAGCTGATCGGGCGCCATCTGGCCGATCTGGTGAACCTGTTCGATCCCGAGGTTCTCATTGCCGGCGGCGAAGCCATGCAGTTCGGCGAAGCGATTCTCGAGCCGATACGGCGTTCGATGGCGAAATATGTCTTCTTGAACACGCCGGAAATACTTCCTGACTGGGTGCCAGGTTCGTGGGCGCGGGGGGCCGCCGCCCTTGCGACCCAGCATTTCTTTGATCTGGATGTTGAATGATGCTGCTCTGCGCATGATCCGCATATGCGCCTCGCGCCGTCAGGAAAATTGACCATCGGCATCCGGCTCGCGCCTCATCGGTAGCGCGGTCCCGCCTGCGTGACGATCACATCCATCGGAATATCGTGAGCGAGCGGACAGATGGTGTCGATCGCCTGCGATTCGAAGCCGACGCCGATGACCAAAGGCTTGCGTTCGAGAGCGGCGAGGGTTCTATCGAAGAAGCCGCCGCCATAACCGAGACGGAAGCAATGTGGATCGAAGCCGACCAACGGCGCGATGACGATATCAAGCACCGCTTCCTTGCCTTCCGCGGGTATAGGAATGTTCCATACCCCGCGCTCAAGCCTTTCCCCCATTTTCCAGGATCGGAATATCAGCGGGGTTGCCTTCGCCACGACCACGGGCAACAGGCAATCCGCGCCGCGGGCCGTTGCGGCTGCCATCCATCCTCTAAGGTCCGGCTCTCCCAGGAATGGCCAAAACAGACTGATATGCTTTCCGTCGATATCGGCGACGATCTGATCGAGATGGTCAGCAATCGAGCGCGTATAGTCCTCACGCTGTGCGAATGGCAGCGTCTTTCGGTCATCGATCAAGCGTTGCCGCTGCATCTTTCGCCACGCGAAAACATCCGAGATCCGGCCTCCGTCGGGCGAGATGCCGCTATAAGCCGGGTCGACTTCGTGCAGCATGCAGGCAGGCGACGCATATTCGCGGATGTCTTCATCGGTTTCGTGTCGATCCGATTTTGCCATTCGTTCCAATGCTCCCGGTCCGGGCAGGCCAAACATGCTTGAGCTGCGAGAATGATTTTTATATAGGGAATGATAAGGCAGCTTAATTCCTGAATCGAGATCTTTTCGTTGGACCTTTCATCGATCGAAATATTTTTGGCGGTCGCAAGCGATCGCAGTGTAACCAAGGCTGCGAAAGCCGTGGGACGCGTGCCGTCGAACGTGACGACGCGCATCCAGCAGTTGGAGGACGCCCTCGGCGTCCTGCTCTTCAGCCGCGACGGCAAGAAGATGACGCTGACAAAAGAGGGCGAGACGTTCCACGTCTATGCCAATCGTCTTTCGGCGCTTGCTCTTGAGGCACGGCAGGCGGTCAGGCCTCGGCGCCCAACGGGCACCTTGCGCTTGGGAACGATGGAAAGTACGGCGGCAAGCCGGCTGCCCGCGGCGCTCAGCAGGTTCAATCATATGTGGCCGGATGTGTCGCTCCAGCTGACGCTGGGCGCTTCCCGAGATCTTGCCCGAGATGTTCTGCGCGATATGTTGGATTGCGCGCTGATCGCCCGGCCGCCGAAAGCGATGCTGGATGAGGATCCAGATTTCGCGGCTGAGCTCAGGCAGCTCGAAGCCGAACCGGTATTTGTCGAGGATCTGCTGCTGCTGTTGCCATCCGGGCATCCTGCGATCCGATCCGCCGCCGATTTGCGGGTCGGATCGATTGCCGCTTTGGAGCCCGGATGCACTTATCGCAGGATTGCGGAAAGCTGGGCACGCAGGTCGAGCCCTTTGCCGACGACCGAACTTGGTTCCTATCATGCCATCCTGGCCAGCGTAGCGACCGGCAACGCGGCTGGCGTCATGCCAAAGTCGGTTCTCGATCTCATGCACTGGCCGGCGACGTCGGCGACGCATCAGCTCGCCGTCGTGGATACGATTCTGATCTCCCGCAAGAATGATCGCCCGAGCTCATTCGATGCGTTTCATGAAGTCCTCGGTGTGACCAGGGGCAAAAGCGTGTCGCTATTGCCGAACTAGCCGGCGCCGTGCCGTTCATCCTCGAAAGATACTTCCTTAAAACTGGTTTCACTATGCAGCATTCAGAGCCCCACAAGGCCGGCTCCAGCCGGTTCCGCCTGTTTTCCCCGATCCTCGCCGGAGCCACCTTGCGCGAACGGCTGCTCGCCTGCCTTGGTGCCCTGATCGGCATTGGCCTTACCGGGGTCATCAGCGGTTATCTTTTCGGGCAGGGGCCGCATCTTCCGCTGATCGTCGCGCCGATGGGAGCGTCCGCAGTGCTGCTTTTCGCGGTTCCGGCAAGTCCGCTCGCCCAGCCGTGGTCGATCATCGGCGGCAACACCATTTCGGCCATGATGGGCATCATTGCCGCTTATCTTATCCACGATCCGATCATCGCGATCGGGGTTGGCGTCTCGCTTGCAATCGGGGCAATGTCGTTTACGCGATGCCTGCATCCGCCGGGCGGCGCCGCTGCCCTGACCGCCGTTCTCGGCGGCCCGGTCGTTGCGGGCTGGGGCTTTCTGTTTCCGTTCGTGCCGGTTGCCTTGAATTCTTGCGTACTCGTCGGCCTCGGCCTGGTGTTTCACAAGCTCTCCAGGCGCAACTATCCGCATGTTGTCGCCAAGCCCGCAGAAAATACCCATCAGACGCGCGATCTGCCGCCGCCTTCGCGGGTGGGCTTTCGCGAGGAAGACGTCGATGCCGCCCTGGGCGTGCTTGATGAGACCTTCGACATCGATCGGGCCGACCTCAGCCGCCTTCTGCGGCAGGTCGAATTGCAGGCAGCGGTACGATCGCATGGAGACATAAGCTGTGCCGACATCATGTCGCGCGATGTCATCGCCATTGACGAGGACGCAGAGCCGGAGCACGCGCGGCAACTTCTGCTGAAACACAATATTCGCACCTTACCGGTGAAGGACCGCGAACGCCGCCTGATCGGTACGATCGGGTTGCGCGAGCTTTCGGCTGATCTCGACACCATCGCGCACGCCGTATCGAAGCCGGCGGTTGCCGATGCTGCCGACCCCGCTTTGTCGTTGTTGCCCGTTCTGACGGACGGGCGAACGCATGCAGTCATCGTCGTCGATGCCGACCGGCGCGTCCTCGGTCTGATATCGCAGACGGATCTTTTGAGCGCCATGGTACGGCTCCTGCCGACAAAGGACATTCCGGCATTTGTGGTCATCTGAGTATGGTGGAGGCAGTTATCGCTACCATCGAGCGCTGCACCTGACGCGGCGTAACACCGCCGGCCTAGTTCTTGCTGATGCCGCGAGGCCATAGACGGTCGACCAGGATACGCTTGCCGTCGCCATCGTCCTCGGGTTCGTAAATTCGCCTGATCCGTAGAGACATATCCATCGCCTTTCCGGGGCGGCCGACGGCAGCTGATGATAACGTCAGTCTGCAGGGCTTGGCCAATGATCCGGAGACCGACGGTTTTGCATCCTACCTGTCGCAGCGCGGCATGATTGCCAGCGATTCGGAGTTCACCTTAATCCATCGGACGCATAGCGTTGGGCGCGCGCTTGATCTCGGCGATAGACGTTCGCGGATTGGTTGACATCGCTGCATCCGATCGCGGTAGCCTGGCTCAATCGTCATCACCGCACTGCTGCGGCCTTATTTATGGCTGTTTCTGGCGGTCGATGAGCATCAGAGATTTGCCGGGGTGCTTTGAAGTCCCTTGTCTGGGCGACAGAATAACTTCCGCTTTTCTTGTATCTATTATGCCTCGGTCGGGGAGCTGCCCAATGATATAGCGTTAATGACTGCAATCAATTTTGCCTTGCTTGCAGCATAGCGATAGTGTGATTTGACGCAGGCTCTTGAAAATCTCCGAGCATCCTTTCGGATTTATTTTGTGTTGGGAATGTGATAGCTGACATATATTACGACTGCGAGAGTGAGAATGGTAGAATTCAAATTTAGCGAGCCACCTCGGGGAAAAGCGGAGGATCTCTCAAGCGAGTGCCAACGCCAGTTGCAGCCTATTGTCAGTGAAATCGTTCAGGCTGCAGCAGCGGCGGGATGGAACCAAAAAGACGTGCTTCTGGCGATGGTGGACGTTGCCTGGGATCTATATGAAAAGGGCCGGGGCGAAACCTAAGATCGCAGAGATAGAAGTCTTCTTTCTACTTTTAAGGGAATATCGCCCAAAATTTGACTACACGTGCAACTGGTTTTGAATATATTTCTCATCAACTATAAGATGAATCGGTCTGATGGCATACCATTTCTTAGCTATATGGCCATCTCCCCTTCCAAACTTGGCGATTTATACTATTTAATCTTGCGCTATAAGCTGGCTTGCGGCGGCAAGCGGCGGGCAGAGTTGGGAAAATGAGATCTCAAATGAACGTGGGATCTGATCTGCTTGTTAGTATTTGCAGGACTTCGTTCGGGCGGGGCGATGAAGAATGAACTATGCGGGTGAGGTCCGGGAACGGGCCGAACGATATGTGTTCGACATAATTCCTGAATATGCAGGGCCTAGAAAGGCGACCGCCCGCGGGAGCGTTATCAATTCCGTACGCAATCCCGGATCGCAGACATTTCTCGCCAAAGAGCATGCGATGGGAATCGTATTGGCTCCCATGCGGGGCTTGCGAGCGTCTCTCGGCAGCGACAAGATCACCCAGTATGACGCGCCTGTCGGCTGCCTCATCATCAATCCCGCCGGTATGGATAGCAGTCTTGCCTGGTCCGAAACCAGGAAAAACCTCGTCGTCGCCATTCCTCCCGAAACTCTGTCGGAACTGGCACTTCAGGAGTTCGATCTTGCCGACATAGAGCTCCGACCGCCGGCTTTCGGAACCGTCGATCCAATCGCTCTCAACATTGCGCAGAGGGTTTCTGCCGAATTAACCGGGAAGGCAACTCCGAATGAACTCTTTCTGGATTCATTGGTTACACTCTTTAGCACCCATCTCATCCGCAACTATGCAAGCAACATGAGACAGCTTCCGTCGCCAAGGGGAGGGCTCTCCGCCAAAAGCGCCCGTCGCATTGAAGAGTATCTCCGTGAACATTTTACGGAAAAGGTTCATGTCGCGGAACTGGCGGCTGTCGCCGGCATTTCACCCAATCATTTCATTGTGAGGTTTGCCAAGACATTCGGCATGCCGCCCCACCGTTACCTCATAAACCTGCGGCTGGATTTTGCCGAAAAAATGCTGGTCGAGGGCGAAATCCCGATTGCGGAAATTGCCTATCTGACCGGGTTTTCGGATCAAAGCCATCTGGCGACAACGATGAAGCGATATCGCGGCAGGACGCCGACAGAGCTCCGCTTCCAGCGTTGATCTGCTGAAATTGCGGACCGGTCGATATCGGATTCGACCGTGGCTGGTCATCGGCATCTCCATATTATCTGGCTAGTCGTCGAACGGCGCAGCGTTGCGCTTCAGGCAGTTGTTTTCGCACCGATGACGCGTCATAGGCTTTGACCGTGGAACTCCTGCGCGAAAATGAAACAGCCTTAGGTAAGTGTGGCAAAGTGGCTACACCCGCAGCCGGCTAGGCAAAAACCGTAATTTTCTAAAAAAAATCCGGAATTTTATAAAATACGCTTGCGCTGAAATAAGGCCATCTTCCCGGATAGCAATCATCCGGTGCTTCATGGACATTCAATTCCCTGAATTTGAAATCTTTGCTCCGAAGATCGAGGTGGCCTGGACTGCCTTGCAAGACCGATATGCCAGCCGCCTGAGCGGCGCGGAGGTCGATTATCTATTTGCCTGCCTGGTCTTCGGTTTGACCTCTCCGGCTTACGGAGAAGGGGAGCCGCTATTCCATTTCGATGTCTGCCGCGCCTTGGTGGCGACGAAGCTTCCTCCCGATCGGGCCGACGCTGCATTGTTTTCCGTTCCGGAGCCGACGCAGCCTTGGGTCGATACCGTCCGCGAACAGCTTGAAAGCCAGGCCGCCAAAATGGGTCGTGCGCTTCAGCAAGCCCACAATTTCAATGACGACGCAGCCGCAGATGCGGATTCACGCGTGCTCGGTCGTCCAGATAGCAGCGAGGAGAAAGCAGCATGAACGAGTGCGTTGGGGACCATCTGCAGACTAAATCTCGTACGGGATTTGCTGGAACCTTCGTTTTAGCCGACCGCACCGATCGGTCGCTCCGGCGCCGCCTGACGGCTGTGCTGCGGATGGCCTCTCGTGTTCTCGGCATGCGCCGTAAGGACATTGGGCCTGGTTCGTTGGGTGCCGGCGGGAGCTTGCGTTCGGCCAGCGCGATCGGCGGACTCGCCGCGCTCGCCGCGCTCGGCCTTTCAGTGCCGGCGCAGGCGCAATATCAGGCCGGCGGCGGAACGGCGTCAGCCGCCAATGCCGTCGCCATCGGCACCGGTACCCAAGCGAATGGCCTGGAGAGCGTGGCGTTGGGCACCTCTAACAGTGCAACGGGCGATGCTTCGATCGCCATCGGCTATTCGATGGCTGTCAATGGCCTCAACGCCATAGGCATGGGTGTATTCGCGAACGCGACCGGTACCAACGCCCTCGCCGTGGGCGGAAACGCCCGCGCGCTGGCGAGCGGCGCATCGGCCTTTGGTGTCAACACCACTGCAAGCGGGGCGAACGGCCTCGCTCTCGGCTCAACGGCCACCTCTTCAGGTGGTGCCTCGGTGGCGATTGGATTATCGTCCAACGCCTCGTCTGCAAACGGTTCTGCGATCGCCTTGGGCGCGGGCTCCAAGGCAAACGCTGGAACAGGCGGCGGTTCTCCCATTGCTATTGGTACAAATGCCAATGCAAGCGGCACTGCTCCTTCCGGCTTCACGTTCGAGTCTGTTGCGTTAGGCTCCGCTGCGACGGCCACAGGGGCATGGGCGAATGCCGTTGGTTCGAGCTCGTCTGCGACGGGAACGGGATCCAGCGCGTTCGGCACGTCGGCCGCCGCAACGGCAAACCAAACTACGGCGATCGGCAATGGGGCAGCGGCTTCCGCCCTAAGAGGTTCCGCCATGGGTTATCTGGCTAAGGCCTCCAACACGGACACCATCGCCCTCGGCACGAATGCTGCCGCATCAGGAACCAACTCGCTCGCAATTGGCCCGACCACCGTTGCGTCGGGGGCTTTCGGCGTTGCCTTGGGTAACCAGGCGCAGGCAGTCGCTGCCGGTGGTGCCGTTGCGATAGGCTCCGGTGCCATCGTTGCCAGCACCGCGACCTCCGGCGTCGCGCTAGGCAACAATTCGAATTCCAGTGGTGTGTTATCGACTGCCGTAGGCGCCGGTACCAACGCCAGCGGCGACAATTCCACGGCCACGGGGCGCCAGGCTGTTGCGAGTGGCACAAATGCCTCCGCGTACGGATCTGGAACGCAGGCGACGGGGAACAACTCCCTGGCAGCCGGTGTCAGCGCCAATGCCAGCGGGGCTGGCAGTACTGCACTCGGCATAGGAACTGTAGCGAGCGCCAGCGACTCGGCAGCCATGGGCTTTCAGGCCAGTGCGACGGGAACGGACTCCACCTCGGTTGGTTCTCAAGCCAAGGCCACCGGTGCCCGTTCGTTCGCGGGCGGCCGGACGGTCACGGCCTCGGGTGATGACGCCATTGCCATTGGCACGACGGCCGTCGCTTCAGGGGCTGCCTCGACAGCGCTCGGAGCAGGCGCGGTGGCAAGTGGCGTAAATGGGGTCGCCCTGGGTACTTCCGCCGGCTCACTCACCGACAATTCCGTCGCCATCGGCACGGGCGCAATAGCTGATGGCGGCGAGTCGGTCGCCATCGGCTCCGGCAACACTGCGTACGGTGACGGCGCAGTCGCGATCGGTGATCCGAGCTATGCAAGCGGTACCGGCGCCTTCACCGGCGGTGCCAACAACATCGCCAACAGCGATGGCACGGCAAGCGCTACCGCCGCCAACCAGGCCGCAGGCGCGGTCGCGATCGGCAACAACAACAAGGCGATCGGCCAGGGCTCGGTTGCGCTCGGCAACGGCTCCACCGCAGGCGCTTCCGGCTTCGTCGGCAACGTCGCATTGGGTAACGGTGCGACGGCGACGGCAAGCTCGGGCGACGTAGCGCTCGGTTCAGGCTCGTCGACCCTCGCGGCGGTCGGCACCGCAAGCGCGGTGATCGGCGGCAATACCTATAACTTCGCCGGCACGACACCGGCCTCGACGCTGAGCGTCGGCGCACCGGGTGCCGAGCGCACCATCACCAATGTCGCGGCGGGCCGGCTCAACAACGGTTCGACGGACGCGGTCAACGGCTCGCAGCTCTTTGCGACCAATCAGCAGGTTGACCTGAACACGACCGGCATCACCAACCTGAACAATACGATCACCAACATCACCACGGGTGGCGGCATCAAATATTTCCATGCCAATTCCACTCTGCCGGATTCCCAGGCCCTCGGCACGGATTCGGTTGCCGTCGGCCCGAATGCGGTGGCGAACAATGCCGGCGACGTGGCCATCGGCCTGAATTCGCAGTCCGGTGCGACGACGGCGGTTTCGGGAGCGACTGTGGGAGGCACGGCCTATACCTTCGCGGGGACCACCCCGGCGGGCGCCTTCTCGGTCGGTTCGGCCGGTGCCGAGCGCCAGATCCAGAATGTCGCTGCCGGCCAGCTCAACGGCGGCTCGACGGATGCCGTCAATGGCTCGCAGCTCTTTGCCACCAACCAGGCGGTCGACACTCTCAACACGACGGTCACCACGATCGGCGGCAACCTGACCAATCTCGGCAACACGATCAACAACCTCGCTGGTGACACCTCGACGACCTATACCGATGCAAACGGTAAGGGTATCCGATATGTGCGCACCAACGACCGGACGCTTGCGGTCAGCGACTCCTCCGCTCAAGGCATCGGTTCCACGGCTGTCGGCTACAACGCCACCTCTGTCGCCGACAATTCGCTTGCGCTTGGCATGAACAGTCAATCGACCATCGTCGGCGGTGTCGCCCTTGGTTCGGGATCGGTTGCCGATCGCGCTCTGGCGCCGGCCACAGGTCAACTTCCGGCGGGTCCAACGAACTTCATCCAATACAATACGACGGACAAGACCCTGTTGGGCGCTGTTTCGGTCGGTTCGAGCACGTCCTATCGCCAGATCACCAATGTGGCTGACGGCAGCAGCGCGCAGGACGCCGTCACGGTTCGCCAGCTCCAGGGTGCCATTGCTTCAGTCGCAGCGACACCAAGCAAATACTTCCATGCCAACTCGGCAGCGGGCGACTCCCTCGCTGTCGGTGCGGAGTCGGTGGCGGTCGGCCCGACGACCGTGGTCAACGGCGACAATGGCATCGGCATCGGCAATGGCGCCGTCGTCGACCAGATTGCTCCGGGCGGTACCGCTATCGGCCAGAATGCCCATGTCATGCTGGCTGACGGCGTTGCCCTCGGCACCAACTCGCTGGCTGCGGGCGTCCAATCGGTGGCACTCGGCGCGGGCGCGCAGGCCAACAACATCAACAGCGTCGCTCTGGGCGCTCAATCCGTGACGACCGTGGGCGCTCAAGCCGGCTACACCGGCTTTGCCCTCACAGGCCCGCAGACCTCCGTCGGCGAAGTGTCGATCGGCTCGGCAGGATCGACGCGCAAGCTGACCAATCTGGCAGCCGGTTCGGCCGACACCGACGCGGTGAATGTCAGCCAGCTCAAGGGGCTCGGCACCAACGTTACCAACCTGATCGGCGGCAATACGACGGTGAACCCTGATGGATCGATCACCGGTCCGACCTACAATATCCAGGGCAACAACTACAATACGGTCTATGATGCCTTCGGTGCGGTCGATAACACATTGACCAACATCACCAATGGCGGCGGCATCAAGTACTTCCATGCCAACTCGACGCTGGCGGATTCCACCGCCAGCGGCACCGATAGCGTTGCGATCGGTCCGCAGAGTGTCGCCAGCGGCGTGAGCAGCCTGGCGGCAGGACTTGGATCTGCTGCAACAGGGCAGGGCGCCGTTGCTCTCGGTCAGGGCGCGCAGGCCAACAATGCCAATGATGTGGCCTTGGGCTCCGGCTCCTCAACGCAGGCTGCTGTCGGCACATCCGGCACGACCCTTCAAGGCAAGCACTACGATTTTGCCGGCACCGCGCCAGTCGGAACGGTGAGTGTGGGTTCTCAAGGGGCTGAAAGAACCATCACGAACGTCGCTGCCGGCCGTATTTCTTCCGACAGCACCGACGCCATCAACGGATCGCAGCTCTATGCGACCAATCAGGCGATCGACAGCCTGCAGACCGGTGTCGGAACGATCACCAAGAACGCCGTCACCTATGACCTCAATCCCGATGGCAGCAAGAAGAACAGCATCACGCTGCAGGGCGGCGACGTAAATGCGCCGGTGGTCATTTCCAACGTCGGCAAGGGTGTCGCTCCCACGGATGCGGTGAACGTTGCCCAGTTGGGTGACAGCATCACTCAGGTCAAATCCTATACGGATACGGCTGCCGCGACCACACTGGCCTCCGCCAACAACTACACGGACCAGAAGTTCGGCCAGCTGAACCAGGAACTTGGGGACGTCCGTTCCGAGGCAAGGCAGGCGGCCGCAATCGGACTTGCAGCGGCATCGCTTCGTTATGATGACCGTCCGGGCAAGGCGAGCGTGGCTCTCGGTGGCGGTGTCTGGCGAGGCGAGGGCGCAGTGGCCTTCGGCGCCGGTTACACCAGCGAGAACGGCCGCGTCCGGGCGAATTTGTCCGGTACGGCCGCAGGCGGACACGTGGGTGTCGGTGCTGGCGTCAGCTTCACTCTGAATTGAGGCTGTCATGATCAAAGGAGCGCTTCTCGGCGTCCCGACGTTTCTGATGTGCGCGCTCCTGTTCGGCTCGATGGCAGCCGGACAGGATGCTGCCTCTCCCGCGTTTCGTATAAAACCTTCCGAGGTCGTTGTTCCTCCGGAAGTGAAGCCTGGCGATTATCAACGGACCATTCGTCCCTTTGAAAACTGGACGTTGATCTGTGACGAAAATCTCAAGATCCGCCAGCGGGTCTGCAATGTGACCCAGATCATCGAGAACGAGGCCGGGCAGGTCGCATTCAGCTGGTCGCTCGCCGCGACGAAGAAAGGCGACCCCTATATGATCTTGCGGGCTGCGCCGGTTGCCAAAAGCGACAGCGGTATCCTGTTGCAATTCGAGGGCCGCAAGGAGCCGATACAGGTCCGGTTCAACGGCTGCAACAACACGGTGTGCGTCGGCATGCTGCCGGTCGGACCCCTCCTGCGCGAGCAGATTTCCAAAAGTACGGCGCCAACGGTTTCCTATCCGACAGCGGATGGGAGGACGATCAGCGTGACCGCAAATCTCAAAGGCCTTTCCACAGCGGTTAAGGCGATAAAGTGACGGATGGATTTCAATGACCCAGCAATCAATTCACGATCGCATCATGTCGCGAAACACCAAGAATGCCGCAATTCAGAACCTGGCGGTCGATCAAGCCGAGCCAAAGCGAAGCTGGCGAAAGACTGCCGCCCTTTCGGTGCTGGCGATCGCAATCGTCGCCGCTGGCGGCTATGCCGCCGTCCGATATGATGTCTTGGGTAATCTTCTCTCCCAGCCGGCGGTCGCTGCAGCGAACGACGCCAATCGGGCGCTGCCCGATACGCCGTTCCTGCAGCACGCCAAGCAGGCCGGACTGCATTCCTGTTCGACGATTTTCCCGGTTCTCGGGCAGCTGTTGACCAATGGCACGCAGTACAATGTCCAATCGGTGTGGAACAAGGAGGCAGCCGACAAGCATGCCGTACAGGCACTTGTGGGTATGAACTATGCCACGCAGGGCTATAGCGGTCCGGCCGCCGGCATCGTATTTGCAGCACCGGTCGCATCCGGCTGCGAAGGCGCAATGGTTCGCGTCGCACCGTTCACAATGTCTTGCCCGGAAGTTTCGGCCAAGTTCCCGAACGGAAGCAAACTCGTCAACAATCTCGACCAGGTCGGTGTCTACCAGCTCGGCAACGATGGTGGCGATGCCATGCTTTTGCCGACGGGAAGCGGCTGCGTCGTCATTTCCGTGGCTTCGGCAGCAGGAAAGCAAGGGAGCTAAAAATGAGATTGAAATCCGCGATTGCCGCGATAGGCATGCTTCTTGTCTCCGTCGCCCATCCGTGGGCTGCCGATCTCTTCACGACTGAGCAGCCGCCGGCTCCCCCGCCTGACGAGCGCGGCATATGGGCAGCCATCGCCTATTCCGCCCCGGACGAAAAATACGGCTTCTTCTGGGGAGCCGACAAGCGCCAGGAAGCCATGGATATCGCCCTCAAGCATTGCGAGCGGGATAAGGGCAAGAGCTGCGTGGTGGTCAGCGTATTCCGCAATCATCGCCACTGGGATGACGACGATAAGACCGGCTTTCCATACAATCATTGCGGCGCGCTTGCCACCGGCAAGGAAGGCGGCAAGCGCGTCACTCCGTGGGGCGCAAATTCGGCGCCGACGCGCCGCGAAGCTGAAGATCTCGCGCTCAAGGCGTGCGAGGGCTCCGGCTCCCGCTGCAGCATTCGGGAATGGGTATGCACGTGAGCGCTTCCGCGCGAGATCGCCCTTGGGCGCGCCAGTTCGCGTCGAAGGGCGACTGGCCGACGCTAGCTCTTCATCCTGGCCTTTGCGGAAACGATTGCACGAGGTCGCATTTCAAAGCTGAGAGATCTTATCCCTTGTCAAATTCCGCATTCATTTCACTTCGGACAATCGGCCGCATATCTTATGCGGTGCTCGCCTTCATCTGCGCGAACTTTGTTCTGGCATCCGCGCCCTCGGCTTTTGCCCAATCGGCTCTGCCAAACGGCGCATCCAGCTTGCAGGAGACGTATCAGGACTGGCATGTTGCGTGCAATCAGCGTGACAAGGCGCCTTCCTGCGCGCTCTCGCAGGATCAAACCCAGCAGAATGGTCAAAGGTTGCTCGCTGTCGAAATGCAGATGCGTCCCGATGGCAGTGCGCTTGCAACGCTGCTATTGCCGTTCGGAATTGTCCTTGACTCGGGCGTCACGCCGAATATCGACGATCAGCCGCCCTTGAAGCCGGTGCGCTTTCGCACCTGCCTGCCGAACGGCTGCATAGCCTTGCTTCCGATCGACGCTCCGACACTTGCCAAATTGCGAACCGGCTCCCGCTTGAACCTCAAGGTTGTTGCCGATGGCGGCAATGCTTTGGGCTTCCAGGTGTCCCTGCAAGGCTTTTCAGCGGCTGCCGATCGCGTTGTTGCATTGGCCAGCCGGTGAAGTAAGTCTCCCGGCGGCGACTTGCTTACTTGAGCTTGCTGCGGAAGAAATGGATCAATTGCGCATTCATCAGGCGATGGAATTCCGCCCGATCGAAACCGTTCGGATCGATACATATGATCGGGGCGAGTTTGGCAAGCGCGGCGCTGCAGGGTGCAAGAAAGTCATAATGCCCTGCACCCGCCACGACGTGCAGTTCAGGCGGAAGAGGTAATGCGGCGCGTACCGCTTCATCGTACCAGGGATCAGGTTGATGGCGGTCGTCTGCGGCGCGCCAAAGCTGAACCGGGACCGTTACATGGTTCAAGCCGCCAGCTGAGAAAGTGAACCCAAACGCCGGCGCGGCGACTGCGACCGCCTTGATGCGATCATCTTGCCGCCAGGCATCGGAAGGAACCGGCAGAGCGGCCACGGATGAGACGCCGGCGCTGCGAAGAGCGGAGCAAAGATCGTGAGCGGGATGATCATGGCAATAGGGATCGATCAGAGCTAGATCGGGTTTTCCCCCGGCAGCTACAAGGACGGCGAAGCCGCCATTCGAGAAACCGAAGGCACCGATCCGACGGGGATCAACACGGTCACGATCCTGCCATGCCTCAAGGACGAAGGTAATCAGACGACTTAGTTGCTGAGGTCGACGCCAAGGCTTCAGCACCTGTCGCTGATCGCCAAAAGTGTCGCCGGCATGGTCCACTGCGGCAACAACGAAGCCCGCATGCGCAAGTGCAAGCGCGGTATCATAATGGCTGGCGAGCGACCCGCCACCGCCATGAGAGATGACGATCAGCGGTAAAGTCTGTCCGACAATCGCGCCGCCGGGAGCCACTTCCTGGGTGAAGGTCTCCAGTGATGTTTCCTGCGGTCGGGCGAGCGTCGGATACCAGATGCCCGCGTGCAGCGCAGGTTCGTTGCCATTCGGGACGCTTGCCTCCTGAAAGCCGACGAATGGATAATCTTGAGTGTGGGCGGCGTCTGGAAGGCCGATGATGAGCATGATTGCCATATGCGACCAAAAGCGGAAAATCATTCCGGCTGAACGTGCCTTCCTGCTCATCGGCAGCCTCTACAATATATGGGTTGTTCGATATCCGCTCTGATCACTCAAGCTATTTGCCAGCGGAGGATTGCAGGTAATATAGACCGTCATGCGCCTGCATGGCTATCTCGCCGATCCGTGTTGCCAGGCCGATGCTCAACGCCTCTTGCGGCCTCACAAACCGGAGTTGCGGACCGAAGAGATCACCATATTGCTTGTCGTTGAGCGTAAGCCGTTCCTTGAGAATTTCCTTCATGCGATCATTATCAATTTCCAGCCCGTTTTGCCTCTCGGTGATCTCATGCCGGGTAAGTTTTTCGGTGCCGAAATTCTATGCCAACGTTGTAATTTGAAAACCACTCGTCTTCATGAGTTCCAAAAGACCGTTGTTCCCCAATAGGATAGCCAGGGGGAGAAGAAGGAAATTCTGCATCGCCTCAATCTTCAAGACTTGCTTCAGGAGCAGCGCCTTGAATTGTGGCCCCGCAAGAGAGCCAAGTGGATTGACCACCCCCGCCTTGAGGATTTCTTCTCGCAGTTGGGTGATTTCGGATACACGCCGCTGCTCGTAAAGTGTTTCCATGTATCCCCCGATAGGCCCCAATTGGCGACGTTTCTCGAGAAGATAGGTGATTTGATGGGCGCCGACCGCTTCGAGTGTAAAGCTATCGGGTGGCGACCATATGGACATCAAATCGGTATCGCTTATTAACGGCGATATCTGCTTTCCACTGGAACGCACATGATCCATGATCACAGCTTCGACACTTGGCGCCCATGGGTGTTGCCCTTCCCCCATCAGCAGAAGGCTTACAACGTATCCGGGAAGTCGATCGACCGGAGCGCCCGCAGCAGCGGACACAATGCGGCGTAGATCTTCAGCGTCAGTCGGTGGCAAATCCGGAAGAACCGGGGGCACTTGCTTTAAGTTCGTCGAATACTTCAGGTGTGGGGCGTTCGGCCCGATGTCGGTGTAAACCGACATCGCCTGGTCGGATATCCGCTCTCCATCGCGCACGATGTCCGACACGAGTGCGGCATTGATACGTTCATAACCGAAAATGTTGATCGATCGATCTGCCAAGCTCGCTTGCCAAAATACGGCCTTATCTTCACTCGCTGCGGCACTTTGACCTGCCCGGACCGTCAAAGCGAAGGCCATAATGGCAAACTGCCTGCGTGTTAGATGCATTATGGTTCTCCATTGAACCGTCTCGGGCAAATCCGAGGCGCGGTTTAATCGGGGCTGTTCATCGAGCCACAGTCTGCCTCGATCTCAAGCAGCCTTCAGGGCTCTTGTCAGATCTTGCGCTGTTTGAACGGATAAGTGAGCTGAACCCGTCGCTCGACTTCTAAAAATTCGTCGCTGCCCAAGGACGAGCCTGGCTCGATCATGCCGGCGCATTCTGGGCGACGTCGTGATTTGAAGCCCGCTTTGGGGAAGGCGGGTCGTTATTTTCGGGGAAACGCTTATCGCCACGACCTTACAAGTGTTGATTGGAGGCGACGATCCGGAACTTGCACGAATAATCGGTGTTTGGCGAGATGGCGATGCCCCGATGAAACTTAATCCCAACGATAAGGGCTCCCGATCGTCAATTCAGTTTGGTAAGCGAGTTTCCCTCGTCGTCGAAGATGAGGCTGGCCGCGCCGATCAAGCCGGCATGGCGCCCGAGCTGCGCGGCAACGATCGGCACGTCGCGATAGGCGGGCATGGCGCGCTCGCGAACTGTCATCACCATTTGATCGTGCAGAAGATCGAAGCCATGCGAAATTCCTCCGCCCATGACAAGCAGGTCGGGCGAATAGAGGTGAAGCAGGTTCGTAAAGCCGATCCCCAGCAAGCGCGCCTCGTCAGTCAGCAGCGCCAATGCATCAGCGTCGCCCTCTCGCGCAGCTTCAACAACGTGTCGTCCGGTTACATCGGCGTCGGCGGCGAGCTTGCGCAGCATCGTTCCGTCTGACGGCCTGGTGCGGGCCGTTGCACGCCTGCCGAGCGCCGTACCGGAGGCGACGGCTTCGAAGCAGCCGATTGCGCCACAAAAGCAACGCTCGCCCTCGTTCGTGATCGTCATGTGGCCGATCTCGGCAGCCAGACCCCGTCTTCCGTGCAGGATCCGGCCATCGGCAATCACGCCGCCGCCGATACCGGTCGATACCGTGACGAACACCATCGATTCCGCCCCGCGGCCGGCGCCATATCGCCATTCGCCGAGCGCTGCCGCGTTTGCATCGTTTTCAAGCCGCACGGGCAGCCGGAAGTGGCCGTGGAGAATGTCCGCCAACGGAACCTCATGCCATCCGACGAGCGTCGGGGCGGCAATGACGACACCGGCGTCCGGGTCGAGTGGACCGGGCGCACCGATCCCGATCCCGATCGGCGAAAGACCGGGTGTCTCCGCCAGCACCGTTTCGGCCAGCTGTTCGATCTGGCGGATCACGGCCGCGGGGCCGCCGGCTGCGTCCGTCGATAGCGACGAGAACGACAGAAGGCTTCCCGCATCATCGATAAGCGCGGCACGAAGCTCCGTTCCACCGAGATCGAATGCAAGAGCGACCCTTTTCACGAAACTCGGCTCTCCAGTCCATGCAGCCAGGCGATCCGGTCGCCAAGGTTCTTGTCGCCGAATGCCAGCGATCCGAGAACGACCGTCTGCGCGCCCGCCTGGCGCAGAAGCGGCACTGTTTGTTCGCGAATGCCGCCATCGGCGGCGAGTATGATCCGATCTTCGCGGCCTGCCTTCCTCAGCAGAGAACGCGCTTCGATCAGCCGGTCGCAGGCTTTTTCGGAAAGGCTTTGTCCCTTGACGCCGATCGAGGTTCCGAGCAGCGTCACAAAGGCGACATGGTTGATGAAGGGCTCGATCACCGATACGGGTGTTTCCAGCCGCAGCACTACGCCGGCTTCGGCACCTAGCTCCTTGGCAAGGGCAATTGCGCGCAAGCCGGCATCGCCGTTCTCGGCATGGACGCTGATCAAATCCGCGCCCGCTTCTATGAACTGCCCCGTCTGCTCCTCGACGATTTCAGCCTCGACCATGAGATGGACGTGGATCGGCTTGGCGGTCGATTTGGCAATGCGTGCAACGAAATCCGGAAAAAACAGGAAGCCCGGCGTAAAGCGTGCATCGGCGACATCGATGTGATGCAGGTCGACATAAGGCTCTATGCGCTTGAGATCGGTTTCCATATTGGCAAGATCAGCCGACCAGAGCGAGAATTCGCCGAGAAGCCTGTTGCGGGGAAGCGCTGCGATGGCCGCCGGGCCGGAAAGGGGTCTGGACGTCATGATGGAACGAAGCTCCGGATTGTTTTGGATGCGAGAAAATGCGCGATGGCATCTTGGACCTCGGCAAAATGCCTGTCCTTGTCGATGGCCTTGGCGGTGACTTCGACAAAGCTTGCGCCGGGAATGACGTCGGCGAGCGTCTGCGCGCAGGAGAGCGGATGGATCGCGTCGTGCCGGTTGCCGATAATGAGTGTAGGCACGGCGAGGGGGGCGGCCGCTGCCTGTGGCACATCCGGTCCATCTGCGGCGATGTCAGCCAGAACGGAGGCAAAGGCGAGAGCGTCCGGTCGGTCGAAATAGCCGAGCAGGGAAGAGAAGTTGTCCGGCGCTTCCGTGGCGATCCGTTGCCCGGTTTCTGAGACGATAAAGCGGCTTCTGGCCTCCTCGATCGGGTACGAGCGGATCAGGGCCGCAACGGCCCGGATCGGCTCGAGATTGTCGGGCGATGCCTCAAAGGTCCAGGCAGGGCGCACGAGAACGAGGCCGGCGACCCGATGGGCGTGATGATGGGCAAGATGCAGGGCAATGGCCGCGCCCATCGAAATGCCGCCGACGATGAAGCGGTTAAACCCGTATTCGGTGGCCGCGGCCAGCACGTCCTCGGCAAACATGCGGATCGAAAAGGGCCGCGCATTGCCGAGCGAGGATGCGCCATGTCCGCGGCATTCCAGCGTCAGTCGGTGAATGCCTGCCGAAGCGGGAACATTCTGTGCCACCTGCGCCTCATCGCCGCCAAGACCATGCTGGAAGACGACCGGAGGCCCTTTCCCGCCCTCGTAGACGACAAGTTCCGCATCGTCACGCTTGAGCAATTTCTGTCCCATCAGATCAATGCCTTGAGAAAACCGGCGACGCTGGCTGCTTCGGATGCCGGAAGACCATGCGTCACGAGCGGCCCGTCGAAATTCACCGAGCGTAGCCGCGCTATAAAATCGGCAAAATCCACCACGCCTTGACCGGCGATCGCAAAACGACCGTCGCCGTGGCGATCCTTGGCGTGCGCCAGGGCGATATGACCGGCGGAGATTTCGACTGCCTCTGCGACGATCGCCCGCGCTTGCGCCCGCGCCGCCTGCTCAAAAAGATTGGCCGGATCAAGCACGATGCGCAGCCGTGCCGATCCCATCTCGTCGATCAGCCGTCGGGCGTCGCGTGCCGAGGTGACGATATTGGCCTGCTCCGGCTCGATACCGAGATCGACGCCATGCCGCTCCGCCAGCTCCAGGGCCTTCGACATCTCCGCCGCCATGTCGGCCCAGGCGGAAACATCGCCATTGTCGGGATGATGGGCCCATTGGTCGTTCGGGTCGCGCGTGCCGGTGCAAAGCGTCACTAGCGGAATGGCGAGTGCTGCCGCCGTTTCAATGATGACGGCGAGCTGGGCGAGGCCTGATCGGCGAACGATAATATCGGGGTGAGCCATGTTGTAGGTGCCCGATAGGGCGACAAGCGATATGCCCGTCGCCTCGACGGATGCCCGGATCGCAGTGATCGTTTCTTCCGAAACGGAATCGGGCATAGACGGGAGACCGTAGCAAGCGAGATTGAACTGCGCGCATGCGTAACCGCTATCCCGCACGGCTGAGAGAATGCCGAGGGGCTCCGTTCCGGGGAAGGTCTTGGCGAAGATCCCGATTTGCATCAGACCGCCCCCGAAACCGATGCGAGTTCGACGCGCTCGCTTCGCTCCACCGATCGGGCGATCGCCACCATCGCGCGGATGGAGGCTAGGCCGTCCTCGACATCGGCGCCGCGCATCGGCGCGCCGTTCAGCGCGGTATCGGCGAGCCCCTCCAACTGCCGGCGGAAGAAATGGCCATCCGCACCGAGCGGCTTCCGGCTTGTCGCATCCTTCTCGTGGAAGATTTCCACTTCGCTCGAGCGGAAATACCAGGGATTGAAGGTCTTTGCGAGAACAGAGCCATTCTCGCCATAAAGCTGGAAGCCCTCATGCCAATCCATGCGCACGGCAACCGTCAGGTCCAGATGGCCGAGGGCGCCGTTGGCAAACTCGGTCTCCACGAACCAGCAATAGGCACCGGCACGTTCCAGCAGCCGGGCGCGAACGGCAACGATCTCTCCGCAGAAGAAGCGTGCGGTATCGACCAGATGCGAGCCGTGCGCCAGCATGAAATATTGCCGGAGATCGGCCTTGGGATTGCCTGATGGTTTGCGCGCAAGCTTGCTGGTGACGGGCAGGGGCTGGACCGCATTGGTATTGGTATAGCGGTGAGTGGAATCGCAATACCAGGCCTTCATCGCAAAGATCTGGCCTATGTCATCGCGCACGAAATCGCGCGCTGCCTCAAGAGCCGGATCGAAGCGTTTCATGTGCCCGACCTGCAGGATCTTTCCGGATCGGCGCACGGCCTCGGCAAGCTGCTGCCCTTCCTCGACCGACACGCCGATCGGCTTTTCGCAGAGCACATGCTTTCCGGCTTCCAGCGCCTTGATCGACATCGGCACGTGATAGGCGTCGGACGTCGCGACGATTACGGCCTCCAGCTCGGGATCGGCCAGCATGGCGTCATAATCGCCGTACATCTTCTGCGGTTCGTAGGTCGCGCCCATACGGGCCAGAAGATCGGGGGCCGCGTCGCAGATCGCATAGAGATCGGCATTCCTCGCCTTGACGCAGGATTCCAGATGCGCGAACTGCGCGATCGGCCCACAGCCGAGGACTCCCACGCGAAGACGGCGACTTTCCTTTTCGATCATGGTTCTCTTCCTTATGCACCATAGCCGCGCATGGTTTGGCGATTGGCTTTGACCGCGGCGGCAGGGTCGGCGCCGGCCGTCTCAGATTCCTCTTCCAGCACTAGCCAGCCATTGAAATGGGGAGCGACGGAGACGAGGTCGATCACGGCCGGCGTATCGAGAACGCCCTTGCCGAGCATCGCCCATCGGCCCTGCGCATCGACATCTTTCAGATGCAGGTAGCGGATACGGTCCTGATAGGTGCGCATCGTGTCAAGCATGTCGGCATGCCCCCGCAGGATATGGCCGGTATCCGGCACCCAACCAACCAGGTTTGGGTCGAGCAAAGCGAAGATGCGGTCGTAATCGGCGCGGTCGAATAATAGCGTATTGTGATGCGAACTCGGATGCACGGCGATCTGGACACCGGCGGCCTTGCCCAGCTCTCCGGCGCGATTGTAGAACTCGCCGGCAATGGCGAACTTGTCGTCTCGCGGGCCTTCGGAAACGACGGTTGCCGAGCCGATGGAAACGAGTGCGCCCGGAAAATGCGCGGCATAATCGATCCAGCGCTTTGCGGTCGCAAGATCGTCTCTCATTGCGTCGGCCACCGTAAAGCCGCTTTTGGAGCCGAAGGCGAATGAGACGAGCGTCAGGCCGCGATCCCTCAATGCATTCGCGAAGGCCTGCGGGTATTCGGCATAGCGGCCGATCATCGTGTCGGTAATTTCGATGCCGGAGTAACCGCCTGCGGAAATCGCCGACAGCAGATCGTCTGCCGTTCCCGTCCAGGCATTGCCGAGCATTTCCCATGTGAACGTCTGGCAGCCGACTTTTATGTCCTTGCGCATTCCCGCTATTCCTTGATTCCGCCTTGGGTCAGGCCTTCGATGATGTGTCGTTGGAAGAAGAGCACCAAAATGATGAGCGGTACGGTGACGACAGCCGATGCGGCGGCGATGTCTCCCCAGGGCACATAATATTGGTTGGTGAAATTGGCGATGCCGACCGGGATCGTCTGGCTGTCGCTGTCCGAAGTGAAGGCCAGCGCGAACAGGAATTCGTTCCAGGCGGTGATGAAGGCAAGCAAGCCGGTCGTGACCAGGCTCGGCAATGACATCGGCAGGATGATATGCCAAAGCAGGCCGACAGGGCCGACGCCGTCTATGCGGGCCGCCTCGTCGATTTCGCGCGGAAGCGTCTCGAAGTAGCCGAACAGCACCCAAGTCACCAGCGGCAATCCCAGCGCAAGATAGGTGATGATCAGCGCCGTATAGGTGTCGAGCAGTCCGAGATCGGAGGCGATGAGATAGAGGGGACCTACGAGCGCGATCTGCGGAAACATCGATACCGAAAGGATGACCGTCAGGATGCCGAAGCGTCCCTTCACATCGAGGCGCGATAGCGAAAAGGCAGCGAGCGAACCGACAATCAAGCAGAGAGCGGTGGTCGCAAGGGAAACGACGAGCGAATTCAGCACATAGTGATGCAGGCCTTTTTCGACGAAGGCGTTGTAGTAATGCTCCAGCGTGAACGGGTTCGGTATGAGTGAGGGCGTTCCCTCGGTCAGGGCCTTGTCGAGCTGGAGCGATGTCGAAAATTGCCAGATGAACGGGCCGGCGGACCAGATGAGGATGAACAGGGCGCCGAGATAGATGAGAATGTTCTGGAAGACTGAGCGCTCTCCGTTCACGTCGTCCTCCTGATCTGGCGCACGAGGAAGACGCAGAAGCCGATGGCGATCAGCCCCTCGGTGATGAACATGGCGGTCGATACCGCCGAGCCATAGCCGAACTGAAGCGTCGAAAAGAGCACCTTGTAGGACAGCGTCGAAAGGGTCTCGGTGGAATCTGCCGGACCGCCACCCGTCAGAACATAGACGAGATCGAAGACGCGGAACGCATCGAGCGCGCGGAAGAGGCCGGCGATCAGCAGCGTCGGCATCAGGAGCGGCAGTCGGACATGCCAGAAGATCGTCCAGGCTCCGGCACCATCGATGCGTGCCGCTTCGATCAGCGATTTCGGAACGGTCTGCAGCCCCGTCAGCAACAGAAGCGCCATGAATGGCGTGGTCTTCCACACATCGGCGAGGATGATCGTCGTCAGCGCCGTATCGGGCGAGCCGTACCAGTTGACGTTCTGGTCAATCAGACCCGTATGCAGAAGGATGAAATTGATGATGCCGTGTTGGCCGTCGAAGAGCCAGCCGAACATTTTCGAGGTTACCACAGTCGGCATGGCCCAGGGCACGAGCATGGCGGCGCGGACCATGCCCCGGCCGGCGAAGGTCTCGCAAAGGATCAGCGCCATCGCCAGGCCGATGAAGGTCTCGAGCAACGTCGAGATCAGCGTGAACCAAATCGTGTGCCACCAGGCATTCCAGAACGGCGGATCGGCCAGCAGCTGCACATAATTGGCGATGCCGATGAAATCATTGTCCTGGGTGATCAGCGAGCGGTTGGTGAAGGACAGATAGACGCCGTTGACGATCGGGTAGAAGGATACCGATGCCAGCGAAAGAAATGCCGGTAGCAGCAAAAGCCAGGGCCAGAGGGCGCTTGACAGCGCCCTCGATTTGTCTGGGGTTTGCCCGGAAACGGCAGCCGTCATCGTTACCGCCATATCAGCCGACGATCTTGTTGATCTGGGTCGCGGCTGCCTGCAGCTCCGCCTTGACGTTGCCGCTGACCAGGGCCTTGGAGATGCTGGACTGCAATGCCAGTGTCACTTTGGCATATTGCGGCGTGATCGGCCGCGGCGTGGCGCCGGTGAATACGTTCTGGAGACTCGCCATGAACGGCTGCTCGGCCTTCAGCTTTGCATCCTGGAAGATGGCGGGCCGCGAAGGCGCGAGACCGAAATTAAGGGCAAGCCGGGTCTGGGTTTCCGGCGAAGACATCCAGGTCAGGAATTCGATTGCAGCTTCCCGCTTCTTGGAGTTGGCATTGACGCCCAACTGGTAGCCTCCAAGGCAGGCCGAGCTCTTGCCGCCGGCAAAATGCGGCAGCGGCGCGACGGCGACCTTGTCGACGACATGCGAGGCTTTCGGGTCCTGCGCAATCGGATAGACATAGGACCAGTTGCGCATGAACATCGCCTCACCCGAGGTGAATGGTTGGCGAGATGGCTCCTCGTCCCAAGAGAGCACGTTCTGAGGGCTGATCTTCGTCTTGTTGATGGTGTCGTATAGGAACTGGATCGCGGCAACGGCGGCATCATCGCCGATGACGGAGGATTTTCCGTCGGCGGAAAGGATGGAGCCGCCATTGGATGCAATGATTTCCACGGCGTCACAGACCAGAACCTCGGCCTGCTTGCCCTGCCAGAGATAACCGAATTTGGCGTCGCCGGCCTTCTGCGCCTCTGCCGCCATTGTCGCCATGTCGGCCCAGGTCTCCGGCACCTTGCCGCCATGCTTTTCCACCAGATCCTTGCGGTAGTAGAACATGCCGGAATCGACGAACCACGGCAGGGCTGTCAGCTTGTCGCCATAGGTGCAGGCCGCCACCGTGCCGGGGAAATAATCGGTGCGCTTGTCCTTCGGGAAATATTCGTCGAGCGGCAGCGCCCAGCCGGCAGAGGCAAAGCCGGCGATCCAGATGACATCCTGGCTGAAGACGTCGGGCGTTCCGTTGCGGCGGGCGAGTTGCTGAACGAGGCCCTGATAGACTTCAGTCGATGAACTCGGCGGCGGCAGCTCGATGAACTTGACGGTGATGCGGCTTTGCGACTCGTTGAACGCTTTGACGAGATCGCCGAGCCCTTCCTTGCCGAAGAAGCTGGCACTGGCAAAGCTGATTTCCGTCCGATCCGCAGCGCGTGCCGGGCGGATGCCGAGGCCCGAGGCAACACCAAGCGTTGCCGTGCCGATGGCGGCGCCAGCAGCACCCAGCAGCAATTGACGACGATCAAGCATTATCGATTGTCCGGCTCTCGTGGGGTGAGCCGGCGTCTTCTTGATATCTGTCATGTTTCCCTCCCAGGAAGACCGGCGACCTCCAAACCTCCGCGCCAGTATTCGCATATGTTTTATAAAAATTTGTCGCGCGTCAAGAAATAAGATGCTTTAAATCAATTCGGGGAGTCGTCGTTCGGATGTGCCCAAGCGCGGCGAACAGATGTGGTGGATAGGGAGGAATGGGTAATATGGCTGGGAATTCAAAAGCTAAACTCGGCATCGGCGTTATCGGCTGCGGTAACATCTCGATGACGTATCTGCGCAATGCGGCGCTGTTTGCCGGCGTCGAATTGCGGGCTTGCGCCGATATATCTGCCGATACCGCCGCGTTGCGTGCCCGCGAATATGGCATTCGTGCCTTGAGCGTCGACCAATTGCTGGCCGATCCCGAGGTCGACCTCGTGCTCAACCTTACCGTTCCCGCCGTCCATTTCGACGTGACGATGTCGGCCTTGTCGGCCGGCAAGCATGTCTTCACGGAAAAGCCGCTGGCAACATCGGCAGCCGATGGCCGCATTCTTGTGGCGGAGGCGAAGCGGCGCGGGTTGCGGCTGGGATCGGCGCCCGATACGTTCCTCGGCGCGGCCGGTCGTCGGGCGCGGCGCCTGATGGATGAGGGCGCGATCGGCCGCCCGGTCAGCGGCACTGCCTTCATGATGGGGCGCGGCATGGAGCACTGGCACCCCAATCCGCAATTCTATTACCAGCCGGGCGGCGGCCCAGTCTTCGACATGGGCCCTTATTATCTGACGATGATGGTGAACCTGCTCGGGCCGGTCGTGCGGGTCATGGCAATGGCGACGAAGGGCCAGGAAGAGCGCCTGATCACCGCCGACGGCCCATTTAAGAACACACGCTTCAAGGTCGGCACGCCCACAAACATCCTGTCGCTTCTGGAATTCCAATCCGGCGCGACGGTGAATTTCGGTGCCTCCTGGGACGTCTTTCGTCACTCCAATCATCCAATCGAGCTTCACGGCACCGAAGGTTCGCTGCGTTTGCCCGACCCGGACACGTTCGGCGGAACGGTGTCACTGTCCGAGCATGGCGCGGATTGGCGTGGTTTCGAAAGCGACGGCGAGCTTTACGGCGCGAGGAACTGGCCATTCAATGCACCGGATCGGGCTAATTACCGCATGCTCGGTGTCGCCGACCTTGCACGAGGGCTCGAGGAGGGCAGGCCATCCCGCGCATCGGGAGAACTGGCCCTTCATGTCCTTGAGATCATGGAGGCCATTCTCCAGTCGGGGGAAAGCCGGCAGTCGGTCAGCATCGACACGCAATTCACGCCGCCCTCGCGTCTTGACGAAGACGAAGCACGCAGTTTTCTCGCCTGATCGCTGCAGAGGAGGGATAATCAATGGAAAAGCTGGATGAAAGCGCCCGGCGCGTGCTCGCTATGACCAGCGGATCGAACGATCGGCCGTTTGAAACGGGTACACCTCAAGAGGCCCGTATCGACTACAATACCGCTTACCCAACGCTTCAGGGTGCAAGAGAGGCGGTCGCTTCGGTGGAGGATCGCGGGATTGTCGGCCCGAACGGTCCGATCACCTTGCGCATCTATCGCGGCGTCGGTGCGCCTTTGAAGCATGGTCCGGGCCTCATCTATCTTCATGGCGGCGGCTGGGTGATCGGCAATCTCGAATCGCATGACGAAATCTGCCGATGGTTCGCCAATATTGGCAAATGCACCGTGATCTGCCCCGATTACCGGCTGGCGCCGGAACACAAATTCCCCGTCGGCGTGAACGATTGCGCCGCGGCATTGGCATTCGCAGTTCAATTTGCTGCAGATATCGGCATCGATCCCACGCGGATCGCCGTCGCCGGCGATAGCGCCGGCGGCAATCTGGCCGCCGTGCTGGCACTGATGTCACGCCGCGGCGAAGCCGCGCCGATTGCGGCCCAGCTGCTCATCTATCCCAACACCGACGCCACCCAGGTGGCAGATAGCTACTATCGCTATGCCGAGGGCTTCGGCTTGACTGCTGCGACGATGAGATGGTTTCGCGATCATTATGTCCGCACCACAGCCGATATCACCAATTGGAGGGTCTCGCCGCTACGGGCTGAAACCCTCCTCGCCGGGGTGGCGCCGGCCTTCGTCGCAACAGCCGGGCACGACATTCTGGTCGACGAAGGCATGGCCTATGCCAAGCGGCTGCGGGAAGAAGGCGTGCCTATGGTGCATCGCCATTGGCCGGGACAGATCCATGGCTTCGTGTCGATGGGAAGGTACGTGGCAGAGGCCCGGCGGGCCGTGGAGGCAGCCGTGGCAGCCTGGCACAGCTTCGAGGCTAGCTCTAGGTAGATGAACAGTGGTGTGGCTTCAGGCCGACTGCCGCATCACAAGCGTTCCATTCAGGCTGAGCTTGTGCGGGATCGTCTGAACCGGCGCACTCGCGTCTCCGAGCAATGTCAGCAGCGTATTGACGCCGCTTGCCGTCATCGCGGCGAAGTCCTGCGCCATCGTCGTCAACGGCGGGCAGGTGTACCGGCTCAAGGGATGGTCATCATGGGCTGCTATGCGCAGATGATCACCCTTTTTACGCCCTACTTTGAGCCCGTGCGCGAATGCGGCCGACATCACGCCGAAGGCGAGGCGATCATTCGCGCAGAGGATGGTTTTGCGGGGAAGAGACTTTGCCCGGAGCAGGCTATCCATCTGTTCGTAACCGATCCGCTCGAACTCCCAAGTGTAGTCGGCATTGGTGCTGATCACCAGCGGCTCGCTGCCCGCCGCCTCCATGGTGGCGATATAGCTTGCCAGCCTTTCGGGTGAATTGTGATTGACATGCGGTATATCGAGATAGGCCGGCGCTTCCCCGGATCGGCAGAGATATTCGACGATCGTTGCGACGCTCTGGTAGTTGTCATTGCCGATGAACGGCGTGCTCCCTTCGATATAGGTGTCGAAGTAGACGATCGGCAGGTTCTGCGCGAGTTTTTCAAAGGTGCGCGGGTTGGATTTTTGTCCCAATGGCGCGACGAGCGCACCGGCCACCTTCAACGACAACATCGTATTGACGGCTTCTGCTTCCAGTTCGGGTAATCCGTGCGATGAGAACACGATCGGCCAATAACCCTCGTTGCGCAGCCGCAATTCCAGGCGATTGACCATTTCGGCATAAAACGGATCGGTGAGGGCGGGAACCAGGATGCCGATATTGCGGGTTCTCTTGCGATTGAGGTTTCGCGCGTAGAGATTGGGTTGATAATCCGACGAACGAAGTGCCGCCTCGATCAGCGCTCGAGTCGCCGGTTTCACGCTGTTCGGATCGTCAAAATACTTGGAAAGGGTAGGGCGGGAGACGCCGCAGGACTTCGCGAAGTCCTCCATCGTCTTGTGCGTCAGTTTTTCCATCGAACCTCGGCCATTTCCTGTTACCCATGTCAGACGCCTTATGCGTCTGCAGGGAAGAGAGCGCAACCGGAAACGTAAGGTCAGGGCAAGTTCTTTTGCGTTTCGCGCCGTCATAAAAGGTAACGCGCGTAAATTTTATTATTTGGCGCAAAGAAATCGAAGCCGGTGGACCATACGCGCATCTGTCATCGTCCAACGGCGAGAATCGTGAGTCTTGCAACGCTATAGTAGGGAAGAAAAGAAAGGCTATTGCGCATGACGAGATCTCAGCGAAGCGTGTTATCGGGCAAGAGCGCGCGCTGCAGGAAATCAAACGCAGGTTGCATTTGGGTCTTCATAAATAGTGGATCCTCATGCCCTGCGCCTTTCACAATGGTGAGCGTCGATGACGCACCGTGGCTGATCAATGCATCGTGCAGCCGACGTGCATCCTCGGGCGTGACAATGTCATCGAGCTCGCCGTTGACGATCAGGAAGGGCGGCACGATCTTCGCTGAGCCAATGTAGGGTTCCAGCTGGAGGATGGGTCGGGATTTGCCGTTCTCCGCTCCGAACCACACAATTACCGCTCGCACGTCGCTCGAAAGGTTTGGGCTCGCCCCGTCGTCGAAAGGACTTGGCTGGTCACCGGTCAGCCCGAGCGCCGTTGCGATGAATCCCCCCGCCGAGTTGCCCCATACGGCAATGCGTGTCGGATCGATACGAAGGGCGCCCGCGTTAGAGTGCAGATAACGAACCGCCATCTTTCCGTCGCGAATGCCGTTCAACATCGCAGTCGCCCAATCAGGGCCACCCAAGCGATAGTTCAAACTGATGACGGCGTAACCCATCCTCGTGAGCGAAGCTACATCCGGCACCTGCTCTTGATAGGGTCGTTCATTCGGTTGAGTCGGGATCGGGTCACGATCAACGTGCGGCATATGGCTCTTATCCCCGCCATAGAAGTTACCTCCATGAATCCACATCACGACAGGAAACGGACCACTTCCCTGAGTCGGCATGTAAAGATCAAATTTTTGCAAGGCGGATTGTGAAGAGTACCTGACCTCTGTTCTGACGTAGGGTGCTGCTTCATGTGCTGAGGAAGCAGTAACCAAACAGCAAAGCATTGCTCCAAGCACAATATGTCGAGTAACTATACCCATCATCGACGAATCCTCTTATTGCAACGTTCTTTAACTTGCCCAAAATCTCGGCTCCGGCCTCGACTAGAGTATTTCCGCTTTTCGTCGAATCGCGAAAACGTTCTATCGTTTTGTTTCTACGCAGTTCCGGACGCAAAACCGCTTCGCACTTTTGCTGGAACTGCTCTAAGCCTTTCTCCAACGATACCGCGGAAGCGTTTCAGGTACAGTTTGAGAACCGGAATTCATAAGCCTTGGGCAATGCTTTCTTCAAGAACCGCAACTTGTCGCTCCAGCAACAAAGCTTGCCCGCTCAATGCCCGATAGGCGTCTTCTATCCGGGGTGCCGCTCAACCAGCCCATGCAGGACGAGATCGATATGTGCCTTCACATAGCTTGCCTTGTCCAGGGTGCGCCGCTCGTCGAAAAGCAGCTTGAAGAATAGAAAGGCAATAGCCGGCGCGACGACCGCATCACAGAATGCCGCCGGTGCCTGACGGAATTCCCCAAGCTTTACCCCTTCGTCGATAAGGGACTGCATCTGCCGTTCGAGCGGATCGATAAATATGTCGTGGTGCCTGTCGACGATCTGCGGGAACCGCGTGCCCTCGGCGATCACGAACCTCATCAATTCCCGCAATTTACGGTCCCTGATGATAAGATCGTAGATGAGGTCGATATTTTGCTGAAGCCGCTCCGTGGCGGTCCCTTTCAGTTCATTCGCGCTTGCCAACAGGTTTTCGAGAGGCCCGGAAATGTGCCGGATCATCGCCTCGAAAAGCTGTTCCTTGTTTTCGAAGTAGACATAGACGGTTCCCTTCGTAACGCCGACCCTACTGGCGATATCTTCAACGCGTGTTGCAACATAGCCGCGTTCCACGAACTCCTCAAACGCGGCATCCAGGATTTGTACGGGGCGGCGGGCCTTCTGCTCCGCGCGCGTCATCTTCTTTAGATCGGTCATGGCCGCACCTTGAGCGTTATTGACGGTTTGGCGTCAAGATAAATTCTATTGACTAATGGGTCAGTCAATAATATTCCTCCGGCCGACGGATGCAAGAGGTCAGATCATGAAAACTATCCTTGTCATCGCATGGCTGGGTGCGAGCGCGGTCGCGCTCTCCTCATGCGAAAAGCAGGCTGAAAATGAAACAAAGCCGAAGAACGTGGAAACCGTCGTCGCCAAGCTCACGCCGGTCGTTGAAAACAGCGCCATCACCGGCGAAATCAGCGCACGCGTGGAAAGCGACCTTTCCTTCAGGGTCAGCGGGCGCATTGTCGAGCGCTTCGTCGATGTCGGCTCGTCAGTGAAGGCTGGACAGGTGCTTGCACGGATGGACGCCGAGGAGCAGAAGGCCGACCTGGATGTTGCCACCGCCAACCTGCAATCGACGCTAGCCCAGCAAACGCAGGCTCAGCTTGCCTTCGACCGGCAGCAGAACCTCTTCAGGACGCAGGTTACGACCCGTGCCGCACTTGATCAGGCCCAGGAAACGCTGCTGACCGCCCAGGGAAGCGTGAAATCGGCACAAGCGCAGCTCGACACGGCTCAGGATGCGCTTTCCTATACGGAATTGCGTGCGGATGCCGACGGCGTCATCACCGCCAGGAATGCCGAAGTCGGGCAGGTGGCGCAAGCCGCACAGCTGATCTTTACGCTCGCTCATGACGGTCCCCGCGACGCGGTCTTCAACGTTTTCGAGTCTCTTTATCTGGGCCGCAATCTGGAGAACAAGGTCGCCGTCAGTCTCCTTTCGGCGCCATCGCATAAGGTTGAGGCTTCCGTACGCGAAATCTCCCCCACGATCGATGCGTCGACCGGAACGATCAGGGTCAAGGTGGGGCTCGAAGGCGCGCCCGAAATGCAGCTTGGCGCTCCGGTAATCGGCTTGTTCCGGTCAGCCGCTCGGGACGCGATCGAATTGCCATGGTCGGCAATGGCCTCCAAAAGCGGAAAACCGGCCGTCTGGGTCGTCGATCCCTCTTCGTCAAGCGTGTCGCTGCGCCAGATCGATGTTTCCAGCTACGAAACCGGCCGTTTCGCGGTACGGACAGGCGTGTCGCCGGGCGAGATCGTCGTCGCCGACGGCGCGAAATTCCTGCGACCGGGCCAGACCGTTGCGTATGACAAGGGAGCCGCAAAATGAACATCCGAGCCACAAGCGGCCTTGCGATCCTCGCTTTGCTACTCCTGACGTCCTGCCAGAAGCAGGATGAAGCCCATTACGAGCCGCCGCGCCCCGTACTTTCCGTCGTCGCCCAGTCCACCGCTGCCTCCGCGCTGACCCTTCCGGGGACGGTCGAGGCCAGGATCGAGACCCAGCTTGCATTTCGGGTCCTGGGACGGGTCATCGCACGCAAGGTCAGCGTCGGCGACATCGTCAAGAAGGGCGACATCGTTGCCGCCATCGATCCGCTTTCGCTGGAACTTGCCGTCAAAAGTTCGCAGTCCGAGCTTTCGAATGCCCAGGCGCAGTTGGTCAATGCTGCCTCCACCGAGGAGCGCCAGCGATCCCTGCTCGAGAGCAGATCGGGAAGTGAGGCGGCGTATGAAGAGGCGCAGCTTGGGCGCAAGAGTGCGAGTGCTTCCGTTGCCAAGGCGCAGGCCAATCTGGACAAGGCGGAGGAGCAATTGGGCTACGCGCAGCTTCGTGCGGAATTCGATGGCGTTGTGACCGCAACTTCGGCCGAAGTGGGGCAGGTCGTCTCCGCAGGTCAAAGCATCGTCACGGTCGCCCGCCCCGACCAGCGCGATGTCATCATCGACATACCCGTGGCAAGCTTCGACGGCCTCAAGGTGGGATCACCCTTTGAGATCGCTCTCCAGCTCGATCCGACCATTCGCGCAAGCGGCACCGTGAGAGAGATCGCCCCGGAAGCCGAGGCGACCACACGCACGCGGCGCACGAAAATCACGCTCATCGATCCGCCGGCGACGTTTCGCCTCGGCTCCGTCGTCACTGCGACCGCGACTGTCGTTGCAGACCCAATGATCCTGCTGCCGTCGTCCTCCGTCCTGATGAAGGATGGAAAGCCGAACGTCTGGGTGGTCGATGCCGCAGCTCGCAAGGTCTCCATTCGGCCGATCAAGATCGACGGCGATCTCGTCGAGGGCGGCTCCGTGAAGATCACCGAAGGCATCAACCCCGGCGAACGCATCGTTATTGCCGGCGTTCACAAGCTTGCCGACGGCCAGGCCGTCAGAGTAGATTAAGGAAAATCCCCGTGAAGAAATTCAACCTGTCCGACTGGGCGCTCGAACATCGTTCGCTCGTCTGGTATTTCATGATTGTCTTCATTCTGGCCGGCGCGTTTTCCTATGTCGGTCTCGGCCGCGAAGAAGACCCCGACTTTACCATCAAGACGATGATCATTCAGGCGCAATGGCCTGGTGCGTCAGCCGAGGAGGTGACCAAACAGGTCACCGACCGTATCGAAAAGAAGCTCGAGGAGCTGGATTCGCTCGATTATACCAGGAGCGAGACGGTTGCCGGCAAGACGACCATTTTCGTCGAGCTTCTGCCCACGACCAAAGCCAGGGATGTCAACGCCATCTGGATGCGGGTCCGCAACATGATCGGCGACATCAAGGGGGATTTTCCGAGCGGTGTCGTCGGACCGTTTTTCAACGACACTTTCGGTGACGTCTATGGCAATATCTACGCTTTTACCAGCGATGGACTGACACAGCGACAGCTTCGTGATCTCGTCGAGACTGCGCGCGCAAAGGTGCTGACGGTCGCAAATGTCGGCAAGGTCGACATCATCGGTGCGCAGGACGAGGCCATCTATCTCGAATTTTCTACACGGAAAATCGCAGCCCTCGGACTTAACCAGCAGTCCGTCATCGACACGCTGCAGGCGCAGAATGCCGTCACCCAGTCCGGTTTCGTCGATGCCGGTCCCGAGCGTATCGCCTTGCGGGTCAGCGGCCAGTTCACGTCCGAGGAAAGCCTCAGATCGATCAATCTTCGCGTCAACGACCGCTTCTTCCCGTTGACCGACGTCGCGACGATCAAGCGCGGCTATGTCGATCCCCCCTCGTCGCTGTTCAGATATAACGGTCAGCCGGCGATCGGGCTTGCCATCGGCATGAAGACTGGGGCGAATCTCCTTGAATTCGGCAAGGCGCTCGACAAGGAGATCGAGCAGGTGACGGCCGATCTTCCCATCGGCGTGGATGTCCAGCGCGTTTCCGATCAGCCTGCCGTCGTCGACGAGGCCGTGTCGGGCTTCACGCGCGCGCTGTTCGAGGCGATCGTCATCGTGCTTGCGATCAGCTTCATCAGCCTCGGCGTCCGGGCAGGGCTCGTGGTGGCCATCTCCATTCCGCTCGTGCTCGCGATCACCTTCCTCGTGATGGCCTATTGCAATATTTCCATGCAGCGTATTTCGCTCGGCGCGCTGATCATCGCCCTTGGCCTTCTCGTCGATGACGCGATGATCGCGGTTGAAATGATGGTTGCCCGACTGGAAGTGGGCGATGATCTGAGAAAGGCTGCGACATACGTCTATACCTCGACCGCCTTCCCGATGCTGACCGGTACGCTCGTGACCGTCGCAGGCTTCATCCCGGTCGGCCTCAATACCAGCGCCGCCGGTGAATTCACCTTCACCCTCTTCGTGGTCATTGCCGTTTCGCTCCTGGTTTCATGGATCGTTGCAGTCCTGTTCACGCCGTTGCTCGGCGTTTCGATCCTTCCGAAAACCATGAAATCCCATCATGAGCAGAAAGGTCGTTTTACCCGGTTCTTTGCATGGCTCTTGCGTGCCGCCCTGCGTTGGCGCTGGGTTACGATCGCCGCAACGGTTGCAGCCTTCGCTCTTTCCATCGGCGGGATGAGCCTTGTGCAGCAGCAGTTTTTCCCGTCCTCCGACAGGCCGGAACTGATCGTCGACTGGAACCTGCCGCAGAACAGCTCGATTTCGGAGACGAACAAGCAGATGGCCAGGTTCGAACGCGAGATGCTGGCCAACAACAAGGATATCGATCACTGGACGAGTTATGTCGGCCAGGGCGCTCCCCGTTTCATCCTGTCCTTTGACGTGCAGACGCCCGATGTCTCGTTCGGTCAGACCGTGATCGTCACCAAGGGGCTCGATGTTCGTGACAAGGTCAAAGCCGAACTGCAGGATTATCTGACGAAGACCTTCCCCGGAACCGATGCTTTCGTGAAGCTGCTCGACATCGGCCCCCCGGTCGGCAAGCCGGTGCAGTACCGGGTCAGCGGGCCTGACATCCAGAAGGTCAGGGATATTTCCCAGAAATTCGCCGGTATCGTCGGTCAGCATCCTCTATTGTCCAACATGACCTTCGACTGGAACGAACCGTCGCGCGTGGTCAAGGTCGATGTCCTTCAGGACAAGGCACGGCAGCTGGGAGTCTCCTCGCAGGATATTGCAACGGCACTGAACAGCATCGTCGAGGGATCGTCGGCCACGCAGATCCGGGATGATATCTATCTCATCGACGTGATCGGCCGAGCGCAGACTTCCGAGCGAGGTTCGATCGAGACGCTGCAGAACCTCCAGCTTGGTGGTTCCAATGGCAAATCCGTACCGTTGTCCGCGGTTGCGAATTTCCATTACGAGCTGGAGCAGCCGACGATTTGGCGGCGCACCCGCATACCGACCATTACCATCAAGGCTGCCGTGGTCGGACCGACGCAGCCGGCGACGATCGTCAACGAATTGCAGCCGAAGGTCGACGAGTTCCGCAAGACACTCCCAAGCGGCTACCGCATCGTCGATGGCGGTTCGGTCGAGGAGAGCGCCAAAGCGCAGGGGCCGATCGTGGCGGTAGCGCCGCTGATGCTGTTCATCATGGCGACGATCCTGATGATCCAGCTGCAAAGCTTCAGCAGGCTGTTTCTGGTGTTTGCTGTTGCTCCCACAGCGCTTATCGGTGTGGTTGCCGCACTTCTCTTCAGCAACGCGCCTATGGGGTTCGTCGCAATCCTTGGCATACTTGCTCTCATAGGTATCCTGATCCGCAACTCGGTGATCCTTGTCGTGCAGATCGAGCACCTTCGAAGCGAGGGTGTGCCGGCCTGGCAAGCGGTCATCGAGGCAACGGAGCATCGAATGCGGCCCATCATGCTGACGGCGGCTGCCGCAACGCTCGCGCTGATCCCGATCTCCAGGGAGATATTCTGGGGCCCCATGGCCTATGCGATGATGGGCGGCATCGTCGTCGGTACGGTTCTGACGCTGCTCTTCCTCCCGGCACTCTATGTTGCCTGGTTCCGAATTCCTCGCGACGACGCGCAACACTGAAGGGGCGTCCGATGCAGAAGGTTGGACGAAGGGGCTTTGCCGGCAGCGTTCGTCCCGTTGCCTGCGTACAGCGCAGCTTGACCTCATTTGCTCTCAAGCGATCTGGCCTTTCCGTTCTGATCTCCCTGTCGGTCTTGGCCGGCTGCGCGGGGCGGCTGGAGAATGTTCTCCAGCCGGTCGCAACGGCGGGACCAGGCACCAGCACCGTGGACATGATGGTGGCGACGACACGCCAGCCGACCGACAAACCAGGCGAGCTTTATTCCGGCGAACGTGGAACGGCGATTTCTCTCAACGATATCGTCGTTTCCATTCCTCCCGATCGAAATCGCAAGATCGGCGAAGTGCAATGGCCATCGCATGTACCGGCCAATCCCGAGAAAGAGTTTGCTGTCCTGAAAGTCGGAAAGGTGGCATCGGAGCGCAACATTTTCGACTGGTTCGGCAAGAACCGCAATGCCAAGCGCCAGGTCGTCATCTTCGTGCACGGCTTCAACAATACCTATGCCGACGCCGTCTTCCGCTTCGCGCAGATCATGCATGATTCCGGAACGGATGCTGCACCGATCCTCTTCACCTGGCCTTCGCGCGGCAACGTTTTCGACTATCTCTACGACAAGGAAAGCACGAATTTCTCGCGACGAGCGCTCGAAGATATGATCCTGCAGGCTGCCAAAAGTCCCGATGTCGGTGAGGTGACGATCCTTGCTCACTCCATGGGATCGTGGTTGACGGCGGAAGCGTTGCGCGGCGTTGCCATGCGCAACAAGACAATTCCGTCAAAGGTGAAGAATGTCATCCTCGCATCGCCCGATATCGATATCGACGTCTTCCGCCGCCAGATGATCGAGATGGGCGTGCAACGACCGCACTTTACGATTTTTTCCTCCACCAAAGACAAGGCGCTGCAGGTTTCGCGGTGGCTCTCCGGTGGCGTCAATCGGGTCGGCGGCTTCGATTCGACACCCTATGCGGCAGACTTGGCCAAGCTCGGGATCACGGTCGTCGATACGAGCGCCGTAAAGCCCGACGACGCGCTGGGCCACAATACCTTTGCGGACAATCGCGACATGGTCCAACTGCTCGGACGGCGGCTGGCGGGGCAGTCATTGGACGCTGGACAGGTCTCGCTTGCGGATAGGGTAGGCATTGCGGCCGTGCGAACCGCGGATCTGGCGGGCTCGGCGGCAAAGGTCGCAGTCGCAGCTCCGATGTCGATCATCAGCGACGATGCGAGGCAGGTTTTGAAACAGCAGCTTTCCTCGGGATCGTCGCCAATCGTCGATGGGCGAATTTCCTACTGAACGGGCAAGGCCTTTAAACGCCGGGCAACGACGTGAATAGCACTGCGTTCGCGAGAGGTTCGGCCCGGCTGGGCAAGCGAGCTTTTTTCAAGCCAAACGCTAAGATGATTGTTGAGTTGCAATTTCAGCGATCAAACGGTAGCAATTTCTCGTTTGGAATCGCATTTGGTTCAACGTTGTGGGTATGACAGTTCATGGCGCGCGCATCCCACACAAGTGAAACGGGGCCCCCAAGATGGGATTTACTGAAGCTGTTCGGACTGTTCTGAAACAAAAATATGCTACATTTTCCGGTAGAGCTGCTCGTTCGGAATTCTGGTGGTTTCAGCTCTTCGTCACATTGCTGTTCCTGGTGTATGGATTGATCGGCGGCTTCCTCGCTGGGTTTCTTTCAAACAACCAAAATGGACCTTCCGCGCTGACAATTCTTGTCATTGGTATCGGTGGGATAATCGGGCTTGCCTTGCTGTTGCCGATGATCTCGCTTCAGGTCCGGCGCTTCCACGATCGCAACATATCCGGCTGGTGGTATCTTGGCCTGGCTGTTTTGGGTCTGATTCCATATGTCGGCTTTCTTACCGGGATCGCGTTCTTCGTCATCAACGTGCTGCCCGGCACTGTGGGTCCAAACAAGTTCGGCGCGGATCCCCTTCGCCCGGAGGCGAGAGCGGCGGTGTTTGCCTGACATCATGGCTATCCGCAGCCTCGGGCTAGTGGCGGCCTTGTTTCTGGCCGCCGCGGCGCAATTACAGCCGGCGCAGGCGCAAGATAATGTACAACTCGCCGGTCCCGCCGGTGAGGAATATGCCGCGCAATGTTTGCTGAACGGCCTCCGTTGCAAACTGACCTACAGCGACTCATCGGAAGCCGCCAAATCGGCTTCGAGCACGACGGCATCGCAAAGAGAACCGCTCTATATCCCCCGGGAGCCGATCATGTCCGGCCCCCTCTCTGTTGTTGTCGTGCTCGTCGCTCTCGTTGCTGCGATCGGCTTGTGGATGCGCTTCGGAAATGGCGGCATATTGCTGTCGCAAGCGCCCCGCGAACTCAAGCAGCGTCGGGAAGAAGCGCCGGAAAGCTGGCGAACCTCCATCGGCGATATCGAGGAGCGTCCAGGCGATTTCCTCCAAAGGATCGCCGCCATGGCGGATCGAAAACAGGCGCTCGTCCTGTTGCTCAGGCATTGCCTTCTCCATGCAGCGGATGTGACGGGAACCCGCCTTTTTCGCTCGGACACCGAACGAGCGGTCCTTGCGCGCCTGCCCGAAAACATGCCCGACCGCGATCATCTGGAAAATCTGCTGACCGAGACCGAACTCGTCCACTACGGTGGCCGTGTTCTTGCGGAGGGTCATTTCGCCGCCCTTCTGGCAACGGCACGCGGCCTTCTTTCGGGCGGTAAATTGCGCAATGCGTAAGTTTGGCCCGATCCTGTTTCTGGTGTTACTGCTTGGCCTTGCCGCGCTGGCGGTTTTCGGCCTGTCGCGGGAAGCCGACTATGATCGCTCGCCCCTCGGCAGCAAGGGACTGCAGGTGTGGATGCAGGCCAAGGGAATACCGGTCGTTCGAGCCGATGCGCATACGACGCGGGCAAGTTCCGAATTCTCCTTGCGCATCGTGCCTTTGCCGATCGTCCAGACGGATGCGGCCACGACACAGGAAGGTGGGAAAAAAGAAGCGGGAAATCTGGCGCCCTGGATCTACGAAGCAAGGCTCTACGAGCTTCCGACGCTGATCATCTTGCCGAAATGGCGTGGCAGCGTGCTGGACGATGAGGTCGCGCGCGAATCGGCGCTGGTGCCTTTTTCCGACATCAACAGCGAACTTAACAGGGCCGACCTTTCAAATCTGTATCTCAAGCGGCTTGGCCCCGAGTTCGAGGAAGCACCGCAAACCCTGGAGCCGGGGCAGACACAAAAGATCAAGCTGTATCGCGCCCAGGTCTTCGACCGCTCCACCATTCCGGATCAATGTGAGGAGATTGCCGGCATCGATGCCGGCGCGCTGGTCCTGCGATGCGAGGACGATTACCTCGTCTATGTCCTGTCTGATCCGGATCTCATGAACAATCATGGCCTGGCGCTCGGCGACAACGCCGCTTTCGCCCTCTCCTTGATCAAGGAGTTGCGCGGTACGGACGCAACGAAGCCGGTCTATCTGGACACCAGCGGTAAACTGCTCGACAGCGAGAAGCCCGTGGACGAGGGGCGTACCTATGAGCGTTCCACGAGCGATCTGGCGCGCTTCTTTGCCTATCCGTTGTCGGTCATCTGGGGGGCGATCCTGCTTGTTGCTGCCCTATGCTTCTGGCGCGGAGCCTATCGCTTCGGGCCGGCTCTGAGCGAGGCTGCAGGCAATATTGAAATCTCGAAGACAGCCGCAATCGAAGCCACGGCGCGGTTGTTGCGTCTGTCGGGCAATGACGGGCGGATGGCCGCCCAATTCGTGCAACATCTGCTTGCCGACAAGGCTGCGTTGCTTTTCGGGCCGGGGTCAGCAAACCAGGCCGGCATCGACCGGATGTTTCAGCGCCTGGCCCTTCGGGATCGGGCATCGGCTGAAGCTCTGCAATCGACGGCCAAGGCGCTCGTCGAGCGCGGCGATGTCATGACGCGGTCAGATCTGCATCGCAATCTCGAAACATTCAGGAAATTGCTGGGGAGCATTGAGTTTGGATCTAGGTGAATTTCGCAATCTCGTCGCCACGGTTCGTGGTGAAATTGCCAAGGCGGTGCAAGGCCAGGACGCGCTGATCGATCTCGTCCTGATCTCGATTTTTGCGCGCGGCCACTGCCTGGTCGAAGGTCCGCCGGGCACCGCCAAAACCTTGCTCGCCCGCTCGGTCTCCGCCGTGATGGATCTCGAATACCGGCGTATTCAATTCACGCCCGACCTGATGCCGGGCGACGTGCTGGGCATCAATCTCTTCAATTTCCAGACCAATCAGTTCCATTTGACAAAAGGCCCGGTCTTCACGGACATCCTGCTCGCCGACGAGATCAACCGCGCACCGCCGAAGACGCAATCGGCTCTGCTGCAGGCCATGAACGAGCGGATCGTGACGATCGACGGCACCGACTATTCCCTGGGGCCGGATTTCTTCGTGCTTGCCACGCAGAACCCCATCGAGCAGCAGGGCACGTATCCCTTGCCCGAGGCGCAGCTCGACCGCTTCCTCTTTAAACTCGTCGTCGATTTTCCGGACCGCAATACGGAAATCGCCATTCTGGCGAAACATGCGGGCCAGGCGCTCAATACGGATGTGCGCAATGCCGGTATCCAGCCGCTCGTATCGAGCGCCATTCTCGCCGAAGGGCGTAGGCTGATCGACGGCATCCATCTTGACAGCACCATCCTGACCTATGTGGTCGATCTCGTGCGCGCCACACGCTCAGATCCGGATATTCTTCACGGCGCATCGACACGTGCAGCCGACGCTCTTGCATCGGCGGTTCGGGTGCGGGCCGCTTTCGAGGGTCGGGACTACGGCCTGCCCGACGATGTGCAGGCCTTGCTCGTGCCGGCCCTGCGCCATCGCATCGTTCTTTCCCCCGCGGCGGAAATCGACGGCCGCACGGCGGACGACGTGCTTCGCAACATCAAGAACCGCGTGGATGCACCCCGGTAAATGCGGCCATCATCCTACCTGATCGCCCTGGTGCTCCTTTTGACTGCGGTAACGGTCGTTGCCAGCGTGTGGTGGCCGGATGCGAGTTTCGTACTTTTGTGCCTGTGGGTCGCGATCGCCGCGATAACGGTCTGCGATCTCATGCTGTCGGTGCTTTCCAACCGGATGAATATCGAGTTCGACCTGCCGCCGCAGGGTTTCGTCGGCCACCCCGCGAAATTTTCGATCGACATATCGCGGCGAAGGGGGGCGCTGCCTGCCGAGATCGAGACGCGCCTCGATCTCGCGCCCGAACTCGTCGCCAGCGACGGTAAGCTGTCGCGCGCTTCGGCGGGGGACGGCGGCGGACACATCAAGGCCTCCATGAGCCTTCATTTGACACGGCGCGGACAATACGCGGTGAACAATCTCTGGCTCAAGTGGCAGTCTCGATTGAAGCTGCTCGATATCATCGTGCGCGTGCCGGTCAAACGAGACATCACCGTGGCGCCGGATATATCGCCCGTTCTGTCGGGGGCGATCAAGACGCAGATACTGCCGCTCGAGGCAGGTCAGAAAGATCTGCGGCTGCGCGGCGAAGGATCGGAGTTCCATCAGCTGCGCGAATTCGCAACGGGCATGGACCCGCGCAGCATGGATTGGAAGCGCTCCGCCCGCATGCGCAATCTCGTTGTGCGCGAAATGCGGGCTGAGCGAAACCATCAGATCATTTTATGCGTCGATTCCGGGCGGCTGATGGCCGAACAGCTCGCGGGGCTTCCCAAGCTCGATCGCGCCATCAATGCGGCTCTTGCGATGTGCTGGGCAGCCGGGCTGGCCGGAGATCTGGTCGGCTTTTACAGCTTCGACAGCCGCCCGCGTCTGATCGTGCCCGCTTTGCCCGGGCGCTCCGCCTTTCCGCGGCTGCAGACGGTCTGCGCGAAGCTGCGCTATGAGACCCAGGAATCCAACCATACGCTCGGGCTGACGCATCTCTCGGGACGACTGAAAAGACGTTCGCTGATCGTGATCTTCTCCGACTTCGTCGATAGCATCACGGCGGAGCTGATGATCGAGAATATCCAGGTGCTCGCGCGGCACCATTTCATCGTCTACGTCGCGCTCCGTGACCCGGCGATCACGAAGTTCGCCGAGCCCGAGGAGATGACGCTCGAGACCGTCGCCCGTTCGGTCGCGGCGCGCCAGATCCTGCAGGAAAGGCGCGCCGTGCTGGAGAAATTGGCGCGCCTCGGCGTGCTCTGCCTCGATAGCACACCGGAAGCCCTTACCTCGGACCTGGTTGCCCGCTATATCGAAATCAAATCCCGCGAGATGATATGACAGATATCGGCATCGATGACAGGATCGACATGGGTGCGAAGCCGGACACGGCGGCGGCGCAAACCGACACGCTGCGCTCGGCGCGGTTTCGGATGGAGCGGGAAAGTCACTGGCGCCAGCTTGACCAGTTGGTGACGCGAGCGGAGAAAGGGGGTGCATCGGAGCTGAGCTACGACGAGATCCGCAATCTCGCCGCGGGATACAGGCAGGCGATGAATTCGCTGAGCGTGGCGCGCGACATTTCTCTCGACCGCGCGCTGATTGCCTATCTCGAAAGCTTGTGCGCCCGCGCCTATCTGGTGGTCTATGCGCCGCAGGAAAGCCTCGGCGGACTGACTGCACGCCTGCTGATCCGCGGAATCCCGCAGGCGGTACGGCGTTCGGCGCTGCCGCTGTTCATCGGCTTCCTGGCACTTATTTTGGGGGCCGCGGCCGGATATAGGCTTTGTGCGAGCGACCCCAGCTGGTTCTACACCTTCGTGCCGCCCGAAATGGCGGATCAACGCACGCCTGACGCGTCGGTCGAGTACCTTCGGTCTACGCTCTATGGCGATGAGCGGCACGATAGCGACAAGCTGGCGTCTTTCTCGACCTTCCTCTTTTCGCATAACACCACGATCGTCATCCTGATTTTCACGCTCGGCATCTTCGTCTCGGTGCCGAGTTTTGCGCTGACCTTCTACAACGGTCTGATTTTGGGAGCGTTCTTTGCGATGTTCTACCAAAAGGGGCTGGGATACGACGTGTTTGCCTGGCTCTCGATCCACGGGGTTACCGAACTCGCAGCCATTTCCATCGCCTGTGCCGGTGGGGCGCGGCTGGGCTTGGCCGTGCTTCTGCCGGGCGCACGAAGCCGCCGGGAGGCTTTGCGGCATCAGGCGCACGATGCCATCAAGCTCGCCATCCTGGCGGCGTTTATGCTTGTCGTTGCAGCCTTCATCGAGGGATTTCTCCGGCAGCTCATACAGGATCCGACGCTGCGCCTGACGATCGGTTGGGGAATGGGCCTTTTCTGGATGGTCTGGCTGCTGTTTTCGGGTCGCGAACGCAAACCCTCAGGTGAGCCCGCACGATGAGCCAGGAACTTCAAGGCGACAAGCGCGTCGAACAGTTCATCCCACCCGAAGGCGTTCCGATCCATCTGGCGGTCGCCTCGCTCGGGGCGCGGCTTGGCGCGCAATGTCTCGACCTGCTGTTTACTTTCATCGTCGTATTTGTTTGCGCCGTCGTGATCATTTTCAGCGGCTTCCTGTCATCCCAAGCTGAGATAATGCTCGTCATCCTGATGGCGTTTCTGTTTCGCACGCCCTACTACATCCTTTCCGAGCTCATCTGGAATGGCCGCACGCTTGGAAAGAGGATAACCGGCATCCGCGTGGTCAATATAAATGGCCGCCGCCTCACCCCGCATCAGGTCACCGCCCGCAACCTGATGAAGGAGGTGGAGATTTTCACGCCCTTGACGCTGATATTTTCCATCGGGTCCATGCATATGCTGGAGTCCGGTTTTACGATCCTGTGGCTTGTCATCATCATAATTGTCCCCTTGGCAAATCGCCGGCGGCAGAGGCTCGGTGACATCATCGCGGGAACTCTCGTGGTTGATAATCCACGCTCCGTATTGCTGGCCGATCTTGCGGTATCCAGTCCCTCGGCCCTGTCGTCGCAGGCAGGATTCGAGTTCCTGCCGGAACATCTCGATGTCTATGGCAAATACGAGCTGCAGACGCTGGAAGACGTGCTTCGCGATCCGACGAAGGGTCCCAGCAATGAGGAAACCATCCAAATCGTGCGAACGATCGTCAGGAAGATTCGTTACGACGATCCGGTAAAGCCGGGCCAGGAGCTGCTTTTCCTGAGCGCCTTCTACCGTGCTCAGCGTGAGCATCTGGAAACGCTGAGGCTCTTCGGGACGCGCCGCGAAAACAAGTTCCACAGCGACAGCAAAGATCCGGGAATCATTGGACCTGCCGTCTAGCCATGTATTCAGCTACGCTTCGCCGACGCGCCGGTGTGTCGCCGGTTACGACCGATTGACGAACTTATTGAAGCGGCTTTCCTGACCATCCTCCGTCTTTTCCTGATGGAGGAATACCAGCTTGTTCTCGTCGAATATCCGGAAGAATTCGTCCCAGGCGATTTCCTCCAGGTTTTTCTCCGGCTCTCCGAAATCGATCCGCAAAAGGCCGCCGTCGCCCCCAGCGATCTTCACGCGGGATGGGTGTCCGCCTCTTGATTCCACCCATTGGCGGATCAGCTTGTGATCCGTCGTTGTTTTTGATGCAGACATCGCGTCACTCCTCCACTCATTGCCGGTTCAGGTTTGCGAATGTGCTCCTCCGGGTCTGGATATTTCGGCAAGCGCAAGGCCTGCAGATCCGTCCTCCATGGAAACGGCAATATCGCCGAGCGAGAGTATGCCGACCAGTCGCTTGTCCCGATTGAGAACGGGTAGCCGCCGCAGCTGAAGATCGCCCAGGTTCGTCATCACCTCGTCGACCTCATCGTCCTCGAAGCAATATTTGACTTCTGCCGACATCACGTCGCCGATCCTGGTTTCCGGTCCTTTCCCTTGCGCGACTGCGCGTACCGCGATGTCGCGGTCCGTGATCATGCCCACGAGCCTGTCATGCTCTCCGACGGGGATAATGCCGGCATCGAGATCGGCCATCATGGTTGCAGCTTCGCGAATGGAATGGTTGGGATTTGCGACGCGCACGTCACGTGTCATTGCTGCGTTCACTTGCATGTCTCTATCCTCCTTGAAAGACTCCAACTCGCCTAGGCATCCAGAGTTCCTTCATCGGAGCAATAAGCGACTAAGAAAATGCGCTGCCGGCCGCTGGGGAGAGCTACTGCAGGACAAAGAATTCATTTGCGATTCAAGGGAAGGCGGTGGAAATCTATTCTTTTAATCTACGAAATTTATAGATAATATCTTGCCCATTGGGAGAACGTGCCAAGCGCGCGGCCGTGTCATGAGCGGAAGAAGGTAGGGCGACATTCGATATCTCCCGGCAAGCCATCGTCGCATGTTGGATCGAAATCCATCCGCCCTAAATCAGACGAAAGGAATTTATTGGCAATTCCCGCAGCGCCCGAACGTGAAGAAGGCAAGCCATGATCTATGATGCCGTTGTCGTGGGTTCCGGTTTTTCCGCCATCTCCACCGTCTGCAACCTTGTGGAACTGCTTCCTGAAACCGCATCCATCGCCATTGTCGGAGACGATCCCGGCTTTGGCCGCGGAACCGCCTATCGCACTGAACTCTACCTCCATCGCTTGAACGTGCCGGCCGGCCGTATGAGCCTCTACCCAGACCGTCCGAATGCTTTTGTCGAATGGTTGCGGGAACACAACCGACCGCTGAATGCGGGGGATTTCGCCTCCAGGCGGGACTATGGCCTGTATATTCGAGACAGTTTGGCTGCTCTGCTGCGCAACAGGAAACAGCGTTGCCGGGTTGATTTCATCAAGGCCAAGGCGACCGGATGCGTCGAGCGCTACGGTTCCGCGCTCGGTTTTATTTTGGACAACGGCAATGAGATCGCCGGGCGAAGCGTCGTGCTTTGTCTGGGAGTGGGGAATGCCCAACTGCCCTTCGATTTGACCGGATTGCCTGCCGGCCTGCGCTCCCGCATCATCGAAAATCCATGGCGACTGTCATGGCTAAGGCGCGTGGATACGACTGATACGGTCTGTATCCTGGGTTCGGGATTGACGATGATCGATCAGGTCTTGGCGCTGTCTGCCCACGGTTTCACCGGCAAGATAATCGTGTTGTCGCGGCGCGGTCTGGTTCCGCACGATCATGCCAGTCATCCGAAGCCGGCAGTCGAGATCGACGTCAGAGCCTTGCCCACGAGGATGAGTGAACTCCTGCATGTTCTCCGTCGCGAAAGCAAAGAAGCGGGGGACTGGCGCAGAGTCATGGACGGCCTGCGCCCGAAAACGCAAGCTCTCTGGTCGCGATTGCCGGAGGCCGAGCGCCGCCGCTTTTTGCGTCATGCGTTACCCTGGTGGAACATCCATCGTCATCGGGTTGCGCCGGATGTGTTCCGGAGGTTTGAGACGATGCTGCAAAGCGGTCAGGTTTCGGTCCGCGCCGGCTATCTGCAGAATGTCGAGAAAACCAAGGCTTTGGCCCTGCATTACCGGCCTCGTGGCGAGAGCTTTACCGCATCGATTGAGGCGGATTGGATCGTGAATTGCACCGGCATGGAGCGGGCAGGCATCGCCCATTCTCCATTGCTGCAGGAGATGCAGCGCCAAGGCCTGATCGAGGCAGACCCGCTTCGTCTTGGACTGGTGGTCGATGCTCGCTCGCGCATCCCTGGTTCGAGCGGCAGCGAAGCGATCATCTACGCCGTTGGCGCGCTGACTGCGGGCCAATTCTGGGAGATTACTGCCGTGCCGGATATTCGCGTGCAGGCAAGAAAGGTCGCCGAGGCCATTTCGGAGAGATTGCGGTGAAGGCCGATATGCGCCGGCTGACGGCTGGCGGTCAGCCTTGTGCGACACGCACGACCAGTTTACCGAAGTTCCGTCCTTCTAGCAGGCCAAGGAAAGCTTCCGGAGCGTTTTCGAGCCCGTCCACGATATCCTCCTTATATTTGAGCTGTCCTTCGGATATCCATTTTCCGGCTTCCCGATAGAAATCGGAGCGCTGATCGGCAAATTCGCGTTGTATGAAACCCCGGATCGTCAGGCTCTTTCGGAGGATGGCGCGCATTACCGCGGGCAATTGGTCCGATCCGCGCGAAGTGGACGGGTCTTCGTTATAATGTGCGATCAGTCCGCAGACCGGAACGCGCGCGAAATCGTTCAGCAGCGGAAACACGGCATTCCAGACGTGCCCGCCGACATTTTCGAAATAGATGTCGATGCCGTTCGGACAAGCCGATGCAAGCTGGGCTTGAAAATCGTCCGCACGGTGATCGATCGCGGCATCGAAACCAAGTTCGTCGTGGATATAGCGGCACTTGTCCGGGCCGCCTGCGATGCCGACCACCCTTGCACCAAAGATCTTGCCGATCTGCCCGACGGCCGAGCCAACCGCGCCGCTTGCAGCGGCAACGACCAATGTCTCTCCGGCTTTGGGTCGCGCGATATTGCGCAGCCCCGCATAAGCGGTGAAGCCCGGCATTCCCAGAATGCCGAGTGCCGTCGAGATCGGTGCGGTATTCGGATCGAGCTTGCGCAATCCTGCGCCGTTTGAGATCGCATGGCTCTGCCAGCCGGAATGGGAGAGGACGATGTCTCCCGGCGTGAACTCCGTATTGCGTGATTTGACCACGCGCGCGACGGTTCCGCCTTCCATCACGCCGTCAATTTCGACCGGCGCGGCATAGGATTTCGTGTCGTCCATGCGACCTCGCATATAGGGGTCGAGGGAAAGATAAAGGATCTGCAGAAGAACTTCGCCTTCGTCGAGATCCCGCAAGGTTTCCCGTTCAAGCCGAAAGTTTGCCGCCACCGGTTTTCCAACGGGACGAGAGGCAAGCACGATGCGGGTGGTGACGGGCTGATTGGCCATGTGGAATTCCTTGCATTGATTTCGATATCGAAGCGCTGAACGATCGCAATGCCGGCTACCGGCATCTCAGTTGCAGCCGTTTCAGGAGCTCCTGCCGTAGTATTTGTGCGTCACCCTCGAGTATGCGCTGACTCTTCTACTCCTTGAACCAAAGCGCTACTCCATTGGCGGCATCGGCATCAACAAGCAGACCACCCTCGAGGGCGCGAGGCGAAAAGCCTCCTTGCGCCAGGACGCCTGCAGTTGCTTCAAGCGATCGTACCTTCAGTCCGAGCGCCACTTTTCTTTCGTTGCCGTCAAAATCTGTCGGAATGGACGAGCCGAACCGGGAGGCAGCATCAGCCTCGGACAGAATATGAAGTGTGACGGTGCCGGCCTGAATTGCAACGCTACTAATGTCAGACGCAGTGGTATTGGCGAATCCGCCTAGCAGTTCGGTTAGCGTTTGAGGAGCACGGCTGACGATGAAGACATCGACGATATTGAGAACACCATTGGGGTGACTCTGATCTCTCGGCTGCCACACCAGTTCCGGCGTATTGTGCTGGCAAAAGAAGAAGCGACCGTTGGAGATCGCCTCCTTGCCGATCTGGAAGGTGCGGAAACTGGCTGACTTCTCTATGCCTCCGACATCGACAGGGCGCGAGAAATCACGCCATTCGGTGACGGGTTTGCCGGCGTCGCCCAATTCGCGTTGCAGGCTGGCGGCGTCGGCGGTCCGAAAGGCAAGCCCGTTCAAACCGACCGGATAAGACCAGAGATCGGCGCGTTTCCCGTCACTGTCAGGCGGAAATCCGAGCAGCTCCAGATAGTTCTCGCCGAACACGGCAAGATGATTGATGGAGCCCAGCGTATGGTAGCCGCGTGGCGTCAGCGCGAAGCCGAGTTTGCGGTAGATCGCGGCGGCTTCGTCCAGCCGGTCAAGAACGCCGATGACGGCGTGATCGAGGATGAGGGGTTGAGCAGTCACAGCCATATGAAGAGCTCTCAGTATGAGAATAGGTTAAGGCATGAAGATAGTTCGTCGCGTTGTGCAGAGCGCCGAAAGAGGCGATGCAGCCTGCTCATGATATGCCTTCCTTTACGCAGCGCGGTTGAGGTTGCCGGTCGACGGGGACGCCAATTGATGGATGGCTCGCAGCACGTCCGAAGCGGAGGCAAAATGTTGGCCGTCGAGATCATAGACATGAAACTTGACTGCGATGAACTTTAGCGCGCCCTTGTCCGGAACGACGATGCCTACCGGAATGCCGGCATATTCAATCACCTGTCTGGTCATGTTCATCACCCGCTGAAATCGATTCTTCCGAACGAACGATCGGAGGCGTTTCAAGTTCGATTAGTCCATTAATTTAGTGGATTATATGCGTGGTAGATGCGGCAGGCCATTCTCGGCAATGCCAAATAGTCGGGCCATAGGGGAAAACAATTCTAATAGAAAAGGTTGAAGGGTATCGAGGAGCGGAAGCGCATTGGATTGCAAAGGCGTTTCTGAATGCGCGAATATTGCCCGCTCATTTTGAGCGGATGCTTGTCCCATCAAGCAGCCCGACAGGCCCATTCAACCCGAAAATATAGTCGCGTTCGTTTCCTGACTTGTGTCCAAATTAGAATATTAATTCTATAGATAGATAGGGGTTTGCCATAGGTTGATGCGCATTATCCTACAGAGGCTTACACAATGGGCATCAAAGCCAAATTCAAGGCGGCAAGTTTACTGACCGTGTGGCTACTGGCGGCGCCGGTGGCATTCGCCGATGACCAGCCGGTCAAAGGCGGCACGCTGATTTATCTCGAGCAGCAGGCGCATACGAACCTCTATCCGCCGGCAGGCGGATTCTATCCGAACGGCGGCATTCTCAACCAGATCACCGACAAGCTGACCTATCAAAACCCGAAGACGCTCGATATCGAGCCGTGGATTGCCGAATCCTGGACGGTCAACGACGCGGCGACGGAATATACGTTCAAGATCCGTAAAGGCGTGACCTTTTCCGACGGCACCCCGCTCGATGCCCCCGCTGTCGCAAAGAACTACGATACGTTCGGCCTCGGCAATAAGGAGCTGAAACAGCCGGTTTCCGAAGTCATCAACAATTACGATCACAGCGAAGTCGTCGATCCCTATACGGTCAAGTTCTACTTCAAGAAATCATCTCCGGGTTTTCTGCAGGGAACATCCGTCATCGGATCCGGTCTGGTCTCGTTGAAGACGCTGGCATTGCCCTTCGACCAGCTCGGCGATGCGACGAAGATCATCGGGTCCGGCCCCTTCGTCGTCGAGAGCGAGACGCTTGGCAAGCAGCTCTCGCTGAAGGCGCGGACAGACTACAACTGGGGTCCGAGCAAGCTGGCGCATCAGGGCCGGGCCTATCTGGATGGCATCAAATACATCATCACCGGCGAGGACAGCGTGCGCATCGGCGCGTTGCTTTCCGGCCAGGCCGATTTCATCCGTCAGCTGCAGGCCTATGACGAGAAGCAGGTCTCCGACCAGAGTTTCGCGATCTATGCGGCGCCGACCCGCGGCGTGAACGACAGCGTCGCCTTCCGCCCGGACAACCCGCTCGTTGCCGATATTAGGGTTCGCCAGGCGCTCCTGCATGCGACCAATAACAAGGAAATCGTCGACACGCTGTTTTCGGCAAATTATCCGCAAGCGAAATCGGTCATTTCGTCGGCTGCGGCCGGCTACGCGGATCTGTCGTCGAAACTGATCTACGATCCGGCTCTTGCTGAAAAGCTCCTGGATGAAGCAGGCTGGAAGAAGGGCGCGAGCGGCGTTCGCGAGAAGGATGGCAAGCCGCTTTCGCTTGCAGTCTACGAATCTCTGCCCCAGCCACAGAACAAGGCCGTGCTGCAGCTCGTCGCGCAGCAATGGGCCAAGCTCGGCGTCAAGCTCCAGGTTCTTGCCGGCACCTCGGGAAATCTGGTGACGGACAATGTCGATCCGGCAAAGACGCCTCTGGTCGTCGCGGAAGTCGGCCGTGCCGATCCCGACGTCATCAAGAGCCAGTTCTACCCCAAGAACCGCGACGCCCTGCTGCAAAAGGGCGGCCTCAATTCCAAGGCGAGTTTCTCGGATGACAAGCTGAACGGCATCCTGGAAACCGTGGCCTCCGAGACGGATCGCGGCAAGCGACTGGCGGCGGCCAAGGCTGCGCAGGAATATCTGCTCGATCAGGCCTATGTCATCCCCTTCTTCGAGGAGCCGCAGGTTTTTGCCGGCGCGCCTTACGTGAAGGGAATTGCATTCGAAGCCGTGGGACGCCCGTCCTTCTACAGCACCTGGCTCGCTGAACACTGATAAAAATGAGGCTGGCCCGGCGTGGTGCCGGGCCTTCCTGACGCGAAGACGTGGTATTGGCATGGCAAGATACATACTATCGAAATTCGGGCAGGCGCTGTTCGTCCTATGGGCGGCTTTCACCGTTTCGTTCGTGTTGCTGCAGTCGCTGCCGGGCGACGCGGTGCTGATCAAGTTCCAGAACCCCGATTACGGACTAAGCCCCGAACAGCTTGCCGATATCAGGGCGGCTTACGGCGCCGACGGATCGTTCCTGCATCAATATTTCCATGCCGTCTGGAGTTTCCTGACGGGTGATTTCGGCTATTCCCTGCAGGCGGGGGTTCCGGTGAGCTCGCTGCTCGCCACCAACCTGCCGCCGTCGCTGCTGCTTGCTGCATCGGGCTTTGCGGTGGCGACGCTTCTCGCCGTTCTGATCGCGATTGCCTGCAATCTCTCCGGTTTTGCCTGGCTGCGCGGCCTGATCCAGTCCATACCGTCGCTGTTCATATCGGTGCCCACCTTCTGGCTCGGCATCATGCTCATTCAGATATTCTCCTTCCGGCTCCGCCTCGTGCCGGTCATCAATCCAGGCCCCTGGGAAGGTCTTTTCCTGCCCATCCTGACCGTCGCGGTGCCGATTTCCGCTCCGCTCGCGCAGATATTGCTGAAGAACATAGACGAGGTCCTGACGAAGCCCTTCGTGCCCGTCGCGCGAGCCAAGGGCCTCTCGCATGCCAAGGTCCTGTGGCGGCACGTCGCCAAGAACACGCTGCTGCCGGTTTTAACCGTTGCCGGATTGCTGTTCGGGGAGTTGATCGCCAGCGCTGTCATCACCGAAACGGTCTTTGGCCTTAATGGCATCGGCGGGCTCACGAAGCAGGCGGTGGACAGCCAGGATGTCGCCGTTCTCCAGGCAATCGTCGTCGTCGCAGCAACCGCCTTCGTCGTCATCAATCTCGTGGTCGATCTTCTTTATCCCGTGCTCGATCCCCGTCTGAAGATCAAGCTGCGAGCTGCATGATGGCAAGGATCGAATCTGCACAACGGCATGCCGAGCCGGAAGCGCCAAGCCAGGAAGAAAGAGCATCGTCCGTGATGGTCAAGGCCGATCTTCCTAAGGACGCCGGCGCTGTGCAGCGTCTCCCGCGCATACAGCCGGGTCTCGTCCTTGCCTGCCTCATTCTTGGACTGGCTGTCCTTTGGGCGTTCTTCCCGGGCATTTTCACGGTCTATGATCCGATTCAGGGTCTGCCCGGCCAACATCTCCGGCCGCCGAGCGCGGCTCATCTCCTGGGCACGGATTCGCTCGGGCGCGATCTCTATGCGCGCATCGTCTATGGCGCGGTGCATTCGCTTTCGGGCGCGCTTGCTGCCGTCGGCATCGCGCTTGTGGCCGGCACGACGCTCGGCCTTCTTGCCGGATCGTTCGGCGGCAGGATCGAGACGGTCATCATGAGACTGGTGGACGTCATGCTGTCCATACCGGATCTGCTTTTATCGCTCAGCATCATCGTTCTGCTCGGATTCGGCACCGTCAACGCCGCGATCGCGGTCGGCTGCACGCTGATCGCCAAATTCGCCCGATTGGTCCGCTCCGAAGTCGTCACCGTGCGCCGAAGCGAATATGTCGAGGCCGCCTTCGGCAGCGGCGGCACCTTCCTCAAGGTGCTCTGGCGCCACATCCTGCCGAATTCGCTGACCTCAGTGATCGCTTTTGCGGCGCTGCAGGCCGGCTGGGCCATACTGCAGCTCGCAACCCTCGGCTTTCTCGGCTACGGCGCACCGCCGCCGACACCGGAATGGGGCCTGCTGATTGCCGAGGGACGCAATTATATCGCAACCGCCTGGTGGCTGACGGCGGCGCCCGGCCTTGTCGTGGTCTTGGTCGTGATTTCCATCAACCGTATCAGCCGAGCGCTTGGGAGTATCGGGAAATGACGGCTCCAATCATCGGAACAATTGCTGAAAAGGGTGCGCCGATCCTCGACGTTGCAGGCCTTAGGGTTGCCTATCGCGACAGGAGCGGCCTGCGCACGGTCGTTCACGATATTGACTTTGAGGTTCGCGCCGGTGAGGTCGTCGCCCTGGTCGGGGAGTCCGGTTCCGGCAAGAGTTCGACGGCGCAAGCTCTTATTGGCCTCCTGCCTGAAGGTGGACTGCTCCAGCAGGGAACCGTTCGCCTGAACGGCGAAAACATTGCCGGCTGGCCGCAAAGGCGGCTGGATGGCATTCGCGGTTCCGTCATCAGCCTCGTGCCGCAGGACCCGGGCAATTCGCTCAATCCGGTGAGGACGATTGGCGAGCAGGTCGCCGAAATCCTGACGGTCCATGGCCGGGCATCCGGTGCTGCCGCTCGAGCCAAAGCGGTTGAATTGCTGAAGCGTGTCGGTCTCAGCCAGCCTGAACTGCGTGCCAGGCAATATCCGCATGAGCTTTCCGGCGGCATGCGTCAGCGCGTGCTGATCGCTATCGCCATCGCGCTGAAGCCTTCGCTGATCATCGCCGACGAGCCCACCAGTGCGCTGGACGTGACGGTGCAGAGGCACATACTCGATCTGATCGACGATCTGAGACGGGAATATGGCACCGCGGTCCTTCTGGTGACCCACGATCTCGGGATTGCCGCCGATCGATCCGACCGGCTGATCGTCCTGCAGAATGGCCGCATTCAGGAGCAAGGACGCACCGCCGATATACTCAGAAACCCGCAAAGCAGCTACACGCGCCGTCTGCTTGCCGATGCACCATCGTTGAACGCCCGGCCGAAGCGATCGCCGCCACATGCGAGCGTATCCGCTGCGCCGGCAGACGATATCATCGTGGTGGATAGGCTGGTGCAGGATTTCGGTACTGGCAGCGATGGTGGTTTCAGGGCGGTGGACGACGTGTCGTTTCATGTTCGCCGCGGCAGCACGCATGCGATCGTCGGCGAATCCGGTTCCGGCAAGACGACGACGATCAGGATCGTTTCGGCCTTTCAGCGGCCGACCTCCGGGCAGGTCGTGATCGATGGGCTCGATCTGTCTTCGCTGCGTGGCGAAACGCTGAGACTGTTCCGCAAGAAGATCCAGCTCGTCTACCAAAATCCCTATGGTTCGCTCGATCCGCGTCAGACGATCGAAAGGATCGTGGAGGAACCGCTGTTGAATTTCGAACGGCTGCCCCGGCGTGAACGATTGGCGAAGGTGGCGGCCACTCTCGAAAAAGTCAGACTGCCGGCTGACTTATTGCAACGCCGGCCGCACGCGCTTTCTGGAGGGCAACGTCAGCGCGTGGCGATTGCGCGCGCCCTGGTGCTCGATCCGCAGATCCTGCTACTCGACGAGGCCGTTTCCGCGCTCGACGTAACGGTGCAGGCGCAGATCCTCGATCTTTTGGACGAGCTGCAGCGCGAGCTGGGACTGACCTATCTGTTCGTCTCCCACGATCTTGCGGTGGTGCGTCAGATCGCAGACACGGTCTCGGTCCTCAACGGCGGGCGGCTGGTGGAAACAGGCGGCGTCGAAGACGTCTTCAGCAATCCCAAGAGCCCTTACACGCGTGAACTGATCGATGCGGTGCCGGGCAAGAAGTTTCCCCGGGCCACAGATCCGACCCTCGTCAGTGCAGGACTATCCTCATGAGTACATCAACATCACCGAAGAGATTGGGTTTCTTCAGCCGAGTCCTCGATCAGGCCGATGCGAAAACGCGCTACGGGCTGGTTTCCGAACAGATCATCCACGCCGAAAAGCAGGGCTTCGACTCCGCCTGGGTGGCGCAGCATCACTTCAACGGCGATGAGGGCGGCTTGCCCGCGCCATTGGTATTCCTTGCTGCCCTGGCCCCGCAGACGTCGCGTATTCGCCTGGGCACCGGCGTCATCACGCTGCCGATGGAAAATGCTGTCCGGGTCGCCGAAGATACGGCCGTGCTCGACAGCCTGCTTGATGGGCGACTGGAAGTCGGCTTCGGCACTGGTGGCACTCCGCAAGCCTTTCTTCCCTTCGGCCTGGAAAGCGGCCAGCGCACGGAGGTTTATGGCAATCATCTTGCTTTGGTGCGCAATGCCTGGGCCGGCGGAGAGCTTACGGGCGGCAACCGCCTTTATCCCGCCGCGCCGCATCTGCGCGACCATGTCTGGCAGGCGACATTTTCCGTCGGCGGCGGCTTGCGTGCCGGCCGTGATGGCGACGGGCTGATGTTATCCAGGACGCAGCCACGTCCGCCCGAGACACCGGACGCCAAGCTTTCTGACCTGCAGAACCCGATCATCGATGCCTATCTTTCAGCGCTGCCGGCAGGGCGACAGCCGCGAATATTGGGTTCGCGTAGCCTCTTTGTCGCCGACAGCAGAAAAGAAGCCCTTCATTTTGCCGATCTCGGCCTGAGGCGGATCGTCGAGCACTTCAAGGCAGCGGGTTTTGCAATTCCGGGCGAAATCACGGCCGACCTGATCAAAGCGTTCGACGTTCACGTCGGCACCCCTGACGATGTTATCGCATCGCTTCAGGCAGATGCGGTCCTGGCGCGTGTCACCGATCTGGTCTTTCAGGTGCACTCCGTCGATCCGCCGCATGAGTACATTCTGCGCTCGCTGGAACTGACCGCCGCCCATGTCGCACCCGCGCTCGGCTGGGCGCCGCAAAGCGCCACCGGGAACGAACGTCGCTTCGCCGCGCAGGCCTGAATAGCAGAATCCGAAGAGAAGGCATCGACCATGACTTTGCAGAACAGGGATATTATCGACTTCCTCGCCGGGATAGAGCCAGGATCCCGTCTTGACGGTCTTCGGGCGCAGCGGCCCGAGACGCGCCTCAATGCGCAGAAGAGCCATGAGGCTCTCTTTGAACCCGAACATTGGGGAAGCGTCACTCCGGCGGAGCGCTTCGCCGCCGCGGTCTTCGTTGCAGGGCTGCACAAGGCGCCGGATATCGCGAATTTCTATTCATCCAAGTTGCGGGATGAGGCGCACGGTCCCGAGCTCGTTGCCATCATCGGCGCTGAGCTGGAGGTCGGCGATACAACCGGACCTTACGGCCATTATCCGGTTGGCCCGCTATCGCGTGAGGACAAGCCGGGCCTCGTTTACGAGGTTTCGGGTGAGAGCCGAAATCTTCTGGATCCAAAACTCAGTGCAGCGCTCGAACACATCCACCTTCTGGTCTTCCGACCGAGGGAGGCAAGCGCCGGGGCATTGCAGAAGCTGCTCGATGCTGGCTGGACGACCACCGGCATCGTCACCCTATCGCAACTCGTCGCATTCCTTGCGTTCCAGATCAGGGTCGTTACCGGTCTGAAGGCTCTGGCGGCAAGCTCCGCCGCCATCGGGCAGGTCGCGCAAGCCTAGATCGCACGAATAAGGAAGACTGCCATGACCGAAACTGTCATCCACCCGGCAATCGAAAACCGGCCAAACGCCTTCACGCAAGCTGAGATCGGCTGGACGCCCTGGCTGCAGCCCCTCGAAGAAGTGGAGCTGACCGAACGCCACTGGGCCGGCCTCGTGGACGCGTCCCGCGCAAAATCACCCTATTTCATGCTGTTGGCACGTGACCCCGACATCCTGGGGGCGCGTACAAAGACCGACAAAGATATCTTCTACAATGTCTTGGCCGGCCTTCCCCGCGCTGAACGGGAACTGGCTGCTACGGCCGCTTCGCGGGCGAATGGATGCATCTTTTGCGCATCGGTCCATTCTCGTTTTGCCTCTCATCATTCCAAGCGGACCGAGGATGTGCAGCGTCTGTTGGACGAGGGCCTTCAAGCCGATCTTGGCAGCCGATGGAATGCCGTTGTCGAAGCTTCAGTTGCGCTGACGGCCACGCCCTCGCAATTCGGAGCCGACGAAATCCGCAGGTTGCGCGAAGAAGGCCTGGATGATCTGGAAATCGCCGACGTGATCCATGGAGCCGCTTTCTTCAACTGGGCGAACCGGTTGATGCTTTCGCTTGGCGAGCCAACGCCGGCGGCCTGAACGAAGGTTCGGCCAATAGAGCGGTTCAGCTTTTCACGAAATCTCTGAACCGCTCTATCTCTTTGTTGTCTCGCAATTCCGGACGTAAAACCGCTGCGCATTTTCCTGGAATAGCTCTAGCCGCCGCTCTCGTGACTGAGCGGCGGACGTATTTTGAGCGGATATTCTCAGGCCTTGAAATGCGTCAGGACGCAGTCGGCGACCAGCCGAGGCTTGGGGCCACCGTTTGTGCGAGATCTGTCAGCAGTCTTACATTCTCCGCAAGTCCGAAAGCGGGCGGTAGGAAAAGGACGATCTCGTCGGCGGCGGCCAGGCCCGGGTCCTTGAGCACTGCTTCGATCACCTGATCGGGGGTGCCGTGGAAGACCGGAGAAATCTGGATACCCGGCGGCTGAATGGCCGGCGCGGCCGGTTCAAGGGCGCCGCTGGGCCGGGAGGCCCCGATCCCCTTGGTTCGGCGCTCAAGATCGTAAGCGGCATATTTCTCCCGCAATTCGGCGGTGGTGCCGACCAGGATCGATGCCGCCACCGTGACCGGCGGCGGCTCGGTGCCCTGCCTCTGGCGCCATGTCGCGCGGAAAGCATCGATGGCGCGGGCTTGATATTCTCCGAAACTCTCGCCTTCGGCGTGGTCGTGTTGGACAGTTCCCGAGATGAGCCCGATCCCGAGCTCAGCAGCCTGCACGGCCGAGGCATGGCTACCAGAGCCTTGCCGGATACGCGATCGTAGCGTCGGGCTGTGCGGGGTCACCCGCAGTTCGGTGCCCTCCGGGGCACCCTGGCCTGGACCATCGACCGTGTGCAGCACCTCGCCGGCAATTGCTGCAAGAAAACGCGCCTGGCGGCGCTTCGCTTCTGTCCGGGCATCGGTATCGACCGCGCCGAATACCGCGTCGAATGCAGCATTGGCGCCGGTGGAGATGGCCAGCTCAAGCCTTTCGCCGATGAGCAGGTCGGCGGTGGCGGCTGCCTCGGCAAGCAGGATCGGGTCCTGGTAGCGCATCGGGATGACAGCCGATCCGAGCGTGATATGGCTTGTATGTTGGCCGACCGCAGCAAAGAATGGGATCGGAGAGGACAGGTAGTGATCGAAGTGGCGCTGATAGGCCCAGCCCGACTGGTAGCCCAGCCGCTCGGCTGCCTTGAACAGTTCTATGCCGTCGCGCAGTCCCTGCGCCGGACCGGCCTCATCGTTGAACGATACGCGGGTGTTGAAGCCGAGCCGCCGCTTGGCGCGGAATGTGACGGGCAGGGCGCCGATGGGGGCAACGATACTCATGCGATCTGTTCCTGGCTGATGATCCGGCGGAGTTGCGGGAGTGGTGCGCGTGCAGGGGTGGCGGCGGTCGGGATCGATTCCAGCAACGATAGCGTGTAGGGCTCACGTGGATTGTCGAAGATATCCCTGACGTTGCCGTGTTCGACGATGCGCCCGCGTTGCATCACGGAGACGGTATGGGCGAATTGGCGCACGAGGGCCAGATCGTGGGAGACGAAGATATAGGTCAGGCCAAGGCTTGCCTGCAGCGAGAGCAACACCTCGACGATATCAGCCTGAACACTGACGTCGAGTGCCGAGGTCGGTTCGTCGAGCACGATCACCTCCGGCTTCAGGACCAGCGAGCGGGCAATCGCGACACGCTGCCGCTGACCGCCGGACAAGGCTTGCGGCTTGCGTGAAAGCAGGTGCTCGCCAAGGCCGACATTCGACAGCGCTTCGCGCACCCGTTCCGCCCGCTCGGCACGAGTTCCGATGCCGAACCTGTCGAGCGGCTCGCGCACGAGCCGCTCGACCTTCCAGGTCGGATCGAGCGAGGTGAATGGATTTTGATAGACGAGTTGAAGATTGCGCCATACAGGGCGTAGTGAGTGGTGTGAGCGTCCGCTGAGTTTTTCCCCTGCGACCGAAATATGACCGGCGTCCGGTTGATCGAGCCCGAGCAGCAGCCGGATCGTCGTCGTCTTTCCGGAGCCGGACTCGCCGACCAGTGCGTGCGTGGTGCCCGCCGGAACGGTAAAGGAGACGTCATCAACGGCCGTCAGAACCTTGCCGTCGACCGTAAAGCTCTTGGTGATACCCTTGACTTCGATCTTCGGCGAGTTGTTGCCCTCAGCGTCGAGGAACCGAAAGCCAGGATCCCGAAGCTTGTAGTAACGGTTGGGATTAAGCGCCGGAACATCCGCATGCAGCTTCTTTGCGTAAGTCGATGCGGGTGAGGAGAAAACGGCCGCAGTGCTGCCGGCCTCCTGAACGATGCCATCCTTGAGAACGACCAGGGAGTTTGCCCGTTCGGCTGCGATCGCCAGGTCATGGGTGATGAGCAGCAGACTGATGTCGAGGTCTTGCTGCAGCCGTGAGAGCAGATCGAGGATTCTCTTCTGGATCGTAACATCGAGCGCCGAGGTCGGCTCATCGGCGACCAGCAACTGTGGCCGCGGCAGAACCGCAAGTCCGATCAGGACGCGTTGAAGCATGCCGCCGGACAGCTGGTGCGGGTAGGAACCATAGACACGCTGCGGGTTGTCGAGCCCGACCTGGGCGAACGTCTCCAGGACGAGCGCCTTGCGGATTGCCCTGTTGGGCTCGTCGACAAGAGCTGCGGCTTCCATCGCCTGCGAGCCGATTGTCCGCACCGGGTTAAGTGCGTTTCCCGGGTCCTGCGGCACGAAGCCGATAGCCCGGCCTCGAAGCTGGCGGAAGCGGCGCTCGGAGAGCTGCAATATGTCCCGGCCGTCGACCGCGATGCGGCCGGTCGCCTGTCCCGTGCGGGGAAGCAATCGCAGCACGGCGCGCGCAATGGTCGACTTGCCCGAGCCCGATTCCCCGATGAGTGCAAGGCTTTTGCCGCGGCCGAGCTCGAAGCCAACATTGCTGACGACCTCATGCGAGCCGTAGGAGACGGACAGGCCCTCCACCTGAAGCAATGGCGCTTGCCGCTGAAGCGTCGGGGCATTCTCGGTAATAAGGGTGCGAATTGCATTTAGTCTATCTTGCGAAGCCATCGGCTGATCCTATTCACAGAGAGGACGGTCGCGATCGTGACGAAGGCGGGTGCGTAGACCAGCCATGGCCACTTGAGGTAGTCCTTGCCGATCGAGATCAGCAGACCCCAATCGGAGGCTGGCGGCGGATCGCCGTAGCCGAGGAAGGCGAGGCTGGCGATCACCAGGATCGAGTCGCCGAACTGCAGCACGGCAAGCGGGAGCACGGAGCGCGATGCGTTCGGCAGGATGTGCCGCCAGAGGATGTGCCAGCGCGAACCACCCGAAAGGAAAGACGCTTCGATGAAGGTCGCCTGTCTGGTCTTGATGACCTCCGCCCGCATGACACGGGCAAACACGGCAACCGAGGAGATGCCGGTGGCGATCGCGGCGTTCGTGGTGTCGAAGCCGATCGCGGTGACGACGATGACGGCAAGCAGGAATTTCGGAATTGCAAGCAGGACATCGACCAGGCGGGCAAGGGCGATATCGACACGGCCACCGAAGAAGCCGGCGAGCAGGCCGGTGAAACCGCCGGCGACTGCACCGATGACGACGGCAATCAGCGCACTCCTGACTGAGGCGGCCGAACCGTAGACAACGCGGGTGTAGAGATCGCGGCCGAGCTGATCGGTTCCGAACCAGTGCTGGGCGCTAGGTGCGAGCAACTTTTGAGAGGGAATGCCGACCGCCGGATTATGGCTGGTGAACAGGCTGGGTGCGAGCGACCAGGCGATCACGATCGCTACGATCGCGAATGAGAGCGCGACGGTCGCGGGCAGTCGGAAACCGGCAAGCCGGCCGCCAGCTGTGATGCGCGGGGACGTATTGGTCGAGAGAAGGGTCATGACAGCACCGACTTGGGAATATCGGAGGATCCTTCGTCCGAAGTGGCCGGGCGGCGCGCGGCACTGCCGAGCAGTTTCACGCGCGGGTCGAGCAATGGATAGACAAGATCGGCGATCAGGTTGACCAGCACGAAAACCACGGCCGCGAGCGATACGACCGCCTGTAGGACAGGCAGGTCCTGGGTGCTGACCGAGCGCTGGACCAGGCTGCCGATGCCGGTGCGGCCGAACACCGCCTCGGTGATCAGCGAGCCGCCAAGCAATTCGCCGATCGTCAGCGCGACGACGGTAATGACCGGAAGCGAAGACGGCTTGAGGAGATGCCTGGCGAAAAGCTGCAGCTGGCCAAGGCCGCGACTGCGCGCAACGGCGGCATATTCCTGCCCCGACTCGTGATCCAGATTGGCTATCAGTACCTCGGCGATCTGGGCCGAGATCGGAATGCCGAGTGCGACCGCCGCGAAAAAGGTTGCCCAGAAGCTGTCGGGATTGATCACGCGGAAGAGACCGAGCTGGAAGCCGAAGATGTGGATCAGCACCAGGCCAATCACGAAATTCGGCACCGACAGGAACAGGGATGGGAAGCCCCGCAACAGGCCTTGGCCGAACCTCTTTGGCAGGAACTGAGTGCCATAGGCAATCACGATCGCCAGGATCAGCGCGACGACGAGGCCCGCAAAGGCGAGAACGAGCGTCGAGGGCAAGACCTCGGCGATCATGGTCGTCACGGAACGGTTGGTTCGCATCGACAGGCCGAGATCGCCGATCAGAAAGTGGGAAAGCGATGTCGACAACTGCATGAATACCGGCTTGTCCAGGCCCTGAGCAGCAATGATTTCCTGGATCTCCGCCTCGCTGAAGCCGTTTTGCGGGTTGCGCAGAACGTTGGTAACGGGATCGCCCGGCAGAACGCTGACGACGATGAAGGTGAAGACGTAGGCCAGCAGGATGACAATCGCGGCCTGGACGAGGCGCTTTGTGGCGTAGCTAAGATAGGCATTGTTCATGCTCGTCACCTCCTCGCTTTCCTTCGCTGCGCTGTGGGTCAGTCACTGATCGTGGCCGTGTAATAGCTGGCATAGGCGACGCCGTTGTATGTCTCGCCTTTGAGCTTGGGAGACTGGACATAGATGCGCTGGACCATCTGTGTGCGCGGAATGAAGTAACCCTCTTCAAGAACATATTTCTGAAGCTCGTCCAGCAGCGGGTTTCTGGCCTCGAGAGAACCAGCGCTGGCGATCTTGTCGCGCAGTTCGTTGATCTTCTGGTCGCTCTCGCCGAGCGCGAACCAGTTCTCGCCGTTATTGGCGTTGGTCAGGATGCTCGCGACAGTGCCGGCGTCGATAAAGCTGCGCGTTACCTCATAGGCAGGGACGCCGGCGCCGCCATACTGAACCTTCTGGCCGTAGGTCACGACGTCATAGGCCCGGATATCGACCTTCCAGCCGATCTTGCCGAGCTGCTGGGCGATGAGTTCGTCGATCGACCTTGAGGTCACGAGATATGGGTTGGAATTGAGCGTCAATGACAGCTGCTTGCCGTCCTTGGCGCGTATGCCGTCAGCCCCCTTTTTCCAGCCCGCCTCGTCGAGGAGTTTCTCGGCTCTGTCGGGATTATAGGCCAGAAGCTCGCTGTGATCGGTCGCGCCGGGAACGTTGCTCTGAATGAATGACGTCGCGAGCTTCCAGTCGGGCGTGTAGACGGTATCGATGATTTCCTGACGATTGACGCCGGCCTGCAAGGCCTGTCGCACCTTGACGTCATCGTAAGGCGCGAGTTTCGTATTGATTGCCCAGCCATTGACGAAGCCGAGATAACGCGGCGTCGCGACGGTAAAGCCCTCCTGCTTGAGCGACGTCAGCTCCTGCGGCGAGGCGTTATAGGCAACGTCCGCCTGGCCGGACTGGACGGCAGCAACCCGCAGTGACGGTTCCGATACCAGCTTGTAGGTGATCGTATCGAGATAGGCCGGACCGGTATGACCGACGGCCGCAGGACCCCAGTTGTAATCCTTGCGTTTGACCAGCTTGACGAAGTCGCCTTCCTTCCAGGAATCGACCACATAGGGCCCGCTGCCGGAGGTCTTGCTGAGATCGGCCTGCTGCGCGGCCGGCTGTGCGATGGTCTTGGGGGAGATCAGAATGGAACCGTGATAGCCAAGGGTCGGAATGAAGCCGAGCGTCGGTTTTTTGAAGAAGATCTTCACCGTGGTCGCATCGACCGCCTCGGCGTGGTCGTAGGTCTTCGGGAAAAGCCCAATCGGGTTGATGCCCTCTTTCTTGCGTCCGGCGTACCAGATGTCGAGATTGGCGACAGCGGCAGATGCATCAAGGGGCGTGCCGTCCGAGAAGGTCACACCACTCTTGAGATGGAGGGTGAACTCGGTGGCACTGTCATTCTGCTCCCAGCGCTCGGCGATCCACGGGCTAACCTTGCCGGCGGCATCCACGTAAACGAGCTTGTCGGTTACGTGACCCCATATGTGGCCCTGGAAACTCGAAATCGCGCTGTTGTTCGGGATCCAGCTGTCACCCAATGAATCGATGAGGAAGGTGATGTCGCCGCCATTTGGCTCGCCGGCACTATGTGCGGGAGTGAAGCCTGCCATCGCCACCAAAGCACCGGTCGCCACGGCGGATGACGTGATCAACAAGCGGCGCCGCGAAAGGGAGAGCGAGAAAAGGCGTTCGGTCATAGAGAGGTCCTGATGGTTCGGGTTCTGCGAATTCTTGAAACAAAGCCTACGCAGGCAGAACCAAAAGGAGAAAGACTGGTTGTTCTTTTTCTACTAATTTTATGGATTATTTTGGCCGGTTTTGGCCTCTGCAGGGGATCAGCATTTTTCAGGCCTGATGGTGAGGGGACTGTAACCCGAAAATATTTGCTAGCGAGCAGTGTCACCGCATCGATCTTGTCACGGCCGATGTATCCGAGCCAATAGGGCTCCTGGAACTGGCTGATGCAGCAAGATCGAATGCTCGAATAGGCGTAAGGCGTATAGTCGCGAACGAGAACTTATTCGATCGCTGGCATTATTCGTGTAGATTTCTTCCGAATTTGAGGCAATATTCCCTCATATAGTTTTAGCATTGATAGTATAGTTAGAGACGAACGGACAGGTCGAAGAGGGCGCGTGTAGATGAAGGCCGCATTATCGACTGAGACGGATCAGGCTCCGCCTGCGTCTCCCAAGAGAATCCTCTATATCCAGCCGGGAACGAGTTCGTTTGCCGGTATCGAGAGAGTTGTCGACACGATATGCTCAGCCCTATCCGATAAATATCCCGCCGATTTCGATATCGATGTTCTCTACACGTCCGAGCATAAAAACCGGCCGCACGGAACACAGAGCTACAACACAATCGACAGGATCGTGCACAACAGACGCGAACTCATGTCGGTCTTGCGCGATGTCATCGGCGCAAAAGACTATGACTTGGTCGTTGTTCCGCAGATCGAGCCGACAGTGATCTGCATGATCGCCTGTATCGGCATCCGGCGGAACTTTGCCATGCACCTGCACGGTAACCCGCGGCTGGAGCCGAGCCATCTGAAAGCGAAGATCCTGTTCTTCCTGATGAGGATCTATTTCATCAAGCGGCTGACCTATGTGTTCGGCACGTCGCCAAGGCAGCTTGAATCGTTCAAAGCGATGTTCAGAAGCAACGTCCGGCAATATTGGCTACCCAATCCCGTCAGACGTTTCGATGCCCTTCAAAAGCCCGAGGGAGAAGAGGGGTGCGTCACGTTTGTCAATGTCGGTCGCTTCTCCTTCCAGAAGGGGCAGGACATTCTCCTCACGGCATTTGCCGAAGCCTACAAGCTTCGTCCTAATATCAGGCTGAAGGTCGTGGGTTATGGAGACGGCGAGGCTGAACTACGCAACCAGATAGGGGATTTGGGGCTCGCAGCCGTGGTAAGCGTCGAACACCATCCGGACAATCCCTCACCGGCACTGGCGGCGAGTGACGTCTATGTGTCGACATCACGCTGGGAAGGGTGGTCGTTGGCAATATGTGAGGCGTTGCGATTTGGGCTGCCGGTCATCTCGACCGATTGTGAATTTGGCCCGAGCGATATATTGGTCGATAGACGCCTCGGCCTTCTCGTGCCGGTTTCCGGAGGCGAGGAGCTCGTCAGGGCGATGCTTTATTATTGCGACCATCTCGAGGAAGAGCGTGCGCATGCCGAATTTCGGCAAAACTTCATTGATATTTACGACACAGAACGCGTCGTGGATGTTCACGCAGATGCCTTGCGGATAGCCGCCATGGGACCTGCACCGCTGATTGCCTGAAAGATGACGGCATCATGAAACCCGGCGCCCCCGGGTCTTAGGGATATCATGCATAGACCCGCATGTAGTCGACACGCATGTGGGTTTGGCGATCCTGCGGCTGCAAAGGATCGGGGAAGGGGACATCCGAGCGCAGAGCAAGCGTCAGGAGCGGCCAAAAGACATCGTTCTGCGCGTCCATCTCTGCCGCGCGTCCGAGCGTCCACTCGATGAGCCCGCCGGTCTTTGGATCGGCGATTTGCTTGCGTTCGAAATAGAAGCGGCAGCGTGCACCTTCGATGAGCAGGCCATAGCGGAAATAGCCGGTTGTGATATCGACATCCGTGGGAACGCCCACGCCTTCGTGATGCTCGCCGGGCTTGCCCCATTCATGCAGATAGGCGCCGTATAAATCATGCTCCCAGCCCTTCTGCTCGACTATGTCGAGTTCGTTGCTCGTTGCGGGAAACAGAATGCTTCTGCCATTCATCAGCCAGAAAGCCGGAAAGCTCAAGGGATGGGCAGGAAACCACATCCGCGCCTCGAAATAGCCCTGTCGCCAACCCTTCAGGATCGTACCGTCAGGCTTCGCCGTCTGGATATTGCCCGATATCCATTGATATTCGGGAAGATTGTTGCCGTAATAGTTCGGCACCTGCATAGGGCGCCCAATATATTGAGCCGAGATCTGCAGTGCCTTGCCGTTGCTGGCGGATGGATCGTCGACGATCGCATAAGGATCGAACCCTTCCTCGCCACCGAAGCGGCTGAAGGCCGATCTGCCGTAAAAGCCGCTGTCGAAGGTTGTCGCCTTGGCCCCGGCATGCCAGATCGTCTGATCGAGCGCTGCGAAGTTTTCGTCGAAGATGACGGTGCGGCCTTCGGTCGGGTCCTGCTGTACCTGTGCCGCCGGATGACGGTTTGCAAGCAGCAGGCCGCCGGCCGCTGCCAACGATGCCGTGCCTATCAGCACGTTGCGCCGGGATGTCAGGCTTGGCATTGCTGCTTCTCCTCGATCGATTGCATCGTCCCTGACGGTTTAAGTTACGCGGCGACGGCTGCGTTCTTCGAGCCGGCTGCAAGAGCGCTGCCATAGATATCAAGCGTCTCATGGGCAACGCGGCTGATCGTCAGGCGGTCGAGATGAACTTGGCTCTTATCCTTCCACTCCTGCATTCGGGCGGGTTCCCCAAGCAGTTCGCAGAGCACGGCTGCCAAAGCGGGTGGATCGTGCGGCGGCACCAGTATTCCTGCCGCCCCGTATTCCAGGAGCTGCGGGATCCCGTCCACTTTGCTGCCGATAACCGCGCATCCTGCCTCGCGGGCTTCGGAGAGAACCAGCGGAGCCGGATCGGCATGTGACGGCAGCACAAAAATATCCGCCGCCGCCATCCAAGGGAATGGATCCTCCTTGGCGCCCAGGAAGGCGACGGCCGAAGCGCACTCCATCTTTGCCACCATTTCCATGTAGTTGGTTTGGAAGGGCCCTTCTCCGACGATAACAAGTCTGGCCTCGGGATGCTGTTCATGTGCCAGGCGAAAGGCCTCAAAGAGATCGGGCAGGCCTTTCCTCGGATGTAGGCCGCCGACAAAAAGGATGCTCGGAGATGGCAGATCGACCGGCGTTCTGCTGCGGCCTTCGGAGCGGACCGAGCCGATCGTCCCGTTAAGGACCACACAAAGCTTCGATGACGGTATACCCCGCCTGAGCATGGAAGCGCGCACGGCCTCGCTGACTGCGATGACGCGGTTTCCAAGGCCCATCAAGATCGCGCTCTTTTCGAATTCATTGTGAACAGTGGTGATGAGCGGAGTGCCCGACAATCTGCAAATCGGCCACGCCAGAACTGCACTTGTCATCATATGGGCATGAACGATATCGGGCTGCCATGCATGGACGTGCTTGCGCAAGGCGAAGGATGATTTCAAGAGATTGACCGGCTTTCGCTGGTGGTCAACCATTGCCGTTGCGACATTATTCTTGTGCAGCAGCGGGTCGAAATCACCGCCGCCGCTTGCAATACATACGTCATGTCCCAATTGGGCCTGTGCACATGCCAGATCGACTGCTGCATGGACATGTCCATTCAGCCTGTTCGTGTGATTCAGTATATGCAAGATCCGCATGAATGCACCTTATATAAGTGTGATAAATATAAACACGATATATCGAGGATGCTGACGTAGTATGCTTTAGCTGTCTCGGCATGGCAATGATAGAGCATCGTGTTTATATTATAGAATTCGCTGCTATCTCGAATGGTATTTCCAATTATACCGGAGTGCTGTTGTCAATGCTTATGGTATTGGCCTTTGCAGTGCTGCTTCTGCTTCCACCGTTGAAGCCCGTGCTGTTGGCTGATAGTTGAAGCCACCCTGACGGCCTAAGGATTCGAGGCCAAAAGCAAGGAGTTGTTGCATTGCTTGGGCAGCATGGCCAGCAGCACCCTTGCTATAGATGGGATATGCTTCTCCCAGCATGTCGCTTCCTTCCAATTTGAGATCACCCTCAAAAAGGCCGTTGGCGTAAACATGATCCCTGAAGTCACTCTCGGCGCGTTCTATCGAGCAGCCGATCTGGTTGCCGATGACCTCGACTGTGAAATAATCGCGATCATCGACCCGACCGTAGAAATCGGAGTACATCGTCAGGCGCTTCCAGGCGCCTTGATGCGAGAAATTATAGATGATTGGTTGCGAAAAGCCGCGATTGCCGGAAAAGCTGAAATAGAGGGAGATGAGGGTGATCGTCTCAAGCTTCCGGCCGGAATCGAGGCCACACAGCTTTTCGGCCATATGAATGGGTATGGTCGAGATAACACGATGTGAAGCCACGACCCTGTCTTGCAGTTGCAGGTGAAGCTGATCGTGGACCTTGCGGATCGTCTGCATGTCCGCTGCCAAATGAAATTGCGCGCCACGCCGCTCCAATCGTTCGACTGCAGCCCGGTAGAGGAATTGAAAACCTTCCTTCGGGCGAGCCATCTGCCGGTTTTTCGGTCCTTTGTGACTGCGTCTGAATGCCCGCGCGATCTGATTTTTCAAGGAGGCATGCTCGCTGATCCAAAGCATCCGCTTGCGGGCGAGATCGATGTCTATGCTTTCGACGGCAGCTCCATAGAAACGCTTCATGTAGGATTCCAGGCCGGAGCGATGCAGCAGGCGGCTCCCGATCCAAAAGCGGGCAAATTCTTTCGCGTTGCGCATCTTTCGCTGAAAGAGCCGCGCGAAAATGACCGAGGAGAAAATTCGGACTACTTCAGTGGCGCCGGCGCTGAAAATGTCATCGCGTACCGAAATCGGATAGGCAGTGATCATTCCCTGAGGGTTCAAGCGCGCCCATGTCGGTTCGATCGGAACATAGAGCGGCAGCAATTCCGGAAAATGGGCAAGCAACGGGGAGTCGTCCTGAAAGATCAGGCTGCCGATATCGAATGTATATCCTCCATGCGACCAGTCGATGTGATTGCCCCCGACATGGCCGTAGGTATCGACGATCAGGATACGCTGATAGCCCTGCTTTTGGAGGACCGAGGCGGATACCAGCCCAGAGATGCCTGCCCCGAGCACTATGGCATCAAATCTCTCTACTTCGGCGATAACATCGTTGGCGGCATAATGACCCGCATCGTTCATGGAAGCGTCCCCTGCTGCGGCTTTTCATGCACTAGATTAAATTTTGCTTATTGAAAGTCTAAGTCGAAAAGTGCTCGGAACTCACTTCATTAATGGTGTATCACAAATCTGTGTAAGTTCTATATGGAACAAAAATTCGAGTGAATACTCAATCTATATTGCAATTTTACTTGATATATCCGTATTTGTGTAGTTAGATCATCGGCGGATCGGCTCGTCTTCTGATGAGCGCCAGGTTTGATTGCGAATAAATTACGACTGTGTCGATTATTACTATTCCGGTGAACGCCGAGGGAGTTATCTCGTGCTGCGGCCAAGCCTCGACGATGTCTACAAGAATCTTGGCGAAATCGACCTGATTTCCACCGATGTATTCGACACACTGCTGTTGCGTCGCGGAACGTCGCAGCGTTCGCGCATTGCCGCCGGCGAAACCCGGTTTGCCCGCCTCCTGAAAGAAAAGGGACTGTTTGTCGAGAAGGCTGAACTGGTCAGGTGCCGCCTTCTCGCGCAGAAGTTCGCCTATCGTGCGCTCAACATGGGCGGCGGGGTTGGCGAAGTGCAACTGAGCGACATTATCTGCAGGCAGCTCCAATTGCTTGGCTTGCCGGACGATCTTGTCGGAGAGCGCATCGCCATAGAGCTTTCGGTCGAGAAGACGGCTCTTCGCGCAAACGCCTGGCTTGCCGCCCTGCTGCGGCAGTTTCGCGAGGCGGGAATCCGTATCGTCGCCGTCAGCGATACAGCGCTTTCCGCTGCAGAGCTTACGGTGCTGATCAATCATTTTCATGGCCCAGGCCTGATCGATCGCGTCTATTCAAGCGCCGACGCCCAGGCAAGCAAGCGCTATGGCGCATTGTTCGCCGCCATGCTCGAGAACGAGTCCGTTGCTCCATCTCGCGTCTTGCACATAGGCGATGACGATATCGCCGATTTTCGAATGCCGGCCTCGATGGGGTTGCGCACACTTCACCTGCCCAAGAGCCGGTTGGAACGCTACGCCTCGCGCCTGGACGGCGCAAAGACCGAGGCGATCAGTCGATTGGGGAGGCAGCCTTGGCGGAACGTCCCTCCGCCACCCACTCTAAGCGACAAGGTCTTGTTTGGCCGAGATGTCTTCGGACCGATCGTTGCAGAATTCTGCCTCTATATCTGGCTCTATGCTGCGCAGGCCAGACTTGGGCATGACACCGCGCTGCTCTTCTGCGCGCGCGGCGGCATCGGCATCCGCGAGGCGTTCGAGCGCGTCGTGCAAAAGCTGGGGCTTCCCCTCGATCTCAAGCGTGACAATATCCAGATTTCGAGGCTTGTCGCCGCGCGCTCGGCGGTCGTCCTTCGAAGCCCCGCGGTCCTGGATGAGCTTGGACGCGAATTCCAGGGTGGAAGCTTTGCAGATGTGGCTCGCGCCCTGGGCGGGCGTGCCTATGAATTGCCTGATACCTGGCGCCATATATTCGATCCCGCGCGGTTCTTCGCCCTTCTGGACACGGATGCTGGGCGAGACGTTCTCGATGACATTCGCAAGCAGAACGCTCTCTTTGCTCGCCACCTGGAACAGATCTCTGCCGGAGCGCAGCGCATCATACTTTGTGATACCGGCTTTTACGGCAGCACGCAGCGCCTGCTGTCTGCGGGGTTTCCTCAACAGCGCTTCGAGACGATCCAGTTTGCCCGGTGCAACTACAAGGGTCTGAGTGAGGATCATTTTCCCAGGGTCGCCGGCCTTGTCGTCGAGCAGAATCTCTATAACCCTTTCAAGCCGGAAACCGTCATTCTACGGTACTGGCAGATCATCGAAAGCCTGTTCGAGCCGGCACTCTCTTCCGTTCGTCATTTCAGTGAGACAGCCGAGGGTGCCGTCGTCTCCAATGCCGGGGATATCCGGTTCGGCGCGGTGGATCCGTCGGCCGGAAATCCGCTTCTGACTGGCGCGCTGCAATATATCGAACAGGTCGAGACGGGAGGCCAGGTTCTGCAGGATGCCGGGCGTGCGTGGCTTCGTCTGAAGCAGGCGATCATCAATCCAAGCCCCAGCGATGTTGTCGCGCTCGACGTCGGCGCCCGCTCCGTGGATTTCGGCCGCTCCGATCTTGTTCAAGTGCTCAATCATTCGCAGAAAGTCGCCCTGGCCGCGAAGCTGATGTCGGTGAAATCCCATCTTTGGCGCGAGGGCGCCATCGCTCGTGATTTTCCCCGCTTCAAGCCGCCGCTGCTTGCGGCGCTGGAAATGGCGCATGTGCTGCGAGGGGTCTCGGCCCGGCTGTATCGCTGAACAACGGAGGCTGCCAAGGATATGTACATGAGTGATATGGCGCATAACTGTCTCTCTAGGAGAGCGACGGATCCCGGATGGGGAACGGGGATCGTTCCGGCTCGCAAAGCCTCGGAGCGGCCGTCAGCGATGAGCTGCTTTCGACATCAGGTCTATGCGTTGCGCCGTCGCAGCCGCGGGCCGGGGCCCAGACAGACGGAGCATTAGGATCGCATGCTTGCGTTCAAAGCCTTCAAGGGAGCCGGTTGGCTCGTCGTTTCACGCTTTATCGGCCGCCTCGTCGATTTCTGCACGCTTCTGCTCTTCGCTCGTATCCTGACACCCGCCGATTTCGGCTTGGCGGCACTGGCAATGTCGCTTGTCGTGGTTGTCGATACGGTGTTGGAAGTGCCTGTCACGCAGGCGATGGTTCGGCTCGATATGGTCGACAAGAGTCACCTCGATACGGGCTTTACGCTGAGTGTCGTAAGAAGCGGCCTGATTGCGCTCATCGTCCTGGCCGCCGCCTGGCCCTTCTCGTTGATCAATCACAATCCGCAACTCACTCCGCTGATTGCCGTTCTGGCGATCGGGCCGATTGCCAGGGGTTTCTGTAGTCCGGCGATGGTACATTTCGTCCGGGAGCTCGGCTTTCGTCAGACCTTCCTTCTGGAATTCAGCGGAAAACTATGTGCCTTTGTCATTGCGATGATCACGGTCTTTTCGGGAGGCAGCTATTGGGCAATCGCCGCGAATTTCGTCACCAATTCAGTGGCGGCTGTGGTAGTTTCCTATCTGCTTGCACCATATCGGCCGGCGTTTTCGCTGCGGCGTCTCTCGGATTTTGCCGGATTCGTGGGATGGTTTAGTTCCGCACAATTGATTTCGGCGCTCAACTGGCAGTTCGATCGCTTTCTCATCGGTGCGACGACCGATAGCACGACGCTTGGACGCTACGCGGTTGCCAGCGATGTCTCCGTTGTTCCAACACAGTCTCTCATCGGTCCCGCACTGCAGCCAGTCATGGCTGCATTCTCGCTCATAACTTCGGATCGGCAGCGAATGCGTCTGGCCTTTCTAAAGGCGGCTCGGTTTGCAATGCTCATTTCCGTCCCGGCGTGCATTGGAATATTTCTGACGGCAGATCTCGTTACCGATCTCCTTCTCGGAGAGAAATGGAAAGATGCTGCTCCCTTACTGAGCCTTCTATCCTTGTCCGTGATCCCCATACCTTACTTTCAGACGCTGTATTCGGTCAGTCTCGCGCTTGATCGCCCGCATGTCCTCTTCCGGCTCAACAGCATCGATTTGTGCCTGCGGATCACACTGATATCGATTGGCTTCTATCTTTTCTCGATCACGGGCGTCAGCGCAGCAAGAGTGCTCCTTTCAACCATCATGTTCGCGTTCTATCTGCGTGAGGTGCGGCGGCAGCTGGAGCTTGGAATAGGGACCCAGCTGAAGAATCTCTGGAAAATCGGCGTTGCCGCCGCGGTGATGGTCCTATGGGTCGTCATGTTGCGCGACGCATTGGCCGGGCGTGCCTTGAACCACGTTTTCGAGCTTGCCTTCGTTGCGGGAACCGGCGCGGCGGCCTATGTCGGTACGCTGCTGGCGCTCGGCATGCGCCTGATCGCGGGCCAAGGGCGGTTCGAATTGGCCGATCGCCGGTGATCCTTCGCTTGTACCGCGCGTGAAGGATGGCTTCGTTACATCAAAGCCTGCAGAAGTCCGACGGTCGAACGGTTGCCGCCGTTCAGCCGGTAGGCGAGGCCGCGGCGGGCGTTCCGGTTCGGCAATATCATCGTGAGCAGGCAAAATGCCGCAATCGTCCCCTTGGTCTTCAGCGGGTATTGCTGGTGTTGGAGTTTTCGCAGCAGAGAAAGGAAGCACTTGATCGGGGGGCGCCTGCCTTCCGCGATCGCCAGATAGAAATTGCGCTCGATATAATAATAGGCCTCTTCCGGTCGAACGAGCGCGTCTGCGCGTCCGGTTGGCTCCAGAATTCGGCGCAAGTGCTCCATCCTCATAACAAAGCGGCGTAGTTCCTGGCGCAACGGGGCTGGATCGACCGCGCGTCCTAGTCCGGAAAAATTTTTGCCGTGGATGCGGTAGCGCCCAAGCCTTTGCGGCAGGCTGACGATATCGCCCATGAAAGGGGCGACGAAGAGCGGCAATCCGTCGATTGCCGGATCATAGTCCATTTCTCTCAAATACTCGCAGACGTCGCGTCTGAAGACATTTCCCGATGTCGGAGGACTGGTATAAACACCCGTATGCAGCACGCTGTCTGCAATCACGTGGCGATCTCGAAATCCTTCGAGGGTCGTGCCGGCGCCGAGAGTGTCTCCGCGATGATCGATCCGTGTCAGCGAGAATTGAAGTTTGGCAACGTCGTCGTCCAATTCCGACAGGATGGTCGCAAGGGAGCCCGGTGCCAGCTCGTCATCCGCATCCAGAAACAGTACGAAAGGTGCCTGCGTTCGCTCCAGGCCATAAAGGCCGGCCGCCCTCTGACCACTGTTTTCAATGCGATAGGCTGCGACGCCTTCACGTTGGATAACATCCCACGACATATCGGTGGAACCGTCGTCGATGACGACAAGTTCGCATTCGTCGCAATCCTGCGATACGACGCTGCGGATCGCATTCGCCACATAGGTTTCATAATTCCAGCACGTGATGACGACGGCAATTCTTGGCGGTTTCATCTGGATTTATCTTATTGAAATAGCGGGTGCCTTGAAACAAGTTCTACCGGCTTGATTTGACATGCATCATGCCTTTGCCAGATCGATGACCGTGCCGATGACATTGGCGCCGGCGCGTCGCAATTGTAGCAAGGTATCGTTGACTTGGTCGGTCGTTGTCCTGCCGGCGCTGGCAATCACCACCACGGCATCGGCGTGGACAGACAGCGCCACCGCATCCGACGAGCTGCCGACGGGAGGCAACGCCAGGAGTACGTCGCCTCTGGTTCTTGCCGTCTCCACGATCCGTCCCGCCCTTCTGTCGCGGAAATCGACATAGAGATTTGTTAGTGCGTTGGTGGAATGGATCGGAAAACGGGCGATGCCTTGTCCGTCATTGCGTCCGTTGGAAAGCAATATCTGCTCGGGCCGCATATCGTCGACGAGAGCATCTGCCAGCGATGTCATCAGCAGATCATCCGACTCTCGATTGCTGTGGTTGTGCTGGCCCGCCTCGTCATAAAAGAGGGTGACATGCCGGCCGCTTCGGCTGAGGAATTGCGCCAGGCTGACGCCCATCTTCGAGATGCCCTGCCCAGGCTCCCATCCGGTAATCGCAATGATGAGTCCTCGTTCACTTCGGATCGTCGAGCATGCGATCTCGATGGATGTCCTGAGATTGTGAATGGCCATGGCATAGGCGCTGCCCGGCTGATTGACGACAACCGCGGACTTCCTGCTGTAGGTTCCACGCAAGGTGCTCGTCCGGCCAGCCGGATCCGGCAGGCTTCCGAGACAGGGTACTCCCGTATCCCGCGCCAGATCTTTCGCATTGCGAACCTTGCGATCGAAGGCGATATTGAGAACGATGATCGAGAAGCCGAAGAGCACGCCGAGAATGCCGCCCAAAACGGTAATCAAGGTGGCGCGTGGCCCCGATGGACTGAGCGGTACAAGTGCCGCGCCAATAATTCGCGCATCGCCATCGGGCGTCGGTACCGCAGGCAAGGCTCCCAGCTTCATGGCATCGGTCGCGGCGGTAACCTGGGCTGCCAGCGCGTCAAGGCGCCACTGAAGTACCTCGGTTCCCGCCCGAGCCATTTCGTCTTTGAAGCTTACAGCCTGCAGGATGTAGGCGGAAACGGTAGCGTTCGCGATGCGTGCCGCAAGCGTCGGATTGGACGAGGAATAGCTGATCTCGATAACATAGGATTGACCGACACGGCGAGCGTCCAGATGCTGCGTAAAATTCGAGAAGGCTGCTTGGTACGCATCGCCAGCCGAGCTATTTGCCGGTGTGCCCGACGTGGTATCGGAACGAGGGGCTTTCCCCGTGTCAGGGCTGCTTATGGCAGACCACACGTAGTTTATTGCACCCGTTATGTTGCCGATGACAAACGCACTTATGCTTGGCGGCTGCGGGCCAAGCTCCGGGTTGCTGGCAAGATTGAGGCTGCTGAATACGGCCGAGAGCAGACGTTCGGAACGGATGATTTGAAGCTCGCCGTCTGCTCTGTTGAGGTCGAAATTCTGGGCGTCCTGGCTTGAAGTCAGAGTGAGGTGGCGAGGTTCGAGCAAGACGGTGGCCGTCGCCGTGTAGGTGCGCGGCAATGAATGCGCATAGGCTGCTGCCAGGCCGACGCCGACTGCCGTGCAAAGAATAAGCTTCGTCTTGTGCCGCAGCGCGAGCATGCACAGCGATCGCAGCAGCGCGACCGGCCCTTCGCTGGTCTTGTCCGTGGGCAGTTCGTCCAACCGCCAAAGCCGTGACGACCGTTCCAGTAGAGACGGGGCGTTTTGCGTCATCTAGTCCTCACCTCCGACTTGAGTTGTTCTGCGTTGCTTTGCGTCGGCAATTTTGCCGCCCGTTCGGGTTCAAGGCGCCCGTAAAGGAGATCTTTGATTGCAATGAGATTGCCTTTTGCGCGACCCCATCTGTCGATGAACGGTTCCGACCAGACGGCCCGCGAAAAGTTCATGGCCATGTTGCAGAAGATGTGATTGGCGACCATCGGGCCGGTCATCGTTCCCTTACGCAGCATGTAAATGGGGTTGATCACCTGCGAATAACCAAAGCGGTCCCCGCTGACGCGGCCGCTCTTCACGCCCATATGCACCCCGAAAGCTTCCGCACATTTGACGAAGCGCCCCCCGCGCTTGCCGAGGGCTGCAGCAAAGTCGCGATCCTCCAGCCAGCCATAAAGGACAAGACGTTCGTCGAAACGCGTTTCGCCGATCGCTTCCGCCCGGAAGGCCATGTTGCATCCGTAGGGGCTGTAGGGCTCTACCCAGGCCCAGTCGCTCGTTGGGGCGGCCTCGATAAGACGCAAAGCTTCCTCGAAGCCAATCCCCGGGCCGCCGACGCCATCGGCGAGCACCCGGCCGGTGAAGCCCACGATCTGATTGTCATCGCGAAACGCCCTTGCCGCCGCCGCCAGCCAATTCGCGTCTGCCAGGAAATCATCGTCGAAAAAAGCGACGATCTCGCATTCCTCGGGGATGTTCAAAAGCGCGGTATTTCGCTGCTTCGTCAACCCCCCGGGGCCTGTCACCACGGTCACGTCGGGATGACCAATGAGATTGCCGGCATCCGTGGCATCGATACAGGAGACGATGACTGTTTTAGGTTTCAACGTCTGCGTGGCCAGCAGGTGGCGCACGGTCGCGTCTACGGTCGCTGGCCGTCCGCGCGTTGCGACGATAACCGCAATATGGGGGGTGCCGATTCCGGAAGGCTTATAGGTTTTCGGCCGGGCGATGGGTTGAGCAAGCAGCTCCATGTAGCCGGCGGCTGTCTGCGACCAGGAGAAATTCTTGATCTGGTCGTATCCCCGTCCCATCAGATCGATGCGCATTCCCGGGGATTCCTTCAGTGCTCGGATTTGCCGAACCCATGCCGCCGGATCGGTCGGCGAGGCAAGCAGGGCGGCGTCGCCGCAGACTTCCGGTATGCTTGCACTGTAAGAGGCGACGACAGGGCACCCACGCGCCATCGCCTCCACGATCGGCAGGCCGAAGCCTTCCGTTAGGGATGGAAAGGCAAGACAGAGCGCTCTTTCGAGCAGGTAAGCCAGGTCGTGATCCGAAACGCGCCCTATCATATGGACGTTCGGCCTTTCCTTGAGTGCGCCGGGAACGAAAATTCCTGCATCGCCACCGGCAATCACGATATCGATGCCCATCTCATCGAGGCCCGGTGCGGCGTCAACGAGCAGGGCAAGGTTCTTGTGCCGCGCCTTGGATCCGAGTGCCAGGATGAACTGACGATCGCATCGCTCGAAGGTTTCGGCGACGAAGCCCGGCGCAATCTGCGCAAGTGCTGGATTCCAGCCAAATGCATGTTCGTGACCGTTGGGAAGAACGGCGATGTCTTCGATCCGGATCGGCAGATGTCTGGTGATCTGGCGTGCCGCTGCATGCGACACGGTGACGATGCGGGCCGAGCGTTTCACGAGAAGCGGCTGGAGCGTCTGATAGACGATCCGGAAAGCGCGGCTATAGCTATCCGGCGTCGTGAAGACGTTGGCGTCGTGAATGCATACGATTTGATCGGCCTTTGTTGCCGGCGCCGTGTTGCAGAGGTTGAGAAGGCGGCCATGCCATTGAGCCGGCAAGGTGATCTGTTCCCACGGATGGCCGGAAAGCGCTCCGGATTGCATAAGCGGCATATGACTGAACCCCGGATCCGTTGTCCCGGAAGGGGCAATGATCGCCGCCCGTTCATTGGCGGCGGCAAGCGCCGTGTTGAGCGCGCGCACCACATTCGATGCGTAACGCTGCACGCCCGTTGGGTTCTGACCGAGGAAGCGGCCGTTGACCGCAAAAAGGGCGCCAGCGCTCATATGGTGACTACTCCTATAGGGCGACCGGTGCGTATATGTTGTCTGCTGCGTTCCGGCAGGGCCGACGCCAGTCCGGCAAGCATGCAGAAGAATAGACCCTGATCGATGACGGGGCTGACGAGCATATCGCCGACAAGGAGGCCGAAGCAGCCGTTGCAGGCCGCCAGCCGCGCATCCGCGGTAAGGCTGCCGGGGGTTCCACGCTTCCTGATCAATGCTCCGAAGGCGAAAAGCAGATAGAAAATCGTGCCGGCGATGCCGACATTTGCGAGAAGGGCAAGGGCAAAGCTGGAGGTGCGAGCAGTGCCGAGACCGACGCCTACGCCCATGGTGTCAACGACATTCTGGATTGCGGCCATGTTCCAGGAGCCCCGCTCAACGGCGGAGTCGGACGTGGATTTGCCGAGTGCGATGATGTCGATGTAATTATATACGGTCTTCGACACCTCAGGATCTATCGCGATCAGTAGCGCCGCCGCGGTCGCAATCGTCGGTATGAATACGATCGCCAGGGTACTGAAGCGGCGGGCATTCTTATGCCCTCCGACGGCAATTGCCGTTAGGTAAAGGATCAAACCCATCACGGGGGCGCCTACCAGGCCGGTTGAAGATGTTGACATCACAACCAGGATAAGCGACGTCACGGCGACAAAACCAGTGAGATAAGGACGGCGGCCACAGAGCCAGAGTGTGCCGGTGAAGGCAAAGACGCCGAGGGTTGAGCGTGCAAAGGAAGAGGCTTCGGTGAATGATCCAACGATGCGTTTGACGCCGGCAATCTGATCGTCGGTATGGAGAACATACTGGGCATTTCGTATGAAGGCGAGCATGCCTTGTGTGCCCGTGGAATAGGTGGCGACGTCAAGAAATGCAAAGGCAGTGTTGGCAACGGCATAGGCAAGAAGCCCGGTCAAGACCGCGTTAAAGCCGCGCCAATTGGAGGCAATCGCAACCGTCAACGCGTAGCAAAGAAGATTGCCCACCATGTAGACGCTTTGCGTAAGATTGCTCGAGACAGGAACAAGCGGAACCGTCGATCGGCTATCGTCAAATATTGTCGTGCCGAGGGGTACGATCTGGGTGACGCCCGACAGAATCCGCGGCGAAAAGTATGCGCTCAGCACGCCATAAAAGACAAGGAGGGCGAACCAGAAGCCAGGTTCGCCGAATTTCAACGCGTGGAGAAATTCGCGTGTTGCGCGTTCCCGCGTCATGACACCCAATAGTAGGAAGCCGAGCATAACATGGCCGGGTTGAATATTGGCGGCTCCGACGAACATTGCCGCTGCCGATCCGAATACAGCCGCCACTCCCAGGGCTATGACGGTTGCACTATCGCTGAGGAAGAGGCAGAAGAGCCCGCATAGAATGGCAACGATACCGATCGGCTCGATACTCATGGCAGAGCCTCGCGACCACGAGATCGACGCTGGACAGCGTTGTGGTTCGGAGCGCCTCGCGAGTCGGACACGTCGGAGCGAAGCTGCAAATCTGCCGCATCGCAGGCGCCGGCATGGGTTTGCGCTGATGCCATGGATGACTACTCTGCAAGAACGAGAAGAGAGTAGCCGCCAAGGATTCGCACTGCCAAATCCGGATGAATCGAATAAAGCAGCCTGCGCGGCAGCCGCATCAATGTGCTGCTGAAAGCCTGATTGGGTAATTCCAGGCGGCTTGCAGTATATGCATAGTCGATAACGGAGTAGCCGCAGCCCCGCAGGGTAGCCAGCGCCGTATCCTTGAAGAAATAATGTAGATGCCCGACATTATCGCGCAAATTCGCGATCGGCCAAGCACGCAGGACGGACTGCACGGAAAGGTCGAGCGGGATATGGAAGATCTTGTAGCGACCGCAAGAGCGCAGCCCCTTGATGAAGGAAATATAGTCTTCGACATGCTCGATCACGTCGGCAATGACGACGACGTCGAAAGTACTATCCTTCTCCTCAAGTATATCGCTCAGTTGAAAGGAAACGCGACTGGTTTCCTTCGTCTTTGCTCTTTGATAGGCGTGGGGGGAAATCTCATAGCCGGTAAAATGTGCCTTTGGAAAGGAGCGCGACAGATTCAGGAGGATTTCACCTGTACCGCAGCCGACTTCGCAAAGGCTGTCGAAGTTCAGCCGATTTTTGCGAATAATCGCTTCGATCTGATGTGCCTTCCACGGGGAATCCTCCTCGTGCCACGTCGGGTTCAGTTCGGCATATTGGTCGGTGAGATAGATATCGTGCAAAGCTAACCCTTCCCTGCCAGGAGTTATACCTCCTGTCGACTGCCGAGGAGGTTCTGGAAATCTATACTGGGTCGTTTGGTAGCTACGGCTTACGAAAATGGAAGCTTACGCAGCTCGTATTCAATCGCATGTAATATGCATCCGAGGCAGCCGGATCAGTAGCTGCCTCGCGATGACAAGACGGCCGGAATGGTCTTGGCCATGATCACGACGTCGCCCCATAGGCTCTGTTCGGCAATATAGCGCACATCAAGTGCGATGCGCGTATCATAGCTGGTGTCGCTACGGCCGCTGACCTGCCAAAGGCCTGTCAGGCCGGGCCTGACGCGGATATAGTCGGCAAAATGTGCCCCATACAGCTCGGCTTCGCTTGTGACGATCGGCCGTGGCCCGACAAGGCTCATTTCTCCACGTATCACGTTGAAAAGCTGGGGAATTTCATCGACGCTGTTCTTGCGCAGCAGCCTGCCGAATTGCGTGACGCGGGGGTCGTCCTTCAGTTTGCGCGTCGCGTTCCACTCGGCCCTGAGGGAAGGATTGGCATCAAGATGCTGGGCTAGAACTTCCTCGCCATTTTTGACCATCGTTCTGAATTTGAGGCAGGGAAACAGGACCCCATTTTTGCCCACGCGTCGATGCGAATGGAAGATCGGTCGCCCCTGCGTTACCAAAAGAATAGCCACGACCATGACAATCATTGGCGCCAATACAACCAATGCCACTCCGGCCAAGGTGGCATCAACGCAACGCTTGGTGGTGCTGGAGGTTGGAGTTCTGTTGTTTGCCCGACGAATGGACGTGCCGCTGCGGCGACGCGTCCCCAGATCGCTCAGTGTATCGAGCTCACGTCTAACGTTAATTTCCCTCATCAGCTTGCCCCGCATTCGGAAGAAACAAAGAAATGTCGTCAGCAATGTTTAGAAAGGCGCTGTCCCGCGCCGAGATCGAATGTAGTTTGAGATTAACAAATAATAAATAATTTGACAATGTCTTTGTTGCTCTGCAATATATGTGCATTATTTCCGATAAATTCGAGTTATTACACAACTTATTTTTGTATATCTTGATATATATGGCGGTTATCGTCTCTATATATATTTAGTTGTGTGAATGGTGACCGGAACATAAGTTCGCGTTATTTAGTGAGTACTTGTTGGCAGGGGAGCTTAGCGATGGCAAATGCGACCGGACGGCCCACAGAGCCCTTGGTTTTGAGTAAGGAAGAGCGGGATTATCTGGAGCTGCAAGTGCATCGGCGTCGGGCGGCAACGCGCTCTATGGCCGAACGATGCCAGATCATCCTTTATTGCGCAGATGGCATGACCAGCAAGGCCGTGGCGGCGAAGCTTGGAATCCATGAGAACACCGTCGGCAAGTGGCGGCGGCGCTTCTTGAAAAATCGTACTGACGGGCTTCTCGATCAGGAGCGGCCGGGTCGGCCGCGCACGATCGATGACGAGCAGATTGCGGCCATTATTGAGCGCACCCTTCAATCCACCCAGGACGCCACCCATTGGTCAATCCGTTCGATGGCGGCGGCGACGGGATTTTCGCATACGACAATTCGCCGCATATGGGCGGCGTTCGGTCTGCAGCCCCATCGCATGCAGACATTCAAGTTATCAACTGATCCGCTTTTCATCGATAAAGTCATTGATATTCTTGGGCTTTACATGTCTCCGCCCAATCGTGCACTGGTGTTGGGCGTCAATGAGCGCGGCCTTCTTCAGGAGCTTGAGAACGAGCGCCCCGCCACTTCGTCAAGCCACTACGGAACGGAAGCTCACGTCGATTCCGCTCCTTGGCAGGGAACCGTCTCACTGGTCGGCGCCCTCGATATCGTTTGCGGTTTTGTGGTCGATAAATATCACAAGCAGCATGGTGCCGGCGAGTTTCTGGAGTTTCTGAAACAGATTGATGCAAGCGCCCGGCCCGAGATCGATATTCATATCATTTTGGATAATAGCGAGGTGCACAAGAACGCGTTGGTTCAGTCATGGCTGATGCATCGTCCTCGTTATCACCTGCATTTTACACCTACGCCGGTTTTCTGGTTGCGTCAGGTTGAGAGCTGGTTCGGAGAAATGAGGCGCAGGCGGGCTACTCTTGGCGCTCAGGCTTCAGCAAGCCAGTTGGAAGCTGATATGCGGGCTTTCATCGAGCATCATAGCGAAAGCATCAGCCCGTATAAGTGGCTTAAATCCGATACGGCTCATCTCTCCCGGCACACGTTCCGGCAGAAAGGCGCACCGGATATCAAGGCGCTAAGCCTGAATATATCGGAGCGGCTGAATAAATCAGTATAACTCCAGACTATACATGGAATGCAGTATAACTGTTCTGTTCATGGGGTGCTTCATGCGTGTCGCAATCATACATTATTGGTTGGTTGGAATGCGTGGAGGAGAAAAGGTTCTTGAGGCCCTTTGCCGGATGTACCCGGGTGCCGATATCTTTACGCATGTCTACGATCCCTCTGTTATCTCCGAAATCATTAAGAAGCATCGCGTCCATACGACATTCATAGATCGGCTTCCCTATGCGAAGCGGATGTATAAGAAATATCTTCCGTTGATGCCCATGGCGCTCGAGCAGGTCAATCTGAATGAATATGATCTTGTTATCAGCAGTGAATCAGGGCCAGCTAAAGGAATAATACCCAATTCAACGGCTCTGCATGTGTGTTACTGCCATTCACCGATGAGGTATATCTGGAACATGTATAATAGCTATTATGATAGTTCCGGCCTCATGACACGCCTGATGATGCCGCCACTCGCCCATTATCTAAGAACATGGGACGTGGCTACTGCCAATCGCGTCGATGATTTTGCTGCAAATTCGCTGACAGTTGCCCGGCGTATCAAGAGCTACTACCGGCGAGATGCCGAAATCATCCACCCGCCGGTCGACACGTCTGCATTTCATCCTGTGGCTCAGTCGGAAGTCGGCGATCATTATCTTATGGTTGGCGAACTCGTCAGCTACAAGCGACCGGACCTTGCCATCGAGGCGTTCAACCAAATGAAGATGAAGCTTGTCGTTATCGGCGGTGGCGAAATGCTGGAACGATTGCAGAAAATGGCGGGGCCGACAGTGACGATGATGGGGCCGCAGCCGTTTCGGGTTCTGCAGGAGCAATATGCGCGCTGCAAGGCATTGGTCTTTCCGGGCGAAGAGGATTTTGGAATCGTGCCCGTCGAAGCAATGGCGAGCGGTCGACCGGTTATTGCGTTCAATCGCGGAGGGGCAACAGAAACGGTCGTTGCCGGGAAGACAGGCATCTTTTTCGAGTCCCAGACGGTCGATGCATTGATCGAAGCGGTGGAGCATCTCGAGCGTATGGATCTCCGTCCAGGTGACGCCGTTGCGCGCGCTGCGGAATTCAGAACGGAAATCTTCATGAGAAGATTTGCGTCCTTCGTCAACAGATCGACCGGTGAACAGCCAAAAGTCGTTCATGGCTAGGTGTATGATGGGAAGGGCGGCATTCAATAAGGCGCCTTCGCCGTCGAGTAGGAGTGGAAGCCATGGAGCTGAATAGATCGGTACGAAGGGCAGGGGGCCATGGCAATATAGCCGAGAAAAATAATCGGCCTCCCGGATATGGGTTGTCCATTCTGGCTGCGGTTGGCATGGCTTTCGTGCTAGGCTTGTCGAGCGCTCATGCGGATGACTATATCCTCGGCCCTCAGGACAAGTTGCGCATACGCGTATATGAATGGCGTCCGATGGCTGGCTCCGCTGTCGAATGGCAGCCGTTGACCGGCGAATTTGTCATATCGGCATCGGGTAACCTGTCGCTGCCTATCATCGGGACCGTACCGGCAGCCGGCATGACTTCCGAGCAGGTCGCCGAGAGCATCGGCGAGCGGTTGAAGACGCAGGTCGGCATGCAAAAGCGTCCCAACGCCTCGGTGGAAGTGGCGCAATACCGGCCATTCTTCCTGACCGGTCTGGTGGCCAAGCCCGGGCGTTATGATTACAGTCCTGGCCTTACGGTCATTCAGGCCCTCAGCATGGCCGGAGGGACATTCGGTGTCACTGACCCGACGCTTGTCGGTCTGCAGCGAGAGGCCGTGGTCGCCCGGGGTGATCTGCGCTCTTTGGATGTCGAGCGGCTCAGCCTTCTGGCGCGGCAGGCGCGTCTGGACGCTGTCATCGACAACAAGCCCTCGATCAGCTTTCCGCCGGAGTTGATGCAGCGTGCAGACGATCCGCTTATCGCCCGCATGATGGACGAAGAGCAGGATTTGTTCGATACGCGACAGCGTTCCTTGCGCACCGAGACCGATGCGCTGAACCAGGCAAAGCTTCTCGCCAGCAATCAGATCGAAGCTCTCACCTCGAAGGCCGCTTCGCTTGCAAAGCAGATAGAGCTCGCCACCAAGGATGTCGGAACGGTCAACAAGCTGATCTCCCAGGGGTTGACCGTGTCATCGCGCGAGCTTAACGCCAATCAGAACCTGGCCCAGCTCGAAAGCCAGAACCTTGACGTGGCACTTGCCAATCTCAAGGCACGGCAGGACATCGCGAAGGCGGATGGCGATATTGCCGATGTCAGCAATCGTTATCGTACGCAGGCATTGACCGAGGCGGCAGATGTGCGCGATCGCCTCGCAGCCAACAGGGAGAAGTCAGCAACGACCCAAGCTCTGCTCGACAATATTCAAGCGCGTGCCCCCGCGGCTGCGGCAAGTCTGGCAAGCGAGGATCCGCGACGCACGCTCAAGACCACGATAGATCGCATCGTCGACGGCAGCTTACATAGCATGGCTGCGAGCGACAATGATCCGGTCGCGCCCGGCGATGTCATTCGCGTCGAAGATGAAAAGCCGCAGGCGCTGACTCAAACGACAGACAATGGGTTAGGCCCGGCATTGTCTCCGTGACGGCAAAACGGTTCCGTAGATTCGGGCAAATCCAAAAAGGCCTGCAAGCAGAGGATGCTTTTAGAGCGGCTTTCGCATTCTGCGCGTATCGATCGCAGCCAATAATCATCTCAGAGTAGTAATTTCGCTCTCATCGTTAGTCTTTCTCTGAAAATTGGGCGTATAACCGCATAAGCGGGAAATATTCGACTTGTCCCAGAGGCGCAGATCACGGATACTATGAATAGGTATTATTTTTGATCGAAGATGAACTACTCGGAGCTAGACGTTTGATGGCTTGGGGTCTCATTGTCTCTTTCGCGGTCGGGGCTTTATGTGCCCTAAGAGTACCAATTCTGCTTTTTACGATCATCGTCCTCATTGTGATGGTCGGTTATGCACTTTCCAATATCGGCTCTGGTAGCTCTCCACTCGACATCTTAGCATGGTCTTTCATTCTGGCTGCCGTGCTCGAGGCTGGGTATATTTTTCCGCGCATGTTACTTTACGTCATCTACGTAAAAGTGCTCGGACGGGATATCGGCAGGTCGAACTCGAGGAACGGGTCAGACCTCTTCACCAACAACCTGTTTCAGGCCCGTTCGGATGCAAGGCTTTCTGCGAAAGCTGAGCGCGGAGGTGTCGATAAAGCTCGCCCCGGCATGCCGGACTGAAAGAAAAGCCGCGCTGATGGCCTATGCCTTTGTTTCGCGAGGGAGGCCGAGCGTCGCTCAGGATTCAGGCGCTATAATTTGGGGCGTTTCTCCGCTTCTCAGTGTCCGCGAAACATACCAGCCGTCCCATTGCGAGAACTGCGGAAATACGCGTCTGTATCCCTTGCCTTCAAGGAGCGTCTGGATCGCCGTTTCGGTCTTGGGATTATTCTCCACGGAAATGAGCTGAAATTCACGGCTGAAACTATAGGCAGAAAGTATGTCCAGCTCACTGCCTTCCGTATCTATCGAAAAGTAGTCGATGACGGTTGGCGCGTTGTAGGTATCAAGCAGGTCGTCCAGCGATATGGTCTCTACCTCGATCTGTCTCCCCTGACTGCGAACGCCGGAAAAATGATCTCCCTGAGAAAAATCTGCAATGGAGCTCAATTCCGGGTCAGTTTCATCCGTGACGATGAATTTGACTGTCGCGCCGGAACTCGATGATACGCATCGATGCTCGATGGAGGCGGATCTGTTGGCCGCCAGATCGGAATGCCAGATCGGGTTCGGCTCGGCGAGGATCCCATTCCAGCCGAACTTCTTTTCAAGGAGCCAGCTGTTGCTATTCTTCAAGCCATTGGTCGAGCCGAATTCCACGAAAAATCCGTTTCTTTTCTCTGCCAGCTCGAAACAAACCCAGAGATCCTGCATGATCTGCGCGTGCGACCAGCTTCGCCTGGCCAGGCAATAGCTGAGGAACCTGGCATTGTCGTCCAGTATGATGTCGGCTATTTCCGCTCTGTTCAGGCGAATGGCGTTGAAAATAGCTTTTTGCAGAGTTTTATTCTTATGAAACCTGCCAACAGCAGATGATAATCCAGACAGCATGAATTTCTTGGCATCAAACATCTTGGCAATCCAAATATTCTGCAAGGCTAAGTTAGCGCATTATTCGCTCTTAACCAATCGATATTCCTAGTCTTGGGTCCGGTTGTATCGTTTGCCAGGCAATCCGAAGCGGAAGGAGATCATGCATAGACATCATGGGAGGCAATGCGCATGCTCATCGAGGCATCGCGTCGAGCTCCGCGACTCCGTCGAGCAGGCGAGATTTGGCAAATGTTATCTCGAAAGGCGGCCGTACGGCGAATACGGCGCACTACCCTCACGGAAGAACGAACGACGCTTCCGTCGCGGTCTCCCGGCAATAAAATAAGAAAGTATAGGAGGCGCGCCTCAGGGTGCGTCAGCGAGCGGCGCGGTCCGATCGTCTGCCCAGCAAGGAGGCTCGAATGAGTTCCGCTTTGTTCACGACCGGCGGCGGAGGCGGCTCTTCGCGCTGAGCTGTCGCCTTGGCGTGTGTCTGACGCAGCGCGATCAGGCGCTGCTGCGCGGCAAGCCTGTCCTCTGCCGAAAGCGGCTCGATGGGATTGCCGGCGAGATCGTGCCGCATGGAGTCCAATTGAGCACAGGCATGATAGTATCGCTTGGAATGCAGAAACGCGCTGGTGGCGCGACGAAGCGACATGACTGGCACATCAGGCTTCAAAAGCGGACGGATTTCATTCCAGAGGCCCAGCGCAAAGGGACGAATTGGATCACCGGCCTTGACGGGCAGAATGCCGATGGGGCGAAGCAGGAGCGTGTTGATCGCAGCTGCCTTCTTGATGTCGAGCTCCGTCGCCACGATCGGCTCGCGATTGGTCGTCCAGGGTTCTTCCATCAAATCGTTCCTCTGCGTGCAATTCCATTACGGTTTGATTGTGAAGTGATTTTGACGGGACGGCAATGAAATCCGCCGCCGCTTGTTCGCCCTCACGCCAAGCCGACGTCCATATATGAGGTGCGTTGTTCTGCAGCAAGTTTGGTTAACGAGATTTTCATAGTTGGCTGGCTAGTTTTTGCGCCGCCGCGATAGGTAGCGCGTACGCGGCGCATCCTCTCTCAATCTCGAATTCGTAACAAGCGGTCCCGCGAAAATGTCGCAGGGTCTGAGCCCTGGGTGACTCTTGCCGCATAGGTGGCGAAGAGGGTCAATCTTTGCAGGCTCGTCTCTGCAGGGTTCAGTCCTGGCCTGCAGCAGGATGCGGGCGCTAAGCTCGCGAAAACGGCTTCGATCAGTTTCTTTATCCGCCGCGGTTGCGCCATCAAAATAATTTTCTTCCGCCTGTCGGAATCGCCTTCTGTCGGTCGTCCTTGGAGCATCAACCGCTTCAATCTGGAGGAATATCGTGGAAAATGCTCAATCAGTTTGGCAGATTGCCGCCATTCTCGCCGCTCGCTTGATCTTCGCTGCCGTCTTCGTGATGGCTGTCTCGTTCAAATTCATGGATATGGGCGCGACCGCCGGCTATATCGCCGCCGCCGGTTTCCCGTTTCCATTGTTCCTGGCCTGGTGTGCTGCGATCCTTGAAGTGCTGCTCGTCATTGCCTTCTTGACCGGTGCCCTGTTTACCCCGGCGGCGCTCGTTGCAGCCGTTTATGTCATCTTCCTCGGATTCTCGTTCCACGGTCCGGCGCGCTGGGCCGGCAACCAGGCCGAATTCGGCTTTTTCGTGGACCATTTCGTTTTCCTTGCGGGGCTGCTCTTCGCAGCGGTGCATGGGCCAGGCAGCGTGCTTGTCGCAAAGTGGGCACTCCGGCCGGCCAAATATGACGCGGCTTCATAATAATTTGAAGCTTGCCGCACTATTTGCCCTTTTACCTACAGATCGTGATGCGTCGGCGCTGGAAGAGGTGGTCTGTGAAGACCGCAGCTTGCGGCGCCGCTGAATATGCGCGAAGCCGAGTCTCGATTTTAGCGAAGGCTCGGAAGCGCCGTTGATTTACCTGGCAGGCCCCTTTACTTCTCTCGCTGAAAGAAGAGGTCAGCCAGCCATGGATCATGAAACAAGCCTCCGAAACGAGCGCAAGCGCGGCTCCGGCGTGAAGGTGGTCTACGATATCTTGCGCGACGAGATTCTGGATCTGGAGCTGCCGCCGGGCAGCCCCATCGACGAGGTGCAGCTTTCCGAACGTTTCGGCATGTCGCGCACGCCGATCCGTGAAGCCTTGGTGCGGCTGGCGGGTGAGGGGCTGATCGATACGCTGCCCAATCGCTCGACCATGGTGTCGCAGATCGACTTCCTCAACATGCACAGCTATTTCGATGCGCTGGTGCTGATGTATCGGGTCACGACGCAGCTCGCGGCGAAATATCACCGTCCGGAGGATCTGGAAGCCGTGAGGGCTCTCCAGGCTGAATTCGCCAATGCGGTCGAAGCGCAGGACGCGCTTGCCATGATCTCGACCAATGCCGCGCTGCATCTTGCGATCGCAGAGGCCGGGCGCAATCCCTATTTCACCAGCCTTTTCTCGCGTTTGCTGAACGAAGGTCGGCGCCTTCTGCGCCTCTATTATCAATCCTACAACGATCGGCTGCCGCGCCGCTTCGTCGAGGAGCACGATGAAATCATAGCCGCGATCGAGGCGCGGAATACCGAGCTTGCCGAGCGTCTGGCGCGCGAACATGCCGAACAGATCGTCAGCCAGATCCAGAAACTGCTGATGCGCGAGGAGCGTCTGGACGTCAGTCTTTAAGCTGCATATTTCTTGTCGACAAATTAAATACAAAGATATATGAATGCTGCACAGACGGTGAGGCGTGGCGGCGAATGCGGCTGGTTGCCGATCCACTCGAGCCCAAGCCACAAGAGGATAGACAGATGACCGCAAGCATTTTCTCCGGCGTAATCCCTGCCTTGATGACCCCGTGCAAGGCCGATCGCAGCCCCGATTTCGATGCGCTCGTGCGCAAGGGCAAGCAGCTCATTGCCGAGGGCATGTCGGCTGTCGTCTATTGCGGCTCCATGGGCGATTGGCCGCTGTTGACCGATGCGCAGCGCATGGAAGGGGTAGAACGGCTGACCCAGGCAGGCGTACCTGTCGTCGTTGGCACCGGCGCCGTCAATACGGCCTCGGCCGTTGCCCATGCCGCGCATGCCCAGAAAGTGGGCGCCAAGGGCCTGATGGTGATCCCCCGCGTGCTGTCGCGCGGCTCTGTGATTGCCGCGCAGAAGGCGCACTTCAAGGCGATCTTGTCAGCCGCGCCCGATCTTCCCGCCGTTATCTATAACAGCCCTTATTATGGGTTTGCCACGCGTGCCGATCTGTTCTTTGCGCTGCGTGCCGAGCATCCGAACCTCGTGGGCTTTAAGGAATTCGGCGGCCCCGCCGACATGCGCTATGCTGCCGAGAACATCACCAGCCGCGACGATGAGGTATCACTCATGATCGGCGTCGATACCGCGGTCTTCCACGGCTTCGTCAATTGCGGCGCGACCGGTGCTATCACCGGCATCGGCAACGTTCTGCCCAAGGAAGTCATCCATCTCTGCAATCTCGCGCAGGCTGCCGCCAAGGGTGATGTCGATGCGCGTCAGCGCGCGCTCGAGCTGGAGCAGGCGCTTGCCGTCCTGTCTTCTTTCGATGAAGGTCCGGATCTGGTTCTCTTTTTCAAGTACATGATGGTGCTGAAGGGCGACAAGGAATACGAGCTTCATTTCAATGAAAGCGATGTCTTGAACGAGAGCCAGCGCGGCTATGTCGAGACGCAGTTCAAGCTGTTCAACAGCTGGTACGCCGAGTGGAGCAGGCTTCCCGGCGCCGTGGAAAAGTATAAGGCCTAAGCTGTTACAGTCAGCTTAGAGCATGTCGCGCAAAAGTGTGCAGCGGTTTTGCGACAACGACATGCGCAAAATGAAAGACCTAAAGCGCGGGAAGCGAATCTGAAAGATCGCGACGCGCTTTAGGCTTGATACGCGAGAGGCCCCGCGCGGCCTCTTTTTATCTTGTTCTGGCCTTCACTTGCATATCAACGTCGTTCAGGCCACGGCATCGAGGCCAAGCTCCTGCAGGCGATCGAGCTGGCGCATCTCCTCTGATGTCAGTGGGATACCATCCTTTTCCGCACGGGCGCGAGCGTCGAAACGACGTTGCGAGGGCAAGCGCGCGCCTTGGCCGACAATTGCTTCGAACAGCACTTCGGCACGGGCAAGCGGGTTTCCTGGTCGACCCGCCGCAAAAGCCTCCGGCGAGAAGGCGACGATGAGTTCGCCGTGGCGTGGCGCAAACGCGGTCGAGCCGAGATAATCGAGTGCCTCGCGGCTGGTGAAATCACCGATCATGATGCCAGCCAGAAGTTCGATCATGGTGCCGATCGCCGAACCCTTGTGACCGCCAAACGGTAGCATAGCGCCCGCGAGCGCCGCTTCCGGATCGGTCGTCGGCTGACCATCGGTATCTATCGCCCAACCCTCAGGCAAAGGCTTGCCGGCGCGCCGATGCAATTCGATCTCGCCGCGCGCCGCAACCGAAGTCGCGAAGTCGAAGACGTAAGGCGGATTGTCGAGGCGCGGCCAGCCGAAGGCGAATGGGTTGGTTCCCAGCAGCGGCGCCGTGCCCCCTGCGGGCGCGACGGTGGCATAGCTGGGGCACATGGCAAAGGCGGCAAGGCCACGCTCCGTCAGCGCTTCCACCTCCGGCCAGAGTGCTGCGAAATGCGTGCAGTCGCTGATAGCAAGTGCAGCAATGCCGAAATGGCGAGCCTGTTCGGCAAGTACAGGTACGCCGAGCTCGAAGGCGGCATTGGAAAAGCCGCTCCTGGCATCCACGCGAACGATGGCCGAGTCGGCTAGGTGCTCCAGTTCGGGCACTGCATCCGGCCGAGCTTTGCCGGCCTTGACCGTGCGCAGCACGCCTTCGATGCGATAGATGCCATGCGATTTGCAGGCATCCCGTTCGCCCGCGACGATCGTCCGTGCGATCGCAGCTCCCTGTTGTGCATTGAAGCCGGCTTTGGAAAGGATCAATTGGACGCGGCTTTGCAGTGCAGCGGATGTCAGGGTGGTCACATCGGTCAATTTCGGTTCTCCCTTATTATGCTTGCTTGCATCATAAACATGGAAATTATAAATACAAAAAGAATACAAAAAATCGACATGCGGGTTAGCTGTTCCGTCTCGTATTTCGGTTTGCCATAACACTTGACGATAATTGCTTAACCTATCGATATCCGCGCTTGATCCCGTACCGGGAGGAGGGATGCCCATGATCAGCCTTAGCTCTGGAATAGCGTTTGCCGGCGGAGCGACGCAGATTGCGGAAATACAGAGATGAGCAGACCGGACGTTATCGTCATCGGGGCCGGCGTGATTGGTCTTTCCACTGCGATCGCGGCTCAAAAGCGCGGCTTGCAGGTTGTGGTCCTCGATCGCGAGGGACCGGCCGCAGGCGCATCGGCGGGGAATGCCGGCGCTTTCGCCTTCACCGATATTCTGCCGCTTGCCTCTCCAGGTATCCTGAAGAAGGCGCCCAGGTGGCTCCTCGATCCGCTAGGGCCGCTCTCGGTTCCCCCCGCCTATGCGCTGCAGATCGCGCCTTGGATGTTCCGGTTCTGGCGGGCCTGCCAGCCGTCGCGTGTTGCCCATTCCATCGCGGCCCAGACAAGCCTCATGGATCTGTCCAAGGCGGAACTGGAGCCTTTCCTTGCTGCCACCGATACGCTCTCGATGCTGCGCAAGGAGGGCAATCTGCAGGTCTATGAAAGCGAGGCGGAATTCCGTGCTTCGCTGCCCGGTTGGGACGCACGCCGCAATCACGGCATCGAATTTCAGCACCTGAAAGCCGACGAGATGACGGCGATTCAGCCCGGTTTGGCGTCGCGCTTTATACTCGGCACCTTCACGCCCGGTTGGTATTCCATCGCCGATCCCAAGCTTTATACGCTAGCGCTTGCAGAGCATTTTCGCGGCTGCGGCGGTGTCATCGAGATGGCGGATATCTCCGCACTCCGCGCGATCCCGGCGGGTGTCGAAGTGGCGGCATCGGATGGAAAGCTACGCCAGGCCGGCAAGGTCGTTCTGGCCGCCGGCGCCTTCTCGCATCGGATCGCTAAAACGCTGGGCGAGCGCATCCCGCTTGAGACCGAACGCGGCTATAACACGACGCTTCCTGCCGATGCCTTCGATCTGCGCACGCAGATAACGTTTGGCGGCCATGGCTTCGTCGTCAGCAAGCTTTCCACCGGCATCCGCGTCGGTGGTGCGGTGGAGCTGGGCGGACTGGAGTTGCCTGCGAATTTCCGCCGCTCCGAGGCCATGCTTCAGAAGGCCAGCACTTTCTTGACCGGTTTCAAACCGGAGGGCGGGGTGCAGTGGATGGGCTTCCGGCCGTCGCTGCCGGATAGCCTGCCCGCTATCGGCCAGGCCAGGGTTACGCCGGATGTGATCTATGCCTTCGGCCACGGCCACCTCGGCCTGACCCAATCGGTCGGCACCGCACGTCTGGTCGCCGATCTTTTAACGGGGCAGAGGCCGGCGATCGATCTGGCACCCTTCTCGCCGCAACGTTTCTGACAGAGCCGCAGGAACATGCCTGCTGATCTATTGGGGCAGACGGCGATCGACCCCTCGCTTGCCGTCCACCGTCTGAGTTTTCTTGTAGGCCGGTCGATGCCGCCGGGACTTAGCCCGGCGCGTGAGCGCCATGTTCCTGTCTTGCAAGCAGCCTCAGCCAGGGACCGCAATGAAACAGGCTCATGAGCAGATACATCGGCACCATTCCACCGAGCGTGGAACCGTCGGCTGCCGAGCAGATTATATCGCCATTTGCGCCATAGGCCGATAACAGGGTCATAAAGGCGAAGCTCGGAGCTGCCGCCAAAGCCAGCCATCGGCTGGCGGTGACAGGCAGGTTACGGACAGCGGGATGTGCGCCGGCCCCTTTGTTGCTTTCGGATAGGCGGAACATCAGTTTGCCCCGTAGCGATCGTGGTGCTTCCACCATACGCCGGTCTCGTTACGGCCGAGCGGAGCGCGGTCGAGCCACTGATACATGCCCCAGAGACCGTCGAGCCCGCGGGCATAGGATGAGTAGGTATGATAGACGTCTCCGTCCTGCATGGCGAAGGCGCTGACGCCGGGCCGGTCACGCGTGTAAGTCGCGATATCCGTCCCCGTCATTGACGCCATCAGTTCGACCGGGCCTTCGCTGCCGCGCAGCTCCCATTGCTGTATCGTCTTGCCCGCCTGAGCATCGAGCATTGGCGGCTCGCGGCGATAATTATATTCGATTTTGCCGCCGCTCTGTTCCTCCGGCGTGAACCAGACATTGAAATCATGGTTGAAATCACTGTTTGCCGAAGAGGCCCAGTCGAAAGTCCAGCCCATGCGCCGCTTGAACTCCTGCAGCTTTTCGAGCGGTGCCCGGGAAATGGCCGAGAAGGCGACATCGTGATTTTCAAGATGCACGGCGATGCCGTTGAAGCCGTCTGCGATCGATGAGCAGGATGGGCAACCGGCCGTATAGTCCGGCCCGAACATGAAATGATAGACGATAAGCTGCGAGCGCCCCTTGAAGAGACCCGAGAGCGGAACGACACCTTGGTCGGTCTCGAGACGATAGTCCTTTTCCACCTTCACCCAGGGCAATTCCTGGCGGCGGGTTGCAATCTCGTCGCTGCGTCGCGTCAGCTCCTTTTCCTGCTCGAGCAGGGAAAGTCGTGCCGAAAGCCAATCTTTGCGTGTTCCAGTCGCGTGCATCGTCATGGTTGATCTCCTCTTGTCAGCGACATCTATCCTGTCGGCGCTGCGTCTTGCCTGCCGATGTGCGATACCTTACGGCTGGAGTGCGAAGGGGTGGGAGTTACAAGTGTGACGGGATTTCGATGGACTCGCTGATCGTCGCGGCCGCCCAGGCGCTTGCTGCCGGAGATGTGCTGGGCGCGCTGAAGCGCGTTGCACTGCGCGACGATGCTCCGGCGCTGGCACTTCGCGGCATCGCCATGGCCCAGCTCGGCGATCTCGCCCGCGCCAAGACCCTTCTGAAGAGTGCGGCGCGCGCCTTCGGTCCGCGCGAGGCCGTGGCCCGCGCCCGCTGTGTGGTGGCCGAGGCAGAGATCGCCCTTGTCTCACGCGACCTTGGCTGGCCGGAAAAGGCGCTGGAGACGGCGCGGGCCGCTCTCGAAAAACATGGCGACCGCATCAACGCCGCCCATGCCCGCAATTTGCAGATACGCCGCCTGCTGCTCATCGGTCATCTGGACGAGGCGGAGCGCTTGCTGGCGAGGCTCGACCCATCGCCACTGCCACCGGCCGTAAGGGCAAGTCATGAGCTGGCGGTTGCCGGCATTGCCATCCGCCGCCTGCGTATCGAGCCGGCACGTGCCGCTCTGACGCGCGCGGCGGAAGCGGCACAGAAGGCAGGAATCCCAGCACTCATCGTCGAGGTGCAGGATGCGGCGCGCTTACTCGACGAGCCCGCCGCGCGCCTGGTGGCTAAAGAAGGCGAAAGACCCTTGTCGCTGGATGAGGTCGAGGCGCTTCTGGCGTCCGACGCCTTTGTCGTGGACGCCTGTCGCAACGTCGTGCGCCGTGCTGGAGACATCATATCGCTTGTGAGCAGGCCTGTGCTTTTTGCCCTTGCGCGCGTGCTCGCTGAAGCGGCTCCTGCCGACGCGCCGCGGGCGCTTTTGCTTTCCCGTGCATTCGGTGCCCGCCATGCCGACGAATCCCACAGGGCGCGGCTGCGTGTTGAGGTCGGCAGGCTTCGCGCCGCCTTGGAGCCGCTCGCAGAGATCAGCGCGACGGCGGAAGGTTTCGTGCTGACGCCTCGGCTGCCAGGTGATGCCGTCGTGCTGGCGCCGCCGGTCGAGGTCGAGCATGCTTCTGTGCTTGCCCTACTTTCGGATGGCGAGGCTTGGTCGAGTTCGGCATTGTCGATTGCCCTGTCGACAAGTCCGCGTACCGTGCAGCGTGCGCTCGACGCGCTTGCGACGGCAGGCATGGTGCAAAGCGTCGGCAACGGACGGGCCTGTCGCTGGATGATGCCGCCCGTCGTCGGCTTCCCGACAACATTGTTACTCCCTGGACCGCTGCCGAGCGACTAGGCTTCTTAATTATCGACGCTCAACCGATCCCGACCGGAGGATGGAAGCATGAAAAAGTTGCAAGCGGAAATCATTCGCGAATACGGTCCCTTCGACAATGCGCCGCGCGTAAACGGCGTCACCTTCGACGGCCAGCACGTGTGGTTCGCCTCCGGCGAGAAGCTGCATGCCCTGAACCCTGAGAGCGGCGAGCAAGTGCGCACGATCGACGTTGCCTCGCACGCCGGCACCGCCTTCGACGGCCGTTACCTCTATCAGATCGCCGAAGACCAGATTCACAAAGTCGACCCGGAAACCGGCAAGATACTCTCCACGATACCGGCGCCCGGCCATGGCGGCGATTCAGGCCTTGCCTGGAGTGAGGGCAGCCTGTGGGTCGGGCAGCATCGCGGCCGCAAGATCTATGAAATCGATCCCGAAACAGGCGCCATCCGGCGCACCATCGAATCCAACCGCATCGTCACGGGCGTGACATGGGTAGATGGCGAGTTATGGCACGGCACCTGGGAGGGCGAAGAAAGCGACGTCCGCCGCGTTGATCCGGTGACCGGCGACGTTTTGGAGCGGCTGGAAATGCCGGAGGGTACCGGCGTTTCCGGCCTGGAATCCGATGGCAAGGACCGCTTCTATGCCGGTGGCGGCGGCAGCGGCAAACTGCGGGTGATCCGCCGTCCGCGTTGAGCGGTTTGCAGTGGAGATATCTTGTGTCCGGCGCCGGGCGATCGGCCCCGGACTTGTCGTTTCAGAAAGAGCAGACTTACGCCTCTGGCTCAAACGATTGCAGCCGGACCGCGACTGGATGGCGCGACTTTAAAATCGTCGAGTATAGACGAGACTTCAGGCTGGGTCCTGCGAGCGCCGACACCCCATCTCATGCATGGTGAACCAACAGCAATGCCATGCGTTTCCAACATGGAAGCCATGCCTTGCTGCTTCGCGTGCTCATCGCCATATTTTACTTACCAATCGCATTCCAATCATTTCCACGTTGTGAGCCGCGCCGATACCGACCGATGCCGTGGGCAATCGTGCGCGCCAAGGAGAAGCCATGAATGAGATCACGAAAAGTCTTGGTGAAATGAACCTGCAGGAGCGGGCTGATCTTATGGCAGCCGTTGCGGATGTACTGCAAGCCACTGCCGAAGAGGCCGAGGAGGACGGCGATACGCTTGCCGTCACCAATTCCCTGTTTCTGGCTTGCAATCTTCGCGGCTGTTCGTCCGATCTCGGCCCGAATGGTCTGAAAGCGGCCGAACTGCTGCTGGAGCAGGGGATTACTTTCATTCACCTGCTGAACGGACGCAAGAAAAGCCGTGGACCCGTGCACTGACGGTTGCGACCGGCGAAGGTCAGTCTCCTATCCGCTTATCAGGTCCAAAACGGTCCAGGCGCGAAGCAGCTAGAAAATGCCGTGGACTGCTAAAAGCCTCAGGCGGAACATCATGGATGTCCCGCCCTTCCGGTCTTGTTGTGCTTGTGTCGGCAGAAATCTTTTCGCCGCGCCTGCTATCTCAATCTTCCTGGATGGCGCTGTCTCGGGCCGTATCCCGCATGAAGAGATAGACGATGAGCGAAATGCCTATCATCGCCGTCACATACCAGTAGAAACCCTGTTCCCAGCCGCTGCTCTTGAATTTCAGCGCCACAAATTCGGCTGTGCCGCCGAAGAGCGTATTGGCGAGGGCATAGGGCAACGCGACGCCGAGAGCTCGGATATGGGCAGGAAACAGCTCCGCCTTTACCACTGCATTGATCGATGTGTAGCCGGTGACGATGACCAATGCGCCCATGACCAGCAGCCCGGCGATGAATGGATCCCTCGTGGTTTCGAGCGCCGAGAAGATCGGATAGGTAAACAGGACGCCACAAAGGCCGAAGCCGATCATCAGCGGCTTGCGGCCGATCCTGTCGGAAAGCCCGCCTGCGATCGGCTGCAGCAGCATGAAGATGAACAGCGTGATTGCGTTGATTTCGCTCGACGTTTCGCGGCTGAACCCGGAGGTATTGACCAGGAATTTCTGCATGTAGATCGAATAGGCGTAGAAGGCGAGCGTGCCGCCGGCCGTCAGCAGCATGACCAGCGCGGTTTCCTTGGGGTGCCGGGTGATCAGCATCCAGAAGCCGGACTTCTGCCTATCGCTCGCGCGCAAATTCTTGAAGCTCTCGGTTTCGGCAAGGCCGCGCCGCAGCCAGAAGACCACGACTGCAAGCGCTGCTCCCATGAAGAAGGGAATGCGCCATCCCCAGGCGTTCAACGCTTCGGTCGTCATCACGGCCTGCAACAGGATCAGGAGCGCGATTGCAAGGAGCTGGCCCGAGATCAGCGTGACATACTGAAAGGACGAGAAGAAACCGCGACGCTCGCGGCCGGCCATTTCGGAAAGATAGGTTGCCGAGGCGCCGTACTCGCCACCGACGGAGAGGCCCTGCATCAGGCGAGCGAGGACCAGAAGTGCCGGTGCCACAACGCCGATGGTTTCATATCCCGGCGTCAGCGCGATAATCAGCGACCCCGCGCACATCAGCGTCACCGAAAGGGCGAGGCCGGCTTTGCGGCCCTTGCGGTCGGCATACAGCCCCATGATCCAGGCGCCGATCGGCCGCATGACGAAACCCACGGCAAAAACCGCTGCCGAATTCAACAGCTGCGCCGTCTGGTCGCCGGCCGGGAAGAAATGCGGTGCGAAATAGAGCGCGAAGGCCGCATAGACATACCAGTCGAACCATTCGACCAGATTGCCGGTGGAGCCGCCGATGATCGATTTCAGACGTTGACGCCGCGCGGCTGCTTCTGTCGCTGCCGTCGTCGTGATGGGCTCCAGTGTATTCAGCATCGTTCCTCTCCTCCCGTTCTTGCTTCGGATCGTCGTTACGCAGCGATGGCGTTGCACACGACGGGTTCGCCAGGGAAGGCCTTGCGCATTCGAATGGCTGGCGGCAGCTATCAAGGCGATATCCGCAATGCCATTGCCCGGCCGACATCCGAAGGTTCTGCGTATTGAAGGCCCACTCTCCCAGTGGCGCTATTGATACGTGGGGAAAGCGCGGTGCACGAGATTTAAGGGCCACTCAGGATATTCCATTGATATATTTCATTTTTCTCAGGATGAGATCGTCACTCTTGGAAAACTTCGCGCAAGATTCTGCATGGCCATTTCGCAGTTTGTGCAATATTCTGCACAAATGAAAGGAACAGGTCTGAAGCGAATTGTGCTGCTGGTAGTGGCCGGTTTAGCCGCTGCCGCGGGCATTTGGTATGCGGCGCTTTCGCTTGGGCGTCAGGACGCTCTCAGGCGGCTGGATGCGGAGGCGAGCGGCCTTGCGGTACAGCATATCCGCCTGCTCGACAGTGAGCTGGCGCGCTTCCGGCTTCTTCCAATCGTGCTCGGCGAATATCGCGATCTTGGCGAGGCGCTCGCGAGCCCCACAACGGATGCCGCCCGCCGACTTGACGACAAGCTTGGTTTCCTGGCGCGGGAAACCGGCGCCTATATCATCTATCTCGTCGATCAGAAGGGACTTGTCATTTCCGCGTCGAATGCGGGAACGGAAGACAGTTTTGTCGGCAAGAACTTCAGCTTCCGCCCCTATTTTTCCCAGGCGTTGAAAGACGGCACGGCGGAATATTACGGCGCTGGAGCCATCAGTGGCCGGCCGGGCCTGTTTCTTGCCCGTAGGGTCGGCGATGCCGCCGCTCCGGCGGGCGTCATCGTGGTCAAATTCGAGTTCGACGCGGTGTCGCGGATCTGGGCGAACGACCGCGGAAAAACGTTTGTCGTCGACGAGCATCAGATCATCCTTGCGGCATCCGACCCGTCACAGGTGCTGACGACGCTTGCACCTCTCTCGCCCGAAGTCCGGGCCGGCATCGCCGCAAGCGGCCAATATCGCGACGCCGCCCTTGCGCAGGGGAATTACCACGTCGAGGATGCCGGTCGCATACACGGTCCGCGAGGCCGGATCATGATCGCTGCGGAGCAGCCGGTGGCCGGGACGCATCTGCGTCTGCTGCACCTTCTCGACACCCGCGCGGCGCTGCTGGAGGCGCAGGCGCAGGCCTGGCTGCTGGCTTTGCCCGTCATCGTCGGTTTGGCAGTCATCGTCACCGCGCTCTGGTGGCGGATGACTCGAGCGGCCAGGGCAGCGGACGATCGGCGAGCACTTGAGGAGGCCGTCGCCGCACGCACGGTCGAGCTGCACGACGAGATGGCTGAACGTGCGCGCGCCGAGGATCGATATCGCGATGCCCGTGAGGAACTTGCCCAGGCGAACCGGCTTGCTTCCGTCGGTTCGATCACGGCGGGGTTGATGCATGAGATTAACCAGCCTGTCGCGACCATCCGCACCCTTGCCGAGAACGCACGCCATCATCTCGCGGCCAATCGCCTCGATCGCGTCGGCGCCAATCTGGATGCCGCGGTCGAAGTGACGGCGCGGATCGGCACGATCACGCAGGAGATGCGGCGTTTTTCACGCAGGGGGCGGCGCGCAGCCGGAGCGGAACCGCTCGATGCCATCATCGCGGGCGCCTTGCTGCTGGTGGGGAATCGGTTTCGCAAAGCCGGCGTGCGGCTGGATCTGCCGCCGCAGGGCCAGCCGCATGTGCTTGCCGAACGGGTGCGGCTGGAGCAGGTCATCGTCAATCTGCTGCAGAACGCCATCGATGCCGTTGCCGGTATCGAGGATCCGCATGTTGCTCTGCTCGTGGACGCTGCCGGAAAGGATATGGTGAAACTGACTGTCGCCGATAATGGTCCCGGTATCGATCCGGCACTGGCCAAGGAAATATTCCGTCCATTCGTTACCGGCAAGCCAGATGGACTTGGTCTCGGGCTCGGGATTGCCCAGGACATCATGAATGATCTCGGCGGATCATTGACCATCGGCCAATCGCCGCTCGGTGGCGCGGCTTTCGTAATGACGGTGAGGCGAGCATGACCCTGGAAGCGCCGCAGAAAGTTCTTCTGGTCGAGGATGACGGCCCCTTCAATGCCGCACTTACGGATTCCTTCGCCATAGCGGGCTTCGACGTGGAGACGCATGGTGACGGGCAATCGGCGCTGGCAAGCCTTGCAACCGCATTGCCCGGTGTGATCGTGAGCGATATCCGCCTGCCGCGCATCGACGGGCACGATCTTCTGGAAGCCGTGCTGGCGCGCGATCCGGACTTGCCGGTTATCCTGATGACTGGCCACGGCGATATCGCCATGGCTGTCGGGGCGTTGAAACAGGGCGCCTATGATTTTATTGCCAAGCCCTTTGCCACCGATCATCTGATCGCATCGGTGCGCCGGGCGCTGGAAACGCGCCGCCTGGTGCTGGAAAACCGGCGTTTGCGGCGGGCGGCTGCCGAGGCGGAGGATGCATCGCCGCTTCTCGGCCAGACGACGGTTATGGCACGGTTGCGCGAAACGATCCGCCAGGTCGCAAATGCCGACGTGGATGTTCTGATCGAAGGCGAAACGGGGACCGGCAAGGAACTCGTGGCCCGGCTCATCCACCGCTGGAGCAGGCGGCGTGCCCGCAGTTTCGTCGCGGTCGATTGTGCCGCCTTGCCGGACGCGATCGCCGACGAGGCTCTGTTCGGAAACCGCGTTCGGCGCGGACGCATTGCCGAGGCCGATCGCGGCACGCTGTTTCTCGATGAGATCGACAGCATGTCGCCCATGCTGCAGGGACGGCTTCTGCGCGTCGCCGAGGAACGCGAGCTGCCTTCGGCAAGCGGCGAGCCGACCCCTGTCGATCTCCGTATTGTCGCTGCCACCAAAAGCGATCTGCATGCTGCCGTCGCCGATGGCCGTTTTCGGGCCGATCTGCTCTATCGGCTGGAAACCGTGAGAATCCGCATTCCGCCGTTGCGGGAGCGCCGCGCCGATATCGGCCTGTTGTTCAGCGCCTTCCTCGACGAGGCCGCCCGCCTGCACGGCGTGCCGCGCCCTCCCATCGATGCCGCGATGGAGGCACGGTTTCTGACGCACGATTGGCCGGGCAATGTCCGGGAGCTGCGTAACTATGCGACCCAAGCGGCGCTAGGCCTCTCCTCCGTTCGCAGTCAGCCTGCGCTGGAGCTTGGCCTCTCCGAGCAGATGGATCATTTCGAGGCAAACATTCTCCGGGCCACGCTGGAACGTTTCGAAGGAGATATTGCCGAAGTCGCGCAGGCGCTCAGACTGCCGCGCCGCAGCCTCTATGCACGCCTGCAGCGCCACGGCATCAATCCGTCCGCTTATCGCAAGTAAGTTAGCTTGCGCACCGATGGTTGCCGGCCGCTTCCGGGCCGTTCAAGGCGCTATGGTGAAACTGTAGCTCCCGTTGGTCTTGTGGCCATCCGTGGAGAGCACGTGCCATTCGACCGTGTACTTCCCCGGCGCAAGCTTGTCGGCTACCGGCACCATGAGCGTGGTGCCGCTATTCATCAGCATGGCCTCACCGGTCTTGGCGGTTGCCTTGTCGGGCCCGGTTATCTTAACGCCGCTGAATTTCACATTGAGACTTTCGGAGAAGGTCAAGTCGAGCTCCGACGGGGCGCTCTTGACCGTGCCGTCGGCCGCCGGAACGGCGGATTTCAGATGGGCATGTGCCATAGCCTGGCCGGCAAGGGCGATACTGATTGCAGTTGCAGCGAGAAGCAGTTTCTTGATAGGGGGCATTTGATTTCCTTATCATGTTGGTGATCCGGGAAGGCCCGCGGATCGCGTGATGGCGATCGGTCGATCACCGATATCCGTTGCCGCAAGGGCGGACGGAATTCCCATTCCCGGAGCCGCACCTCGGAATTAATCCTGCTGCAGCAGATTTCGGATCTTCTGCAGGGCGACGTCGGTATTTTCCTGGTAGGCGATCGTACCTTTGAGATTGCCGTCGGCATCGACGAGCAGCACGGACGCCGTGTGATCCATGGTGTATCCGCCGTCCGGGCTGGGCACTTTCCTGGCATAGATGCGCCAGCCTTTGATCGCCTTCTGCATCTCACCGGGATCGCCCGTGATGCCGATAATCCGGTCGGTGAAATTGCCGGTGTAGCTGTGCATGATCTCCGGCGTGTCCCGTTCCGGATCGACGGTGAAGAAATAGACCTTCAATCCGTCGGCCTGAGTTCCTAGCGTCTTGAGCCAGCCGGCCATGTCATAAAGCGTTGTCGGGCAGACGTCAGGGCAATGCGTATAGCCGAAATAGACGAGCGAGGGATGGCCCGACAGGGCCTTTTCGGTGATGGGTTCACCGCGATCGTCTGTCAGCGTGAAGGTTGCGCCGACGTTGCCGGCGGCCCGGACCTTGGGTGCCATCAGGAAGGTTGCGTAGCCGATGGCACCAGCGCCGACGACAAGCGTCAGGGCGACGGCCGTTGCCGCAAAGCGTCGTCTATTTGACATGGGATGCCTCCTTGTTTGCCGCGATCGATCCGACGGGGAAATCGACTTCGGCCGTACCGGCTTTTTCGAATTTGAGCGATGTCCTCACCGTCTGGCCCTGAAGGAAGGGCGCGGCGACCTTCATGAACATGAGGTGGTAGCCGCCGGGTTTGAGTTCGATGGTTTTGCCAGCCGGTATTGCTAGGCCGCCGGCAAGCTCGCGCATGATCATCACGTCGTTGTCCATCTTCATCTCGTGAATCTGGACCGTTGCGGCGCGCGGTGAGCTCGCAGCCACCAGCCGGTCGTCGGTGCCTCCCGTATTCGTGATGGTCATGTAACCACCACCGACGGGAGCTCCCGGCACCATGGCGCGAACATAGGGTGCGGAAATGGTGAGGTTGCCGATTTTGACATCGTCGGCGGAAGCGAGAGAGGAAGACAGGAATGCCAGCCCGAAAGCGGCAAGGGCAAAAATCGGTTTCAGCATGATCGATATCCTTGATCCGGAAGAGGAGCAGGCGGGCGAAGCCTCTGGCTCCGCCTCACCTCGTCAGGAGAAGAAGCGCCGGAGAGGCGGTACGAAGCGAACCAGGAGCTGGTCGAGGAGCAACATCGCGACGATGGCGGCACCCGTCAGCGGGAAAGCCATGCCGAAGACGATGGCAATGAGCCAGAGGCCGACATAGACAGACTTCTGCGGCGGCATCGGCGGCACACCGAGACGACCCGATGGCCGGCGCTTCCACCACATGGTCGCTGCCGTCACGCAGCAAAGAATGATGGCGAGACACGCGGCCAGCATCAGCAGCTGGTTGAAGAGGCCCCATTCCTGCCCCTGATGGACATTGATGCCCCATTCGATTGCCTTGCCGAGCGCCGGATACTGCTCGTAGGAAATATCGACGAGCGGCTTGCCGGAATATTGGTCGATATGAACGGTTCGTTCCTTGCCGAGGTCGCCGAAGTAGTGGCTTGCCGTATAAACGCCCTTCTTGTCCGAGGGGATCGCAAGATCGGCGCCGGCGATCATGCCGAGCCCATGCATGACGTCGACGGCCTTATCGAGACCGATCGGCTTGGCCGATTGCGCCGCGATATCGGAGAGCGGAACGGGCGCGTTCTCGACGACCCAGCCGGGCCGGCTGACGATATCCTGTGTGACCTTTGTCGATTTCGGAACGTCGTCCCAGACTGCTGCCGGCGTGCCGAGATTGTTTGCGGTCAGCCAGGCGTTGACGTTGGCGCCCCAGTAGCCGGACCACGGCATGCCGCTGAAGGCGAGAAAGAAGATCAGGATGCCGGCAAGCGCTCCCGTCACGGCATGCAGGTCGCGCCAGAAGACGCGGCGTGATGGGGTGCCGCGAATGGTGAGCACGCCGCCCGTCTGCTGGCGCGGCCACCACAGATAGATGCCCGTCACGACGAGCACGAGGGCAAAGCCCGCGACGATCTCGATGAGGCGATTGGTCCATTTGCCGAAATATTCGAGGCTGTGAATGCGCTTGACGACCCAGCCGAATTCCTGCTTCGAACCCACCGACCCCAGGATGCTGCCGTCATAAGGATTGACGTAGACGATCGTCGATTGTCCATCCTTGGACAGCGTTATCCAGGCCGAGCGGTTCGGAGCCGACGCTTCATGATAGGAGGTTGTGCGGGCGCCCGGAAAGGCCGAGAGCGCCGCGTCGGCGATCTGCTGCGGCCGCAGCATGGTGCCGGCCTCGGTGACGAGATAGCGATGCGAGTAGAAGGTATCGGCAATCTGGTCCTTGAATAGATACAACGAACCGGTGATCGCCAGATTGAGCATGAAAGGGATGACGAGCAGGCCAGCGAAAAAATGCCAGCGCCAGATCGCGCGATAGAGCGAGATATTGTGGGTCGCTGCGGCTGCAGGCTCTGCAGCGGTAAAGGCAGACATGAAATCCTCCGAAGATCGGCAGGCTGCCGCAAGGGGCGATCTGAGGAGGGGTGCGGCGAGATGGTTCGCCGTTTGGCGTGAGCCTGCTTTCCCTGGGCAGCCGACCAATCGGCCTGCTTCGTTCGGCAAGATGCAGCTGTGAACACCAATCCTCAGATGTCGCGACGTCATGGTCGCGCAAGCGGCAGCATTGACGGCGGGCATCGCGACGAAAGCCGCAATGCCGGTTCAGCCAACGATGTCGGGGAGGGGTGGTGCTCTCGGGCCTGTATTCGGCGGATAAAGTTGGCGGTGGAACACCTCCGATCTTGCGACGACGGTCTCTCCGCGCGGGGAGGCGAGGCGCTCACAAATGTCGGTCGGAGGCGCGGGCAGCATCGCGGCGGACGCAATCCGGCATGCTTCGCATCCGGGTGCGTAGGCTTTCCCATGCACCTTGCCATCGGCATCCTTATAGGTGATGCAGAGGATGGGCAGCGATCCGTCCGGCAGCCTGTATTGGGCGAGCTCGATCGGGGATATATCGTCGGCAGTTGCGACGATCGGTTGATGGGCGAAGCCGACGAGCAACAGCGCGACGGCGCAAAGAATGCGCGCGCTCCACTGAAATCTTCGCGAAATCGTCTTCCGCATGCTTGTCCCCACCACCGCATTCGCGGATAAGGTTTCAGTCATAGGGCAGGCCTATCGCAAGCGCAATGCGTCAATTCGTGCCGCGCTGCCGTTCGATGAGGGGCATATAAACTATTTTTAGAGATCGCATGGTATCTCGTAGGGACTTCGACCATGCCGCCGCCGCTCATCCGTTGCGACGCGTTGCGAAGACTGGGAATAGCCATGGAAATCGAAACACATTTGATCTCGCTAATACGTGTCCTCGGCCAGGTGGCGATTATTGTTTATGCCTATTCCTGGGTCATCCGTATCGTCGAGCGCGGCGCTTTGAAATCCGTGGCCGTCGGGTTGTTGTTCGGGCTGGTCGGCATCCTATCCATGGGCGATCCCATCCAATGGATGCCAGGTGTGATCCAGGATGGCCGGTCGATCCTCCTTGTTCTTACGCCGATCTATGGCGGCCTTTTGGGAACCATTGTCGCCGCGGTTATGATGGCCCTGTTTCGGTACATGGTGGGCGGCATGGGCGCCGTGGTCGGCGTGGCCGGCATCATAATCGTTGCGACCGCGGGCTATGCGCTCAGTCTGCTGCCGCGGCAATGGACCGGTACGGGCTGGAGGCGGTCGGCTCTGTTCGGTCTGGCGACCTGTTCATCCATTGTGGTTGTCTTCCTTTTTCCGTGGGCGGTTGCGCGCGCCCTTCTTATCTCGGCGACACTTCCGGTGACGATCGTCAATATCCTCGGTGTCATGTTGTTGTCGGATCTCTTGCAGCGGGAGCAATATCGCATTGGCATCCAGCGCGCGCTGGAGAATGAAGCGAGCCTCGATCCGCTGACAAGGCTTCCCAACCGCCGGGTGCTGCAGCGCGAAGGCGATCGATGCAGCAAGGAGGCGGGTATGCGGCGTATCCCCTTCTCGATTATCATGCTCGATATCGATCACTTCAAGAAGATCAACGATAGCTGGGGCCATTCCTTCGGTGACACCGTTCTGGCGCGGTTGGCCGATGTCATCAGGCAAACCGTCCGTAAGACCGATATTGCCGCCCGTTATGGCGGCGAGGAGATCGTCGTGCTGCTGCCCAACACCGATACGCGAGCCGCCGCCGCCGTGGCGGAGAAAATTCGCAAGGATATCGAGGACACGACCTTGATGTTCGAGCAGGAGGCCGTCCACGTCACGGTCAGCATCGGCATCGCCTGCTCTCTGGAACCGACGACGGATTTCAAACATGTGCTTGAGGCCGCCGACAAGGCGCTCTATCGGGCGAAGGCAGGCGGGAGAAATCGCGTGGAACTGGCAGAGGCCGTATAGGCTCGACGCCTTTCAATAGCCACGACCTGCTCTTTCTCATTTCTCGTCCTTGACGGAAAGGGGCAGTCCGGAATAACTGGGCGTGACGGTTCCCCAAGGAAGACTCCGCGGGGATTAATAGGGAACACGGTGAGGATGACCCAAGCGGGACCTAGACCGTGGCTGCCCCCGCAACTGTAAGCGGATTGCCGATCATCCGGGAATGACCAGCCTGCTGGTTCCTTCCTGAGGCTTTGAGCCGCGCCACTGCAAGCATGCTTGCGGGAAGGCCGATGATCGTCACAGATCCGCAAGCCAGGAGACCTGCCGTCGATCACGATCCAATCAGCCGGGCGGGGATGCCCGGAAAGGACAGAGAATGATTGACCTGCGCCTTCGACATTATCCGACACCTATCGGCCTTGATTGGGATCTCCGCAGCCGGCGGCCGTCTTTCTCAGCGCGATCGCGCTGACGCCGCCCCGTTTCCTTAATCCTATCGAGATCTTTCATGCGCCATTTTTTGACGACCATTGCATTTGCATTTGGGCTGATTAGTTTTGCTGGCTCCGGCTTTGCCGCTACCCAATATCCTCTCACCATCGATAATTGCGGTCAGAAGGTCACTTTTGAAAAGGCTCCGGCCAAGATCGTTTCGATCGGACAGGGCATGACCGAAATTCTCTTTTCGCTCGGCCTTGCCGACAAGATTGCCGGAACGGCGGTCTGGGTCGGCCCGGTTCTGCCGCAATATGCCGAGGCGAACAGCAAGATCCCGCGGCTTGCCGATAACGATCCAAGCTTCGAATCCGTCGTTGGCAAAGCCCCGGATCTCGTCGCCGCCGAATTCGAGTGGCATGTCGGCGCGCAGGGTTCCGTCGGCAAGCGCCAGCAATTTTCGGAGCTCGGGATCAATACCTATGTTGCTCCGGCCGATTGTGTCGCCAAGGTCAATACCGATGGCGGCGATGGTGTGCGCAAGGAGCTTTTCACGATGGATCTGGTCTACCAGGAAATCGCCGAGCTCTCGCAGATCTTCGACGTTAGGGATCGCGGCGATGCCCTGATCGCGGATCTGAAAAAGCGCGAGGCGGATGCAGTCGCTTCGATTGCCGCTGCCAAGGCCAAGGATCTTCCGATCGTGTTCTGGTTCTCCAGCAAGGAAGTCAATGGCGATGCCTATATCGCCGGCAAGAACAGCGCGCCGGCCTATGTCCTGAAGACGCTCGGCGCCAGAAACGTGGTGACGACGGAAGAAGAATGGCCGATGGTCGGTTGGGAAACCATTTCGCAGGCCAACCCGGCCGTGATCGTCATAGCCACCATGGACCGCCGCCGTTATGCGGCCGACGATCCGAAGGTCAAGGTCGATTTCCTCGAAAAAGATCCAGTCACCAGCCAGCTCGACGCCGTTAAGAACAAGCATTTCGTCATGATGGATGCGCAATCGATGAACCCGACCATCCGCACCATCGACGGCATTGAAGTATTGGCCAAGGGCATCAAGTCTTTCGGCCTGGCGCAGTAAGATATGGGTCTCGTCGCAAAACGCAGGACATGGTGGGCGCTCTTGGCGCTCGCCATGGCTGCCGTCATTCTTCTGGCCTTCATGATCAGCCTCGCCGTATCGATCGGCGAGATTTCGATCCCGCTGTCGACCACAGTAAAGGCCGTCTCGAACCGGTTGTTCGGAACGAGCTTCGAACTCAGCCGGATCCATCAGGGGATCGTCTGGGATTATCGCCTGAGCCGCGCGCTCGTTGCTGCAAGCACCGGTGCGTCGCTTGCCTTGAGCGGGGTGGTGTTGCAGGCGTTGCTGCGCAATCCGCTCGCCGAACCCTTTGTGCTGGGCATTTCCGCCGGCGCCTCCACCGGGGCGGTCTGCATCATGATCCTCGGTCTTGGCTACGGCATTCTGGGCCTTTCCGGCGGCGCCTTCCTCGGCGCGGTTGCAGCCTTTCTTTTCGTCGGCCTGCTTGCCGCCGGGGTCGGCGGCACGAGCGAGCGCATCATTCTATGCGGCGTCGCCGGTTCGCAGCTTTTCAACGCGCTTACCTCCTATATCGTCACCACGTCGGCCAATGCGGAGCAGGCGAGGGGCGTCATGTTCTGGCTGCTCGGCTCCATGAGCGGTGTGCGCTGGCCGGACGTTTATCTTTCCGGGCCGGTCGCCATCATCGGCTTCGCCGTCTGCATGGCGCATGTCCGCGTGCTCGATGCCTTTATCTTCGGCACGGATGCTGCCGCATCGCTTGGCATTGCGGTCAAGCGCGCCCAAGTCGTTCTGCTTGGCGTGACGGCTTTCATGACGGCAGCGGTCGTCAGCATCGTCGGCTCCATCGGTTTCGTCGGGCTCGTCATTCCGCATGCGGCCCGCTTCGTCGTCGGGCCGAGCCATGACCGGCTTTTGCCGGCAGCGGCTCTGGCCGGCGCCATCTTCATGGTCGCGGCCGATATCATCTCGCGGGTCATCGTTCCCCAGCAGATTTTGCCGATCGGCGTCGTCACGGCCTTGTTCGGGGCTCCGGCCTTCGCCCTCATTCTCTATCGAGCCCGGAGGACGGCATGAGCATTGCTGTGGACACGGTAACCTTTGCAGCCGGCAATAGTCTGATCGTCAACGGCGTCAGCCTGACGGTGGAAAAAGGCAAGGTACTCGGGCTCCTTGGGCCGAACGGCTCGGGTAAATCCAGCCTGCTCAGGCTGATCTGCCGGTTGCGGAAGGTCAAAAGCGGGGTCATCCGGCTCGGTGGCAGCGATATTGCCTCGATCTCGCGGAGCGATATCGCCCGCCGCATCGCGCTGGTCGAGCAGCAGGCGACGACCGATACGCAGGTCACAGTGATGGACGTCGTGCGTCTCGGCCGTACGCCCCATCGCGGTCCCTTGTCGGCCTGGAGCGCTCACGACGATGCGGCGGTTTCCGATGCGCTTGCCCGTGTCGGTATGCAAGGCCGCGCCGGTCAGCCGTGGCAAACTTTGTCGGGTGGCGAACGACAGCGCGTCCATATTGCGAGGGCGCTTGCCCAGACTCCGAGCGAACTGCTGCTGGACGAGCCGACGAACCATCTCGATATCCAACATCAGCTCGATATTCTCGGCCTGGTCTCCAAGCTCGATGTCACCTCCATCGTGGCGCTGCATGATCTCAATCTGGCGGCCATGTTCTGCGACAGCCTTGCTGTTTTGCAAAATGGCGAGGTCGTTGCGGCCGGGCCGCCGGAAGAGGTGCTGACGCAGGAGCTGATCGAGCGGGTTTTCGGCGTGCGCGCGCATGTGCAGAAATCCTCGGTCCACGGCCGCTGCAACATCCAATATATGGCGGGTTGAGTGGCATCTGTCGCGATCGCGGAATAAAATGGATCGCCCAGTCTGAGCAATTTCGACCGGGGCGCATCATATTACTGGATCGTGCAAGTTCGCCTCAGCCTTCGAAGCCGAACCGCTCGACGTCGAAATCGTCGCCATCATAGCTGATGGCTCCGGCTTGGGCCTCCGCCATGTCGTCGTGCATCGGAATGGGCGCGCTGACGAGGCCTGGCAGCGTCATGTCGACGGCCATGCCTGGCGGACGCAAAGCCCAGGCGACGATCGCCCCTGTCGACATGTCTCCTACACCGGCTGAGACATCTTGCGCAGCCGCCGAGGGAAGGGCAGCGATCGGCTGCATCTTTGCCATGGCGCTCTCGGCCGTATTCTCCACATTGTCAGACACGACGAGCTTTCCAGCGTTGCTGCGTCCCACGACCAGGCTGGCGAGCACGGCAGTGGGAGCTGGTCTTTCCGGCGCGGTCGTGGGGATGACGACGATGCTGCTGGTCGGCCGCCACGCCGGCAGCGGAACGGCATAGGCCGCGAGGTCGGCAAAGGGTTGGGTCTTGCTTTCCTCAGCCACCCGCTTGCCAAGCTGAGCTTCCAGTCCATCCACGGCCCGGCTTCTGGGGGTTGGCAGCATGCTGGTCAAAAGGCTGCGGTCGGGTTCGACGTTGTGAGACGCTGTGAATGATCCGGCATCGTCACTGTCGTCATCAACGGCCGTGATCTTGCTCGCCATCTGCGAAGGGCGCTTTTTGGATTGTGTGACCGCTACGTCGTAACCCGGCAGTGGCCTGCCATCTGCCGGCACGTGAAGCGTCTGTCCATTGGGGAAAAGCCGCGCAAGCTCCTGGCGCGACATTCTCGGCCATGCGCGCACTCCGCCAACATCCAGATGCACGAAGGGCGAGCCGGAATTGGGATAGAAGCCCACGCCGCCGATCTGCATCTGCATGGCGATTGCGCGCAAGCTCGCGAGCTTCACGCCGGGAATGTAAAAATCCATTGCCTTGCCGAGCGTATGCTGGCTGTGCTTCGCAACGCCGGAGCTGCGCGAGCGGTTGCGCAGCATGCTGTTGGTCGACGGAGAGCGGTAGGCCGAAACCACGTGAATGGCCTCCTTGGCGCCACTGCGGCGGTAAACGTCCCAGACGAGATCGAGCAATTCCGGATCGATCCTGGTCGGCTCGTTCTTTCGCCAGTCGCGCAAGAAGCGGTTGATGTGAGCAAGGCCGCGCGGGTCATATTTGCCGTTACGCTTGAAGACGATGGTCGACCTTTCCCCCGTATGCGTGAAGAAGAGCTTGAGTGCCCTGTCCTCGGCCGCCGCCGAACCGGCAAAGGCGCCGAGCGCCAGCATCGCGATCAGCGCCACACGGAAAGCGATGAACGAGAAAGTCGTGGCGAAAAATGCCGCCGGAATGGAAAAGATCGCGTGATGCACGGATACGACTTTCGCCCTTGCTAAGAGAAACAGAAATCAGAGGCGCCGCGCCTGCGGCATCGCTATACCCTCCAATTATGGTCAACAAATCCCTAACGGACCGTTTAAAGGCGGAAACGGAAAAATTTCGTTGGTCCGAGGATATTTGTGAGCGGTTGAGGTCGCTAGCTTTGCCGTTGCAATTTTGTCTGGGGTCAACCCTTGCCTGCAAGGCGGTTTCTTCCAAAAGATAGGTAAAACCAGCTTTGCAAACGTTTTCGCGTGGGTTGCAAACTGTCTTCCAAGACATCATCATCCCGCCCCATGAGTGGACAGAATCGATTTGCTCCCCCGTCGAGCGGGCAGCAAACAATCAAACGTAGCGACCTATTGCGGCAGCTCCGGCGCGCCGGGCTGCGCCGTTTGACGACCATTGTCGCACCTGCCGGCTACGGCAAGACGTCGCTCGCCGTCCAGTGGTATGAGCTGCTGAAGGCCGATGGTGTCAAGCTCTGCTGGGTGTCGCTCGATGCCGAACACACCAATCAGGAAGCCTTTCTGCTTGCATTGATCGATGCCTTGCAGACGCTGCTTCATGAAGATGGGGCCGATGCCGGCAATCTTCCGGCTGCAGCATTGCTTTCGGTGCTGGCGACCCGCCTGCGCAAGATCGAAGGACCGCTCGTCGTCTTTCTCGACGATTATCATTTCGCGCAGACGGATGCGACCGAGGCGCTGATGGCGAAGATTCTCGCCGACCTCTCGCTCGAACACGTCAAGCTGGTGCTGGTCAGCCGCAGCCCACCACGCTTTCCGCTCTCGGCCTTGCGGCTGCGTGGTGAGTTCAAGCAGTTCGGCGTTACCGAGCTAGGCTTCAGTGATGCCGAAGCTGGAGAGCTTTTTGCCGGGAAGGGCACACATCTGACGGAGGAGCAGATCGGTTCTTTCAATCGCCGGACCGAAGGCTGGGCGGTCGCACTGCAGATGGTGAGCCTGCTCGTATCTGAATCGGATGAAAGTGACAGCATCCTTGCCTCTTTCGATGGCGGCGATACGGATATGGGCTCTTATCTGTCGGAGCAGGTGTTCGAGCATCTGCCCGAGGATATACGCCAGTTTCTCATCGACACGGCCGCCCTTCCGGCATTCAATCATTCTCTGCTCGAAGCGGTGCTGGAAAGCAGAGAGCGTGCCGACCTCTGCGAAAGCCTGGCCGAATACGCGCTTCCGGTGACCTTGCTTGCCGGCCCCGGCAACTGGATGCGGTTTCACCCCGTTTTCAACGAGTTCCTCAAGAAAACCGCCGGTCGCAGAGGTGTCGATGCCAATCGCGCTCTTAATCGTGCGGCACACTGGTTCGAAGCCCGGGGCGACATAGACCGAGCGGTTCATCATGCGCTTTCCGCGGGCGATGCCAACCTTGCTGCGCGAATTGTCGAAACCGCCGGCGGATGGCGGCGCGTCTATGCCACCACCCGCGGCGGCGCAACATTGTTTCAGGCCTTGAGCGGACATGCCTCGGAAATCGATCTGGCCCGTTTTCCACTTGCGACCCTCGGCCTTTCGATCTTCAACGCCAAGGCGGCGCAGCTTGCGGCGGCCAATCATTATCTCGCTATCGCCGATCGGGTGGCCGCCGGCGATCCGATCCTGGCAAAGGATGTGCGCGTGGTGCGCATCCTCCTGGCGCTTTATACCGACCATTGGGCGAGTGCGGCCGACCTTTCCGCTCTTGAGGACGATCTGCGGCAGCCGGATGGAATGGAGCTCATTCATCGGGCGCTTGCGCTCAACATGCTCTCCTACAATTTTCTGATCCGCAGCGAGCTTGACCGGGCTCTGCATTACGGGCATCTGGCCATTCGCGCCTTTCGCGACGGCGGCGCCGATTTCGGCGCCATGCATCTTTATACCCATATCGGCCAAGCTTTCTTTCTATCCGGCGATTGTGCGAGCGCTCTGTCGGCCTACGAGGAACTGATCTGCGAAGCCCAGACCAATATTGGTCCAGGCAGCGATCTCGATGCCGTCGGCCAGGTATTGAAGGCCGAGGTTCTGTCGATGCGCGGTGAGGCGGAAGCCGCGGCGGAGATGCTCGAATGGGCACTGCCGCATCTCGAGCTGCACGATACCTGGTTCGATCTTCTGGCTGCCGGCTTCATGGCCGAACAGCGGGTTCTGCGCATGCGTGGGGATCTGCTCGCGGCCCATGCAGCCATGGACCGCATCCGCGCCACTGCGAGACGCCGTAGTTTCGATCGGCTCACGCGGCTGATCGATGGGGAGCGCGCCATGCTGCTCATGGCCTCCGGCGATCTCGATCATGCAATCCGCCATGCCGAGGCCAATGGTTTTGGCATGCAGGCAGTCGCTTCGGATCGCGCCAATGCGCTGGCCATTCATTTGCGCGGAGCTACGCCGGCTATCTTCTGGACCCGCACCCATCTGGCCCTTGGCGACAAGGCCAAGGCGCGCGAGATCTTCAACCAATTCATGATGCGCCAGACGCAGCGCCCGCATGTTCCGCGTGCAATCGAGCTTGCCCTCATCGAAATCGAAATTCTCCTGGCGGAGGGTCAAAGCGAACCCGCCGCCGCCCGCCTATCCGATCTCGTATTGACGACGCCGCTTGCCGATTATCGCAACCTGCTTCGTTTTGGTCACCCGGCAGCGCTTTCAGAGCTTCGTGCGCTTGCCAAACATCCGACCGTCGCAGCGATTACCCGCCAGCGCCTTCAATCGCTATTTACGGATGCGGACGTATCGGAAGAGCCGGCGGTCGGCAGTGAAGATGGTTCTGTTTTCACAGGCCGGGAGCGCACGGTGCTGGAATTGCTGAGCTCGGGGCTTTCCAACAAGGAAATCGGCCGGATGCTCGCCTTGTCCGACAATACGATCAAGTTTCACCTGCGCAATATCTTTGCGAAGCTCAACGTCTCGACTCGGACCGCGGCCGTGACGGCAGCGCGTCAAAAGGGCATGCTCGATCGATAACCTACCCATTCGGGTGGGTTTTGGCATCTCCGCCCACCCATCGGAAAGGCTATCGATAGACGAAAAAACACCTAATCTGCACTCGTGCGAATATAGTGATGAGAGGTAGATTCGTGATCGTCGTCGATCCGGTGACGCAGGAGATTATCGAAGGCAAGCTGGCAGCCACCGTCGACGAGATGGGCGTGGTCATGGCCAGAACCTCGATGAGCCCTGTGATCTATGAGGTGCTTGATTTTGCCTGTGGTCTTCTCACCCGTGACGGTGAGCTGGTGGCGCAGATGAATGGCATCACCCTTTTTACCGGCACGTTCGGCACGCAGGTCAAATCGCTGATCGCACTCTGTGGCGACGATCTGGAAGACGGCGACATCCTGCTCACCAACGATCCCTATTCCGGCGGCACGCATGCGTGCGATTTTGCCATCGTCAAACCGATCTTCTTCGATGGCCGGATTCTGGCCTATGCGATCAATGTTGCGCATTATCTCGATGTCGGCGGCTCTGTTCCGGGCTCGCTTGCGCCGAATGCGACCTCCGTTTTTCAAGAGGGATTGAGGCTGCCGGGCGTGAAAGTCGTGCGCAGCGATCGCTTCTCGGGGGAGATCCTGCGCATCATCCGCGAGAATGTCCGTCTGCCCGAAGTCGCGATAGGCGATCTCACGGCGCAGGTTGCGACCGTCCGCGTTGCCGCCAGACGCATGGCCGAGCTTGCGCGCAAATATGGCACCGATGTCGTCGAGGCCGCATTCGATCACCTTCTGTCGGTGAGCGAGAAGCAGGCCCGCACCGCCATAGCTGCATTGCCGGACGGGATCTATGAGGCGGAAGATATCATCGACGGCGATGGTGTCACCACCGATCCTATTTCGGTCAAGGTTGCCGTCACGATTTCTGGCGATCGCCTTACAGCGGATTTCACCGGTTGTCCGCCCGCGGTTGCGGGCCCGATCAATTGCGCGGCCGGTGCGCTGCAATCGGCGGTACGTACCATTTTCAAGGCGCTGGTCGCGCCGCAGGCGCCGTCCAATGAGGGCTGGTTCCGGCCGCTCTCCGTCATTGCACCGACAGGTTCGGTTTTCACCGCCGAGAAGCCTTCTCCTACAGGCTGGTATTACGAGGGCTCGGTGCATGCCTCAGAACTCGTCTGGAAGGCTCTTGCCAAGCTGATGCCCGAGCGTTTCTCCGCCGGCTCCTATACGAGCCTCTGCGTCGTCTATGTTTCCGGCAAGGACGAGGCGGGGCAGCCATTCATCCATATCGAGCCGCAGCATGGCGGCTGGGGAGCGAGCAGGGACGGCGACGGCGCCAATGCGCTGATCGCGCTCACCGACGGCGATACCTACAATTACTCCGTCGAGGTCATCGAAGCGCGTTTTCCGTTGCTCGTGCGTCGCTATGGGCTCAACGTCGAGGGTGGATCAGGGGCCGGGCGCCGCCGCGGCGGTTTCGGCGTCATTCGCGATTATGAAATCCTCGGAGACGGCGCTTCCGCCTATTGCAGCTTCGGGCGAACGGATACGCCGCCCTGGGGCATAGAAGGCGGCAAGCCCGGCAGCGTCAATCTTCTCCAGGTGGAGGAGAACGGCCGGAAAGTCCGCGATTTCGGCCGCGAGCCACATATCGAGTTGAAGCGCGGCGATCTCGTGCGGATCATCACCGGCGGCGGCGGCGGTTGGGGCGATCCGCGCGCTCGTGAGCCGGATCAGGTCCGCCGCGACGTCGAAGATGGTTACATCACTTGGGAGGTAGCGCGCAGCCTCTATGGATATGAAGAGGGCATGGCGTCATGATCAGGCTGGCGACGGATGTAGGCGGTACCTTTACCGACCTCGTCGGTTATGATGAGCGCACGGGCGAGATTTTTACCGCCAAGAGCCTGACGACCGTCCACGACCAATCCGAAGGTGTGCTTGCGGCAATCGAGCTTGCCGAGAAGAAAGATGGGCTTTCGGCGCGCGATGTGATTTTCTTCGCGCATGGCGGGACAACCGTCATCAACGCGATTACGGAGCGAAAGGGCGTCCGCACGGCGCTCGTGACGACCGCCGGCTTTCGCGACGTCTTGGAAATCGGCCGCGGCAATCGCCCCGATCTCTACAATCTGCAGTTTAAGAGTCCGGAAGCCTTCGTGCCGCGCAGCCTGCGCTTCGAGGTGCGCGAGCGTATGGATGCCAAGGGGCGGGTGCTGACGCCCATCGAGCTTGGGGATATCGAGCCGATCGTTCGCGAATGCCGCGCTCGTAATGTGGAGGCGGTCGCCGTCGTCTTTCTCCATAGCTATGCCAATCCCGAGCATGAGATCGCCTGCGCCAAGGCTATCGCCGAGGCGCTGCCGGATGTTACGGTTTGCGCCAGCCACGAGGTTTCCCGGCAATGGCGGGAGTATGAGCGTTCCAATACGGCCGTGCTTAACGCCTATGTGCAGCCGATCATCAAGCGCTACTTTGCGCGGCTCGAAAGCGCGTTGACTGAGCGCGATCTCACCTGCCCCTACTATGCCATGCAGTCGAACGGAGGCATCTCCACCTTCGATCAGGCGCAGATGAGCCCGCTGACGCTGGTCGAATCCGGCCCGGCCGGCGGTGTGGCGGGTGCTGCGCGCATCGGCACAGTGCTTGGCGAATCCGAAGTCCTGTCGCTCGATGTCGGTGGCACGACGGCAAAATGCTCGCTGATCCATGACAGCCGCCCGACGCTCGACAGCGAATACAAGCTCGAACATACCCGTATCGCGCCCGGTTATCCGGTTCAGGTGCCGGTGGTCGATATCGTCGAAATCGGCGCCGGCGGCGGCTCGATCGCCCGCATCGACGAGCGTGGCGCGCTCTGCGTCGGCCCGCAAAGTGCCGGATCGACACCGGGGCCGGCCTGCTATGGGCGGGGCGGCGAGAAGCCTACGCTTTCCGATGCCCTGCTGACGCTCGGCATTTTCGATCCGGCAAGCTTCGCCGGCGGCCAGATGCAGCTCGACAAGTCCAAGGCTGCGGCCGCGATTGCAACGGTTGCCAAGCCGATGGGGCTATCGGTCGAGGATGCGGCGCTCGCAATCGTCGAGATCGCGCATGCGTCGATGATCAATGCGCTGAAGCTGGTGACGGTCCAGCGTGGGCATGATCCGCGCGATGCCGCTTTCGTCATTTCCGGGGGCGCGGGACCTGCGCTTGCTGCGCGTCTCGGGCGCGATCTTGGCGTGAAGATGACTGTCGTGCCGCCGCATCCCGGCATCTTTTCGGCCTGGGGAATGCTGGCGGCCGAACCGCGCGCCGATTTCCGCAGCACATGGTTCGCTCCCCTTGGTCCGGAAGCCGTCAGCAATCTCAAGCGCCGGTTCGACGAATTGAAGCGCGAGGCGGTCAAATATTTCTCCAAAGGCGATGCAGCCGAGATACGGTATGTCTGCCGCGTCGAAGCCCGCTATCGCGGGCAGGAGCACGGCGTCTTCGCTCTTTTCGAAATGCAAGACGATGCCGAAAGCTTTGCGGAACGCTTTCATGCCGCCCATGAGCGCGCCTATACCTTCTGTCTGCCCGGTTCGCCGGTCGAGATCACGATGATCCATCTGGAGGCTGTGCTCCACGGCCCGGTCATCGCCATCCCGAAACTCGATCGTGCAGGTCGATCGCTGGATGCAGCCTTCAAGGGGCGCCGCGAAGTCTATTTCGGCGGCACGACCGGCTGGGTGTCCTGCCCCGTCTACGAGCGTACGCGACTGCCGTCCTCCCAGAAAATTGCCGGCCCTCTCATCATCGAGGAAGCGACCGCGACCTCGCTCGTGGTGGCCGGGCAGGAGCTTGAAGTGAGCGAGGAGGGCTTGCTGCTCATCCGTGAATGCGACGGAGGAAGCGTCTGATATGGCGATAGCGATCGGTCTCGACCATATCGTCAGAAATTACGGGCCGACGCGTGCCGTCGACGACGTGACGCTCGACATCCGAGCCGGGGAGTTCTTTACGCTGCTAGGCTCGTCCGGTTGCGGCAAAAGCTCTTTGCTGAAGTTGATCGGCGGCTTCGATAGGCCGACATCGGGACGTGTGCTTTTCGACGGAAAGGACATGGCTGATGTTCCTGCCAATCGCCGGCCGGTCAATACCGTTTTCCAGTCGCTCGGGCTCTTCCCGCATATGAATGTCGCTCAGAACGTCGGCTACGGCCTGAAGTTGCGCGGGTTGTCCGATGCTGCCTTGAAAACGAAGGTCGACGGCGCGTTGGACCTGATCGAACTTTCGGGTTTTGCGGATCGCGACGTCAATCTTCTCTCAGGCGGCCAGCGCCAGCGCGTGGCGCTGGCGCGCGCGCTCGTCATGGAACCGGGTATCCTTCTGCTTGACGAACCTCTGACCGGGCTGGACGAACGGCTGCGCCAGCAAATGCGCGACGAGTTCGGACGGCTTCATAAACGGACCGGCGCGACCTTCATTCTCGTCACCCACAATCAGGACGAGGCACTCAGCCTTTCGGATCGCATGGCCGTCATGCACAAGGGGCGGATCGAGCAGACCGACGTGCCGTCGCGCTTCTTCGAGGCGCCGGCCAATGCCTTCGTTGCCCGTTTCGTCGGCATCGATACGCTCCTCAAGCCCGAAAGCATCTCGATTTCAGGCGGCACGGCTCTCGTTATGATTGCCGGACAGCGCATCAGTGCCAGCTTCTCCGGAGCGATGCCCCCAGCCGATGCGCTCGTCGCAATCCGCCCCGACCGGGTTGAACTTATCCCAGCTGGCGAGGAAGTGGCCGAAATAATTGAACTTAAGGTTGTCGAAAGCATCTATCGCGGACTCAGCCATGACGTTACGCTCGCTTTCGCCGACGGCCAGCGTGTGGTTTTAACGACCGGCGCGGACGCAATTCCGCCCTCTCCGGGGGAAAGCGTGCGCGTTTGTTTGAAGCCGGGTGCTGCGCTCCTGATCGATCATTCCGGAAGAACGGCCTTGGCTGGAGGCGATGAGTAGAACCCGAATAGCTGAACTAAGCAAAAAATGAGGGAAGGGAATGACACGATGAATAAAAGCAATGATTTCGCCTCCTCCGCCTTGAGGAGCAACATGCAGCGCCGTGACATGCTCAAACTAATGGGCGCAGGTGCGGCTGCGCTCTCCTTTGGTGGATTGGCTGCCACGCAGGCCATGGCCGATGATGCAACGGTAGCATTCTGGGCTACCGCCACGCTCGATATCGGCGACAAGTGGCAGGAATTTACCCGGCAGAGCGGCGTTTCGCCTGAGTTCACCGACAACGGCAATGATGTCGGTCCGGTGGTCGCACGTCTTGCCGCCGGCAATGCCAACGATCTCTTTGATGTCGGCGGCTTCCAAGGCGGGGCCGAACGGGAACTTGCCAAGCAGGGCCTGATTGCCCCTTGGGACGTCTCCAAGATCCCGAATTTCGCGGGCATCTGGCAATGGGCCAAGGATATCCCGACCTTGACCTATGAGGGCAAACAGTACGGCATCCCAACGGTCGTCAATGCCGACTCCATCATCTATCGCCCCGACAAGCTCGGCAAGGTCGATAGCTACGGCGTCATCTTCGATCCGAAGCTCAAGGGCCGGGTCGCGATGGAAGATGCCTGGATCAACAGCGCCATCTTTACGGCCATCTACCTCAAGGAAGCCGAAAACAAGCCGATCAAGGAGCCGGGCAACCTGACGGAATCCGAGCTTGGCCTCGTCATGGAGTTCCTGATCAAGCACAAGAAGGATGGTCAGTTCCGCACCTTCTGGAACGGCTGGGAACAGGGCGTGCAACTGGTGGCGAACGAGGAAGTCGACGCCATGACCGGCTGGGAGCCGATCGTCTATGAAGGCCGCAAGCGCGGACTTCAGGTGGAGTATGCAGCTCCCGTCGAAGGCTACGAAGGCTGGGGCAACAATACGGTGCTGCTCAAGGGTGCCACGGAGCGCGGCAAGGGCGACGTTGCCCACAAGTTCGTCGATGGCTTGCTTGCCGGTCTCTATGGCTGCGAACTCGGCAAGGCGCGCGGTTATCTCGTGCCGACCGACAACAACCTCGCCTACGCGAAGGCCCATCCGGACGAATACAAGGCCGACGATGTCGCCAAGCTCGCCGACCATGTGAAGGCCAAGTTCTCCGGAAAGGTCTACTGGCAGAATTGCCGGCCGGACAACTTCCAGCTCTACGAAGAGTGGTGGCAGAAGCTGCGCAACGCATGATGTAACGCAATGGACCGGGGCTGGCGCATCTGTCGAAGGACAGGCCGGCCCCGAGCCGATGGGATCAACGCCGAGAGAAGGAGGGTTAGACGATGAAGACACTAGTTCTATTGCTTGCTGCTCCGCTTGCGGCGATCCTCGTGCTCGGCCTTGCGCCGCTCATTCTCGTCATCGTCTGGAGCTTCTGTGCCTGGGATTCCGCCACCTACTGGATCAAGCCGGAATTCAGCCTTGCCGCTTACGGCGCCATTCTGGAAGCCGGGCGCTGGAGCGTGTTCCTGTCCACGCTTGGCAAGGCGTTCCTGACGTCAGCCATCTGCCTCGTCATTGCCTATCCCACCGCCTACGCGATGTACTTCCTGGCTGGCCGCACCCTGTCTGTCGTGCTTGCGGCCCTGCTTACGATCCCGTTTTTCACGTCCTATCTCATTCGCTCCTTCTCCTGGCGGCTGCTGCTCGGCCGCACCGGTGTCATCAACACGCTTCTCCAGCAGGCCGGTATCACCGATGCGCCGCTCGATTGGCTCTTGTTCAGCGATTTTGCTGTCATCGTCGGACTGGTTGCCTCCTACCTGCCGTTCGCAACCTTCCCCATCCTGCTCTCCATGCGCCGTGTCGATCCGATCGCGCTGGCGGCATCGCGCGATCTCGGCGCCGGGTTCTGGACGATGGTCCGCACCGTGCTGCTGCCGCTGACATATTCGGGCGTCTTCGCAGGCTTCCTGTTCGTCTTCGTCATGGTTGCCGGCTCCTCGACGGAGGTTCAGATGCTCGGCGGTGCCGGCGCTTCAATCGTCTCGGTGATGATCAACGACGTCATGCGCGTCGCCAATTTTCCGCTCGCCTTTGCGATTTCGACGCTGATGCTCGTTATCGTCTTTGGGCTGGTGCTGATCGGGGATGCCCTATTCGGCCTCTCCTCGCTATTCGAGGAGCGAGGCCAATGATCGTCAGGGAAGGAATGGCCCCGCGCATTGTCATCTGGACGTTGACCATCTTCGGCCTCATCGTGATCTATGCGCCGCCGCTTTATTTGCTCGGTGTCTCGTTCAACCCGGCGCTGCAGCCGGGTCTGCCGCATTTCTCCGACATCACCCTGAAATGGTACCTCGCACTCGGCTCGGAAAGCGCGCTCATCGCCGCGCTCGGCCAGTCGATCGTCATCGCGCTTGCGACGGCCGTCATTGCGACGCTGCTGTCGCTCGGCGCGGTGCTGGCGCATCGCGAGCTTCATCGCAGGCGCAGCCTGTGGTTTTTGACTGTGCTGCTGCCGATGTTCGTCCCAGGCGTCATCCAGGGGCTGGCGCTTTCGACCGTGATCAGCCGCGCCGGCGTGAAGGCATCGCCTTTGACTGTCGTTGCCGGCCATCTGCTATGGGCGATGCCTTTCGCCTTCATCGTCATCCTGACGAGCTTTGTCGCGGTCAAGCGGTCCTATTTGATGGCGGCTGATGATCTCGGCGCCGGTCGCTTCCGGCAGTTCTGGGATATTATTCTGCCGTTGATCCGGCCCGGCCTCGTCAGTGCCTTCATCTTTTCGTTCCTGCTGTCGCTCAACGAGTTCACGCGCGCCTTCTATCTGGCCGGCCGTCAGAACACGTTGCCGGTCGTGCTCTTCGGCAAGATGAATTCCGGCGCTTCTCCGACGATCTATGCGATGTCGGGCGCAATCTTTCTTCTTTCCAGCGTTTGCGTGGTGGCCGTGGCTCTGCGTTCGCTGCTTATGCAACGCCGAATGGGGTGATCAATATGCAAATAGGACTGACCAATCGCAAATTCCGCCCGCCCTTAGACCTCCACCAATGGGAGTACAGAGGATGAAACACGAGTCAAAGCTGATGGCACTGATCCGCGCGGGAAAGAGGCAGGAGGCGCTCGATATGGTCGAGCGGCTGAAGGCGGCGGCACAATCGCTGCCGACTTCCATCAAGGTGGATCGGACGGGCGCCGTCACTTATTATAAGGGAAACTGCCGTTTCGTGAGAAACATCCAGGGCGGCTGGGACCTTGTGCCGAAGAAAAAGTAGATGTCTGCCGTTGATCCGGGCATCGAAGAGGCTGGTGCCGTCGAACGTGCGGTGCGGGCAAGAAGCAACGTTGGGAAGGGAGCATTTCGCTTCACCCCCCCTCCTCGTGCGGCGCCGTGGAAGTTCGATTTGGCGGATGGGCAATACTTGACGGTTGTCGTCGCGAACATTTGCCCGTGCACGGTAATAAGGTCGAATATTCAATATCCTTTAAGATGTAATAATATTAGAAGATATCTTATTTAGAAATATAAAATTAACGTCCAAAGCCTAAGCTCTCCTCGACCGTCATCGCAAGGCGATGGTCATCAAAGGAGACAGGACCATGTATCGTGTTTCTCATTTCAACAGGGAGAAAGAGGGAGCAGCTGCGGTCGAATTCGCACTCATCGCACCGCTTTTTTTCCTTCTGCTTCTGACGCTGATTGCCTTTGCCATCTATCTCACTGCCGCTCATTCGCTGCAGCAATTGACCGCCGACGCCGCCCGCACGGCAATCGCCGGGCTATCGGCAAACGAGCGAAGCCAGCTGGTTCAGAGCTTCGTCACCAATTCGACCATCAACGATGCTTTCATCGACAAGACCAAGTTGACGGTGACCGTCGCCACAGATCCAACCAATGCCAACCAGTTTACGGTCAGCGCCAGCTACGACGCGTCGGATCTTCCGATCTGGAACCTCTATACCTTCGCGATGCCGGATCCCACCATCCGCCGCTATTCGACCATTCGCCTGGGAGGTCTGTAATGAAACAGCTTCTCGGCCGGCTTGCGTCGCTTAAAGACAAGCGAGGAAACGTCGCGATCACGACCGCGCTCGTCTCGCCCTTGATCCTTTATTGCCTTGGTCTCGGCGTCGACTATGGCATGATGACGCTGCAGCAGCGACGCCTGCAGCAGTTGAGCGACATTGGCGCGATATCGGCTGCTTCCAATATTACAAATGCGCAAACTGCACTTTTGAACAATCTGCAAAGCAACGGCACCACGGCGGCCGTCGCCTCTGGCGGCAACTATATGACGAGCAACGGGCTGGTCAGCGCGGCCACGGCCAACTCCGGGCAATATGAGACCGTGGCCAATTTCGTGCTCGGCACCTATACGGCGGACACATCGGTCCCGCTGGCAAACCGCTTCTCGTCGACGGGAGCCGCGCCATATGATTCCATAAAGGTGACACTGACTCAGAAGGCGGTGATGCCTTTCGCTTCCGCCTTTGCTACGCCGCCGACCTTGAGCGCGACGGGCACCGCGTCCAGCGAGCGTCTGGCCGCCTTTTCGGTGGGATCGCGGCTTGCGAGCCTCAATGGCGGTATTCTGAACCAGCTGCTTGGCGCCCTGCTCGGAACCCAGGTCTCCCTGAAGGTCGTCGACTATCAGTCGCTCATCAGTGCGAATGTCAATCTATTGAGCTTTCTTAATCTGTTGGCAACGGATCTCAAGCTTACCGGCGTAAGCTATAACGAGCTTCTGGCAACCGACGTCACATATGACAAGATTCTCGGCGCCCTCGGCAAATCGACGAATCTTTCGGCGGGGGTCGTCACCCTCATCAATAATCTGGGCAAAACGCTCGGTACCACAAAACTGACCGTAAAGCTGCAGGATATCGTCAATCTCGGTCCGCTGGGGCGCAATATTGTCGGCACATCCCCCAATATGACTGCCAATATCAACGTGCTGGATCTCATTTCCACCACGGCGATGGCCGCTAACCAGCAAAGGCAGATCGCACTTGATCTCGGGGTGGCACTTCCCGGAGTCGCCACGGCAAAATTGACGCTGGCGATCGGGGAAATGTCCCAGCAGACGCCGGCCCTGGCCGTGGGTGCACCGGGCACGATCGTGCGAACGCCGCAGGTCCGTGCAGCGCTTGAAGTTGCCGTTACCGGCCTTTCGCTGATCGCCGGGCTGAAGCTCAGGGTTCCCCTTTATATGGAGCTTGCCCCCGCCGAGGCCAAGCTAGCTTCGATCACCTGTGTCGGCGGCTCCATGCCAAATGCCGTCGTCGGAATAGATGCCGTACCCGGTGTTGCCGAAGTGGATCTGGGCGACGTCAACACATCTGCCTTCGTAAATTTCGGTTCCGAACCGCGGGTCACGCCGGCTGCGATCATCGATTCCCTTCTTCTGAAAGTGATCGCGAGCGCGCAGGTCGATATCGCCAACATGAGCCCGACGCGACTGACCTTTCAGCCTCCGGAGATTTCGGCCGGCACGATCAAGACGGTTTCTACCAACAGCGTCCTGACATCCACGGTCTCGTCGCTTCTGAAAAACGCCACCATCACCATTCAACTGCTCTTCCTGACGCTCGGGACGCCGAAGGACGTGCTCTCGGCCATTGCTGACACGCTGTCGGTCGTGACCGCGCCGCTCGATCAGGTTCTATACGGCACGCTCGGTCTCCTCGGCATCGGTATCGGCCAGGCTGATGTAAGCGTCACCGACGCGAGATGTACGCAGCCGGTGCTGGTGCAGTAATAGTGTCTTGAACCGCATTATGGAGCGGCTTGCTTCTTGCGAGGCCGGCGAGGCCGGCATGCAGGTCGGCCTCCTGCTGTCCGTCAACGCCCATGGCGACTGCTCGTTGTCGCAGCCTTTAAGTCAGATAGGGACCGATGCGCTCCGCTACGGATGCAATATCCCTGACCCGCATCCCGGCCACGTTGATCCGACCGGAATCCGGCATGTAGATGCCATGCTCGGAGCGAAGCTGCCGAACATTTTCCGGAGAGATCGGCAGCAGGGAGAACATGCCTTCCTGCGAACCGATATTGGCGAGCTCCGGGCGGAACTGGCCAAAAGCCTCGGCAGCAGCCAGGCGGATCTCGACGATGCGCGTGCGCATTTCGCTGAGTTCATCGACCCAGGTCCGGTGCAGTGAAGGGTCCTCAAGGGTTGCGGCGACGATGGCTGCTCCGTGCGCGGGCGGCATGGAATAGCTCGTGCGGGCATAGCTTGCGAGATTGCCTATAGCTTTGTTCAAGGATGCCTGCCGATCCCCGAAGAGATAGGCCGCGCCGGTGCGCTCCCTATAGAGCGAGAAGGATTTGGAGCAGGAGACGGCAACCATGGCCTCGGCGACTGTTTCGATGACATCAATCATGCCGGCCGCATCTTCAACGCGTCCACGCCCAAGACCTTGGTAGGCATTGTCGAAGAGAGGGATCAATCCCTTGGCAGCGATGATGTCGGCAATATCTCGCCAGTTTTGCTGTGACAAAGCGGCGCCTGTCGGATTATGGCAGCTCGTTTGCAGCAGCACGGCATCGCCGGGAGCGGCGTTCCGCAGGGTTGTCAGCATCTCGTCAACGAGAACGGTCTGCTTTTCAATGTCGAAGAAGCGATAGGTTGCGATCTGAAGGCCGACGCTGGCAAAGATTGCCTGGTGATTGACCCAGGTGGGCGTGCCGATCCAGATTTTCCGTCGCTTGTCGAGAGCAAGCAGTTCCGCAGCTAGGCGCAGAGCGCCGGTGCCGCCCGGTGTCTGAATTCCCGCGACCGGCTTGCCACCACGGCGCTCGCCGAAGACTTCGGACGCCAATGTTCTAAGGAAAACAGGATCGCCTTCCGGACCGATATAGGATTTGGATTGCTGCGTTTCCCAGAGATGATGTTCGGCTGCCTTGACGGCTTTCATGACCGGGGTGCGGCCGGTTTCATCGCGATAGACGCCAACGCCGAGGTCGATCTTTCCGGGCCTCGGGTCGGCCGCGAACTTGGCAATCAGTTCAAGCAGGGGATCGGGCTTCTGTTCCGTAAGGCTGTCGAAAAATGCTGTCTTGTTCATTGACTCATCCCTTTCCCTATTGCGGCCAATCCTGCAAAACCCGCACGAATTCCGACAACCACGCGTTCGTCTGGTGACCGTCCAGGGAGCGATGGTCAATCGTCAGGGACACATAGGCCATCGGGCGGATCTGGATCGTATCGGCCCCATCGACCTCCCGAACGATGACACGCTTCTCCAGCTTGCCGATGCCGAGGATGGCGGATTGCGGCTGGTTGATGATGATGGGAGATGCGACCAGCGAGCCGGAAACGCCATGATTGGAGATCGTGAAGGTTCCGCCTTTCATATCATCGGCCTTGAGCGCATTGGATCGCGCCCGGTCCGTCAGATCCTGGAGCCTTGCGGCAATCGCCTCAAGCTGGAGATTCTGCGCCTGCCGAATGATCGGCGCGACCAGGCCCTTGTCGCCCAATGCGATGCTGATCCCGATATTGATATCTTCGAAGATCTCGAGACTGTCATCATGCCATTGGCTGTTGACTTCGGGGACGAGTTTCATGGCCGCAACCGATGCCGCCACGAAATAGGCAGTATAGGATAGGTTCACGCCTTCGGCCTTCAGTCGGGCCTTGTTGCTTTCGCGATGGCGCATGATTGCCGTGAAATCCGCCTCGAAGATCGCGGTGACCTGCGGTGCCGTCGCCAATGATTGAGCCATGTGCCTTGCGATCGAAAGCCGCATGGCCGAATGGGGAACGATCCGAGATTTGCCGTCAGCTGCGACCGCCGGCGGGGTCTGCCCCGTCTCGACCCGTTGCGACACCGGCGCGGATGGATGCGGCTTGGCGGTTTCTAGCGCATGATCCATATCGGCGCGTGTGACTCGCCCATCTCTGCCGCTGCCTTTCAGACTGGCCGGGTCGATCCCGTATTCCTCGGCTGCCTTGCGAACGGCAGGTGAATAATAAGCGGCGGCGGAGGCCGTGGCAGGTGAGGCCGGCTGTATCTGCGACGGAGCCTCGGCCGCTTGCGCTGCAACGCCGTTTGCGCTCTCGGCACGCATTCGTCCCAGGATCGCCCCAGGCATAGCGTTGTCGCCATCCGACATGGCAATTTCGCTCAGAATACCGTCGCAAGGAGCCGCTATCTCTTGGGTGACCTTGTCCGTTTCCAGTTCGACGAGGGCATCACCTTCCCGCACATGATCGCCAATCCGTTTCAGCCAGTTGCGGACAACCGCCTTCGTGCCTTCCTGTTCGATCGGAGCCGTGATCTCAATGATACCAGTCATCCCTAAAACTCCAGGATTTCGGCAACGCGCCGGGCGATCCGCTCGGTTGTGGGCACGGCCCAATCGAGAAGAGCGGGATTATGCGGGCTCGGAATGTCAGGCATGGCGAGCCGAGAGACCGGCGCATCGAGATCCGTGAAGGCCTTGTCTGCAATGACGGCGGCAATTTCCGCGCCGAAGCCTGCAGCTTCGAGATCTTCGTGGACGATGAGGCAACGGTGCGTCTTGGCGACCGACGCGAGCACGGCCTCCTGATCCCAGGGCATCAGTGTACGGAGATCGAGGATATCGGCGGAGATACCCTCGGCTGCCTCCTCACAGCGCTGCACCATTGCACCCCAGGTGACGATGGTGATGGCGCTGCCGGTCCGCGTCAGCTTCGCCTTGCCGAAGGGCAGCGCGAAATCGTCGCCGGGGTAGGGGCGGCGCGCCCAGGCATCATCGAGCATGGCTCTATGCTCGAAGAAGATGACCGGGTCGTTGCCACGCATCGAGGTGCGCAGCAGGCCGACAGCATCCTCTGCATTGGAGGGAACGGCAACCTTCCAGCCCGGCTGGTGGACGAAGGCCACTTCGTTGGTTTGGCTGTGCCAGGGATCGCCGCATTTGAAGAAACCGCCGGGCATGCGAACTACGATGGGGGCCGCGAAGCGATTGTTGGTACGCCAGCGAATGGTGCCGCAATCGTTCAGCTGTTCGGTCGCCGGTTCGGCATATTTCCGAAACTGGATTTCGGGAATGGGGACGAGCCCGGCGAGCGCCATACCGACAGCACGACCGATGATCCCCTCCTCGGATAGCGAAGTATCAAAAACGCGCTCGCTGCCGAATTTTTCCTGCATGCCGAGGGTGACGGCATGAACCCCTCCCTTCAGGCCGATATCCTCGCCGAACATGACGACGCGCTCGTTGATCGACATCTCGTGTTCGAGTGTTCTGCGAATGGCCGTGACCATGTTGATGCGTGGGCCGGAGGCTTCCGGTACATCCGTTGTCGCTGGGGGCTCATATCCGGATGGATGCTGCCCGCCCATCGTCTGCATATCGCCGTCGAAGAATACATGGCGGGTTACAGAGGAGGGGGCGGCGACCGGCCTGTTTTCAGCTTGCGCACGGGCGTTTTCGGCTGTATCGCGCGCTTCGCTTTCGCAGGCATCCCATTCCCGCATCGTCATCACGGCGGGAACGAGGAAATCCTTCAGGCGCGGCAGGGGATCGCGTTCCCATTCGCGCTTCACGGTTTCCTCGCTCTTGTAGGTCTGCGTGTCCTGAAAACTGTGGCCCTCGAGGCGCGGAACCGTGAGCCTGAGAAGCGCGGGCTTGCGTTCGCCCCGAACAAACGAGACGGCATCCTGCACCAGATGCGCGGCTTCGGCCGGGTTGCATCCGTCGCCGTCGAAGATTGCGAGATTTTTCCAGCTCGCGAGATTGGCCGCGATATTTCCGCCTGGGGTCTGTGCGGTCGAGGGAACCGAGATGCCAAAGCCATTGTCCTCGATATAGAACAGCATCGGCAGCGCCTGCGTCGTGGCAGCGGTCAATGCAGCCCAGAAGCCATTCGAGGCAACCGAGCCATCGCCGCCAAGCACAACACCGATGTCTAGCGCATACTCTTCGCGGCCCAATGTGGCGGCATAATATTTCATCGCCTGCGCCCAGCCGGCGGTGGGGGTGTATTGTGCTCCGACGCCACCGCACATGGGCAAGGCCGAGGCGCCGGCATGGTTTGGATAGTTGAAGACGACACCGATGTCGCGGCCGTCGGAATAGCCGCCGGCGCGGCCCATCGCCGAACCGAGCGCATCGGCCGGATCGACGCCGAGCGAAAGCAGGAGCGGCCGCGAGCGATAATAGCCGCAGGTCGCATCGTGCAGGCCCGTCAGCTGCATTCCAAGGAGGACCTGCGCCATGTCGTGGCCGCGTGCGGAAAACTGATAGAGAACCTTCTTTTCCGGAACGAGACGCTTTTCCTCCATCTCGTCGAGAGCCCGGGAGAGGTGAACGAGATAGGCAACCCGGCGCCAGTCGATGCGATCGTCGGGCGAGTTCCGCTCGTGACTTTTGAAGGCTAGCTGGGCCATATGATCCTCCTACAGACGGCCAAACCATTTTAATTCAAACGTCAGCGCTATTCCTTTCAATTTTACAGCTTTTGATGTAGAATTTGGAAGAATTGTTTCATGAATGGCGGATTTGTGAATGGAAGATTTCGATCTTGATCACGTCGACAGAGCGATTCTGCGGGTGCTGCAGGAGGAGGGCGATATCAGCCAGGCGGCGCTGTCAGAAAAGGTCGGGGCATCGCCCGCGTCCTGCTGGCGAAGGATCAAGGCGCTGGAAAGCGCCGGCGTGCTGGGCCGGACGGTTCGCCTTGTCGATCCCGACAAGATTGGTAAGGGGCTGAACGTCTTCTGCCAGGTCAAGATGAAGACCCACGATCCTGCGACCCGCCGCGATTTCGAGCAGTTCATCGCCAGCTATCGCGAGGTGCTGGAATGCTACTCCATGTCGGGGGAGTGGGATTATCTCATCCGTGCCGTCGTCGCCGATGTCAGGGAATATGAAGGGCTTTTGATGCGGGGTATCCTGACCCATGAAGCGGTGCTGAGCTCATCGTCGCACTTCTCGCTGAAATGCGTGAAATACACCACGGCGCTGCCGACGAACGTGTCGCGATAGCTGAGGAGCGCGTGCTTTGACTGCGTTCGCTTGAATACCGATAGTATCTCACGCTAATAGACCCTAACGAATGCAGATGCGGAGCAGGGTTGGAGTGTCGGCTGATAATGTCAAACTCGGCCATGATTTGAGCGAAGCGGTCGCGGCGCTCCTTATCGACCTGCCGATAAAAGCCGCGAGTTTTATCGTGACGATCTACGGCGACGTCATCGAGCCGCGGGGCGGCGTTGTCTGGATCGGCAATCTCATCGAGACGTGCAAAAGCGTTGGCATTACCGAAACGCTGGTGCGAACCGCGGTGTCGCGACTGGTCGCGGCCGGTCAGCTTGCGGGCGAGCGAGAGGGGCGCCGCAGCTTCTATCGGCTGACCGATGCTGCTCAAGCCGAATTCGTCGAGGCCGCCAGCCTGTTCTACGGACCGCAGCCCGCGGTCCGTTGGCAATTTGTCCTGATCAACGGACCTGCGCCGGAAGAGATCATGCAGGGCCTTGAGCGGGCGGGTTTTGCCAGGCTGAACCCGCGTCTCGCGGTGGGAACGCATCCCGCACCGCCCCTGCCGGGCCGCGTCGTTGTCTTCGATGCGCAGTTGGTGAGCGAAAACGGCGCGTTGCGGGAATTCGCCGAAGAGGCATGGAACCTGCCGCGCTTCGCGGAGGCCTATCGCGAATTCACTGCCCGGTTCGGTTCATTTTTCGAACGCGTCGGAAATTGTGCCGCGCTATCACCGTTCGATTGCCTGATTGCCCGGCTGCTGCTTGTGCATCAGTATCGCCTGATCGTGTTGCGCGAGCCGCATCTTCCCAAGTCCGCCCTGCCGGATAATTGGCCGGGCGAGGAGGCGCAGCGCCTGTTTGCCGAGCTTTATTTGCGTCTGTCAAAAAAAGCTGACGCCTATGTCGCTCGCCGTTTCGTGAATGAATCGGGCAAGCTTCCAGAGATGACGCCGGCAAGCCAGGCTCGGCTCGATCACCTCAAGGCCCGCTGAAGGAGCAATCCGCTCAGGTACATAGTAAGAAAGTTCGGCTCGCCACTTGCTTTCACGGCATTGAATGTCACAGAAAGCTCTAAAAATTCATTTGTATTGTGACATATCGCATGCTAATAAATGACCGATCGGTCGGTTAATGCGTTTGCCCCGGATCGCTGTTTCGTGGAGGAGAACGAGAAACAGGCTTATACTGGCGGTGCCGTGAAGCATCAGCTTGGCTGAAGCCTTCAGGGCGACTGCAGGCTTGCGATCATTCTCGATCGCGCGGGAGGCGCGAAGACGGAGGAAAGATCAATGTATGCACAGATGGTGAAAACCGATGGCGCCCGCATCCGTTCCCTCGACGAGATGGATCCTCAGGAGCGCGCCTTTCAGGAGCGCGTCGATGCTGGGCAGAAGATCGAGCCGAAGGAATGGATGCCGGAAGGCTACCGCAAGACGTTGATCCGCCAGATCAGCCAGCACGCTCATTCCGAAATCGTCGGTCAGCTGCCGGAGGGCAACTGGATCACCCGCGCGCCGACGCTGGAACGCAAGGCGATCCTGCTTGCCAAGGTGCAGGACGAAGCCGGCCACGGTCTTTATCTTTATTGCGCCGCCGAGACGCTCGGCATCAGCCGCGACGAGATGTATGAGCAGCTGCATTCCGGCAAGGCCAAATATTCCTCGATCTTCAACTATCCGACGCTGACCTGGGCCGATATCGGCGCGATCGGCTGGCTGGTGGATGGCGCTGCCATCATGAACCAGGTACCCCTGCAGCGCTGTTCCTACGGTCCCTATGCGCGGGCGATGGTGCGCATCTGCAAGGAAGAAAGCTTCCATCAGCGCCAGGGCTTCGACATTCTGATGAAAATGGTGAAGGGCACGCCGGCGCAGAAGGCCATGGTGCAGGATGCGCTGAACCGCTGGTGGTGGCCGTCGCTGATGATGTTCGGTCCTTCGGATGATGCCTCGGTGCATTCGGCCCAATCGATGGCCTGGAAGATCAAGCAGAATTCCAATGACGAACTGCGGCAGAAATTCGTCGACCAGACCGTGCCGCAGGCCGAATATCTCGGCCTGACCGTTCCCGATCCGGATCTTAAATGGAACGAGGCAAAGGGCGGCTATGATTTCGGCGAGCCGGACTGGGAGGAGTTCTTCAACGTCATCGCCGGCAATGGTCCCTGCAATGCGGAGCGGCTGAATGCCCGCAAGCAGGCCTGGGATGATGGCGGGTGGTTCCGCGACGGTCTGACGGCGCATGCCGAGAAAGTGGCTGAGCGCCGCGCTGCCGCAAAGGTCGCCGCCGAATAAGGCGGGCGGAATAGTCAGGGAGTGAGAAACATGTCCAGCGAATGGCCGCTTTGGGAAGTCTTCATCCGTGGTCAGCACGGCCTCAACCATCGCCATGTCGGCAGCCTGCATGCGCCCGATGCCGAGATGGCGATCAACAACGCACGCGATGTCTATACGCGCCGCAACGAGGGCATCAGCATCTGGGTCGTGCGGTCTTCCGAGATCGCTGCCAGCGCCCCTTCGGAAAAAGGGCCGCTCTTCGATCCCTCGAATTCGAAGGTCTATCGTCACCCGACCTTTTTCGACATTCCCGATGAAGTGGGGCACATGTGATGTCGATCGCTACCCTTGAGCCGGCGGTCGATCAGGCCGCTCTTGTCGAATTCCTCCTGCGCATCGGTGATAACTCGCTGATCCTCGGTCACCGCGTTTCCGAATGGTGCGGCCGCGGCCCGGCATTGGAGGAGGACATCGCGCTTGCCAATACGGCGCTCGACCTCATCGGCCAGACGCAGCTCTGGCTTGGTCTCGCGGGCGAGGTGGAAGGTAGGGGTCGCTCGGCCGATGACCTCGCCTATCTGCGGGATGGTTTCGAGTTCCGCAATATATTGCTCGTCGAACGCCCCAACGGCGATTTCGGCAAGACGCTGATGCGGCAATTTCTCTATGACGCCTGGCACTATCTGCTGCTGAAAGCCTTGAAAGGCTCGATCGATCCACGCGTCGCGGAGATTGCGGAGAAGGCTTTCAAGGAAGTCTCCTATCACCTCGATCGCAGCCGCGACCTGATCATCCGCCTTGGCGACGGCACGGCAGAAAGCCACCGTCGCATGCAGGAGGCGCTCGACGATCTTTGGGCCTTCACGGGCGAAATGTTCGTCGGCGATGCTGCCGATACGGCACTGGCGCAGGCCGGCGTGATCCCGGAACCGCAAAGCCTCAAGGCGGGCTGGGACGAGATCGTTTCCGACGCGTTCACTGAAGCGACGCTCGACCGCCCGATGGATGGCTATATGCACAAAGGCGGCCGGCGCGGCGTTCACACAGAGCATCTCGGTTATCTCCTGGCCGAGATGCAGTTCCTGCAGCGCGCTTATCCGGGCGCGACCTGGTAGGAGGCTGATATGGCGACCGCGCTGCATCCTTCGGTCGACGAGGTCTGGCACTGGCTGTCGGAGGTGCCGGACCCCGAGATACCGGTGATCTCGCTGACCGATCTCGGCATCATCCGCGACGTTGGCTGGCAGGGTGATACGCTTGTCGTCACGGTGACGCCGACCTATTCGGGCTGCCCCGCCACGACGGTCATCAATCTGGATATCGAGCGGGCATTGGCCGAAAGGGGCCTCGATCGGGTACGCCTTGAGCGGCAGCTGTCACCCGCCTGGACGACGGATTGGATCAGCGCCGAGGGACGCGAGAGGCTGCGTGCCTATGGCATCGCCCCACCGATCGATGGCACCGCTGCCGATGGCGTGCTGATGAAGCGCATCGATCGGCTTTCAGGCCGCTCGAACCTTGTGATCGCCTGTCCGCGCTGCGGATCGACGAACACGGAAAAGATCAGCCAGTTCGGCTCGACGCCGTGCAAGGCGAACCATCGCTGCACCGAGTGTCTGGAACCCTTCGATTACTTCAAGTGTATTTGACCCCAAAGGACGAGATCCGCATCCATGGCACGTTTCCATCCGCTGACTGTCACCGATGTGCGCCGCGAGACGCGCGATGCTGTTGTCGTCACGCTTGCGCCAGCCGAGGAGGATCGGGCCGTCTTCGATTTCACGCAGGGCCAGTATCTCACATTCCGCCGCAAGTTCGACGACGAGGAGCTGCGCCGCTCCTATTCGATCTGCGCCGGTAAGGATGAGGGCGTGCTGAAGGTCGGCGTCAAGCGCGTGGATGGCGGCTGCTTCTCGACCTGGATCAATGAAAATCTGAAAGCTGGCGACACCCTGGAAGCCATGCCGCCGATGGGAGCCTTTTTCACCGCCATCGAGCCGGATATCGCAAAACACTATCTCGGCTTTGCCGGTGGCAGCGGCATCACACCGGTTCTCTCGATCATCAAGACAGTGCTGGCGCGGGAGCCGCGCTCGGTCTTTACGCTGGTCTATGCCAACAGGCAGATCAGCTCGATCATGTTCCGCGAAGAGCTGGACGACTTAAAGAACCTTTATCTCGGCCGTCTGTCGGTGCTGCACATTCTCGAAAGCGAAGCGCAGGAGATCGACCTTTTCACCGGGCGGATCGACGCGGAAAAATGCAAGGCGCTCTTCAAGAGCTGGATCGATGTGAAATCGGTCGCGACAGCCTTCATCTGTGGTCCCGAGCCGATGATGCTGGCGATCGCCGCGGCGCTGCGCGATCACGGCATGCGCGACGACCAGATCAAGTTCGAGCTTTTCGCCTCCGCGCAGCCCGGCCGCGTGCGACGCAATGTAGCGAGTGTCGCCCCTGCTGATCATGAAACCAGCTGCGAGGCAACGGTCACGCTCGATGGCGCGACGCGCATCTTCAAGTTCCCGAAGCACGGCCAGTGCCTGCTCGATGCTGCGCTCGAAAATGCGATGGATGTGCCCTACGCCTGCAAGGCCGGTGTTTGCTCCACCTGCCGGGCCAAGGTTCTCGAAGGCGAGGTCGAGATGGAGGTCAATCACGCGCTCGAGGATTACGAGGTGCGCCAGGGCTATGTGCTGACCTGTCAGTGCCACCCACTCACCGACCGGATCGTCGTCAGTTACGACCAGTAGGGCCGCATCGAAGGGAGGAATGAGATGTCCGAGACGATGCCGATCGAGCAATATATGCAGGAGGGTGGAATGCTCTCCTCGCCTGACAACGCGCCTCCGCGCTATCGCGGCGAACTCTTGCGTCTGATGGCGAGCTTCGTCGATAGCGAACTGGCGGGTTCCGCCGGCTTTGCCGATATCATCAACGATGCGCCCGGGATTCAGGAGCGCATTTCCGCAGCACGCATCGTGCTGGAAAAGACCGATCATGCCGGCCAGGTCCTACAGGTCATGGAGACCTTCGGCGTCGATGGCGGGCGTTATGCCATCCACCATCCCTGGGCGGCACGGCTTTCCCGCGACGCTGATATCGGCGCTGTCAGGCAGGGTGGTGATATGCGGCTTGCCGTCTTCCATTATCCCCTTGAAGGCTGGGTGGATGCGGTTGTCATGAACGTTCTGATGGGTGCTGCCAGCGTCGTGCAGTTGAAGGAGCTGGCGCGCGTTTCCTATCAGCCGCTGGCAGAAACCTTCCGTGCCATCCTGCCGCGTGAAAGACGGCATGCCGAACTCGGCGCCGCCGGGCTTGTCCGCATCGTCACCGATGACGAGGGCCGGGCCAAGGCACGGGCTTCGGTTGCCTACTGGTATCCCCGCGTTGCCGCGAGCTTCGGTCACGCCGGCTCGGCACGCTTCGAAACATTGTCGCGCTTCGGCCTGCGACATACGCCCAACGAAACTTTGCTTGCCGAATGGCGGGCTGATGTTGATGCGCAGCTCTCTGCGCTTGGTTTGAATTGATCAGTTCAGGAGATACCTGGCGGTTTTCCGCTCGGATCACCGGAAAGATGAAGGAAGGAAATTCGGATGAACATCATGGCAAACCAGCCGCGCCGGCTTGAAAGCTATGTCGGGGGCACCTGGATCGCCGGCGCCAGAGAAGGCGTGCCGCTGCTCGATGCATCGACCGGCGTGCCCGTCGCGTTCATCGATTCCTCGGGTATCGATTTTAAGCAGATCCTGGCCTATGGCCGCGACAAGGGGGGACCGGTGTTGCGGCGCATGTCCTTCCATGAGCGCGCCGCAATGCTGAAGGCGCTCGGGCAGGCGCTGCTTGAGAGGAAGGAAGAATTCTACGCGCTTTCGACTGCGACCGGCGCCACGCGCGCCGATAGCTGGGTCGATATCGAAGGCGGCATCGGAACCTTGCTATCCTACGCTTCTAAGGGGCGGCGCGAGCTGCCGAATGCGCGTGTGCTGCTCGATGGCGACGTGGAGCAGCTCTCCAAGGACCAGAGCTTTTCCGCACAGCATATCCTAAGCCCGCTGCAGGGTATCGCCGTTCACATCAATGCCTTCAATTTCCCCTGCTGGGGCATGCTGGAAAAGGTTGCGCCGACGTTGCTTGCCGGCGTCCCCGCCATCGTGAAGCCGGCGAGCCAGACGGCCTATCTTACAGAGCTGATGGTTCGCCGCATCATCGAAACCGGCCTGCTGCCGGAAGGTGCGCTACAGCTTATCTGCGGCTCGGTCGGCGATCTCCTCGATCATGTCGAAGGCCAGGATGTGGTGACCTTTACCGGCTCTGCCGCGACCGGCCAGCGCCTCAAGACGCACAGGGCGATTATCGAAAATTCCGTGCGCTTCACCATGGAGGCCGATAGCCTCAACGCGGCCGTCCTCGGCCTTGATGCCGCGCCCGGCACGGAGGAGTTCGATCTCTTCGTTAAGGAGGTCGCCCGTGAGATGACGGTCAAGGCCGGGCAGAAGTGCACGGCCATCCGCCGTGTCATCGCGCCCCGTTCCTATAGTGAAGCGCTTATTGCGGCCTTGAACGATCGTCTCGGCAAGACGGCAATCGGCAATCCGGCCGATGAGACGGTTCGCATGGGGCCGCTTGCAAGCCTCGCTCAGCGCGAGGAGGTGCGGGCGCGCATCCGGGATATTGCTGCCGATGCCGAGATCGTCGGCGGCGATCCCAATAATCCGCATGTGATGTCCGGGGATGCGAGCGCCGGCGCCTTCCTCAATCCGGTCCTGCTCTATTGCGACAAGCCGGGCTCCGCGCGTGCCATTCACGATGTCGAGGCCTTCGGCCCCGTCAGCACCGTCATGCCCTATGACACGGCGGAAGAGGCCGTCGATCTGACGCGGCGCGGCAAGGGCAGTCTCGTCGCCTCCGTCTTCACGAACGATCCTCATTTCGCTGAGGAGGTTGTTCTCGGCCTCGCACCATTCCATGGTCGCGTGATGATCGGCAACCGCTCGAGCGCCAAGAGCTCCACCGGTCATGGTTCACCGCTGCCGGGCCTCGTTCACGGTGGCCCCGGTCGCGCCGGCGGCGGGGAGGAACTGGGCGGCATGCGTGGCGTGAAGCATTATATGCAGCGTACCGCGATTCAAGGTGCACCGACCATGCTGACCGCCGTGACGGGACGATGGATGGATGGTGCGGATACCCGCCGCGACAGCGAGCACCCCTTCCGCAAGTCGCTCGCTGAGCTCAAGATCGGCGATCAGCTCGTCACCGCCACGCGCACGGTGACACTCGACGATATCGAGCACTTCGCCCATTTTACCGGCGACACATTCTATGCCCATATGGACGAAGAGGCGGCGAAGGCCAATCCGTTCTTCGAGGGCCGTGTGGCGCATGGCTATCTCATCGTCTCTTTCGCCGCCGGCCTCTTCGTCGATCCGGCTCCAGGCCCTGTTCTCGCAAATTATGGGGTCGACAATCTGCGCTTCCTGACACCGGTCAATCCGGGTGATACGCTCCAGGTGCAGTTGACCTGCAAAGAGATCAATCCCCGCATCAATGCCGAGCATGGCGAGGTGCGCTGGGATTGCAAGGTAACGAACCAGCTGGATGCCGTCGTCGCACAATATGACGTTCTGACGATGGTGGCGAAAACGAGAGAGTGAGCGCATGACGACGACCGAGCAAGACCCGCATCGCCTGGAAATGACCGTGCTGATGACGCCTGACATGGCGAATTTCAGCGGTAAGGTGCACGGCGGCGCACTTCTGAACCTGCTCGACCGCGTCGCCTTCTCCTGTGCGTCGCGCTATTCCAAGCAATATGCGGTAACGCTGTCGGTCGATCAGGTGCTGTTCAAGGAGCCGATCAATGTCGGCGAACTCGTCACCTTTCGGGCCTCGATCAACGATACGGGCCGTACCTCCATGGAAGTCGGCATCCGGGTCGAGGCGGAAAATATCCGCTCCGGCGATCGCCGCCATACTAATTCCTGTTATTTCACCATGGTCGCCGTCGATGAGGCCGGTCGCCCGGTCCGCGTGCCGGAACTGGTGCCGGTCACGCCGGTTGATATCCGCCGGCACAAGGCCGCCCAGCTTCGCCGCACCTTGCGTCGCGAGTTCGCGCAACGGATGGAAGCGGTGGCCGAAACCGGTCGCGATGTGGAAGGTTTGGGAGCCGACTGAATGGCGCAGATCTATTCCTATGACGGCGTGATCCCGGTCATCTATCCCTCTGCCTTCGTGCATCCGGCCGCGACCGTCATCGGAGACGTTATCATTGGCCCCGCCTGCTATGTCGGGCCGGGCGCGGTGTTGCGCGGCGATTTCGGGCGCATCGTGCTGGAGCGTGGCTCGAATGTGCAGGAGACTTGCGTCGTCCACAGTTTCCCGAATCTGGAAGTTGTGATCGGCGAGGCGGGGCATGTCGGCCACGGTGCGGTGCTGCACGGCTGCCGCATCGGCGCCAATGCCATGGTCGGCATGAATGCCGTCATCATGGACGAAGCCATTATCGGCGAGAATGCGATCGTCGCGGCCATGGCGTTCGTCAAGGCCGGAGCCGAAATTCCGGCAAATAGTCTTGCCGTGGGAGCGCCAGCTCGCGTGGTTCGTGAGTTGACGCCGGAAGAGATCGCCTGGAAGCGCGAGGGCACCGCCATCTATCAACGGTTGGCGCTGGAGGCGAAGGAGAAGCTGGTGGCCGTCGAGCCGCTGCCGGCACCTGAGCCGGATCGCCGCCGCATCCGCGCGCCGGAATATGATCCGCTTGTCCTTGAGAGGATGAAACTCGGCAACTGAACGACCGCGTCAGCGGCGTCTCAACGGACGGCCTTGACCCCTTCGAGGATGAGGGTGGTGGCAATGTCGGCATATTCGTCGCGTGTGATTGGCCCGTTGGGCCTGAACCACATATAGACCCAGTTCATCATACCGAAGAGCGACATGGTAACCGGCATCAGCAATGGCTTGTTCTTGTTGAGGTCCGGATTGAGATCCTCGATGACGATGGAGAAGCGCCGGACGATGCGCCGCTCGATCGTCCGCAATTCCGCCAACTGCTGCTGCGACAGGGCATGCGTGCCGTTCAGCTGCACCTTGTGCTCGTTGTCGGCGCCCTCATAGTTCCTAAGCACGGCTTTCACCAGCAGGCGCAGCCGCTCCTGTGGTGTCACGTCTGTGCGGTCTGCTGCTTCGATCGCGCCCTCCAGCTCCATCAGATGCGTTTGCACGATGTCGAAGATCAGCGCGTCCTTGCCGGGATAGTAGTGATAGAGCAGGGCTTTCGAGACGTTACCGTGCGAAGCGATCATCGACATGGACGCTTTTTCCATGCCCACCTCGGCGAAAACAGCCGCGGCACTCGCCAAGATGCCACGCTGCTTTTCCTCGAAATCAACTGCGCGTGTGCGTGCCATATGATCCTGCTTTGCTCATTCCCGATTGACTTGACCGTGCCTTGCGGCCGATCCTCCCCATATACAATCAAATGCTTGCCAGGCTATCCCACTAGATGCCGATCATTCTTTCGGGCGGTTGTCCACGATGCGTTTGGCCTTGCCTTCCGATCGCGCAACGCCGCCTGGCGAGTGCACCATGACCTTCGTCGAGACACCGATCACGCTCTTGACATGGTGGGTAAGTTCCCTTGCCGAAGCATTTCGCGCCGTTTCGTCCGCCGCCTCCACCGTGCACTCCACATGAACGGTCATGTCGTCCATGCGGCCGGAGCGTGTCAGTTCGATCTGGAAGTGCGGCGCGAGCCCGCGGCATTTCAGGATCTGCTCCTCGATCTGCGTTGGAAAGACGTTAACGCCGCGCAGGATCATCATGTCATCGGAGCGGCCGGTTATCTTTTCCATGCGGCGCATGGAGCGGGCGGTGCCCGGCAGCAGCCGCGTCAGGTCGCGCGTGCGGTAGCGGATGATCGGCAGGCCTTCCTTGGTCAACGTCGTGAGGACCAGCTCGCCGATCTCGCCATCTGGCAATGCCGCGCCGGTGACCGGATCGATGATCTCCGGATAGAAATGATCTTCCCAGATGTGCAGCCCATCCTTGCTCTCGACGCATTCGCTGGCGACGCCCGGCCCCATGACCTCCGACAGGCCGTAAATGTCGACGGCGTGCATATCGAAGGCATGCTCGATTTCCTCACGCATGGCATTGGTCCACGGCTCTGCCCCGAAGATGCCGACGGCGAGCGAACTTTCTCTGGGGTCGAGGCCCTGGCGGCGGAATTCGTCGAGGATCGAGAGCATGTAGGAAGGCGTCACCATGATGATGCGCGGCTTGAAATCCTGTATCAGCGCCACCTGCCGTTCTGTCATGCCGCCGGAGACCGGTACGACGGTGCAGCCGAGTTTCTCCGCGCCGTAATGCGCGCCGAGGCCGCCGGTGAAGAGGCCATAGCCGTAGGCGATATGCACCAGATCACCCGCCCGGCCGCCGGAGGCGCGGATCGAGCGGGCAACGAGGCTCGCCCAGGTGTCGACGTCCCTGGCGGTGTAGCCGACGACGGTCGGCTTGCCTGTCGTGCCGGAGGACGCGTGGATGCGGGCAAGCCTTTCGCGCGGCACAGCGAACATGCCGAATGGATAGGTGTCGCGAAGATCTTTCTTGGTCGTGAAAGGAAATTTGGTGATGTCCGATAAGGTCTTAAGATCGGAGGGATGCGCGCCCAACTCGTCGAAACTCTTGTGATAGAAAGGTGAGTTCTCATAGGCATGGGTGAGCGTCCATTTCATGCGCTCGAGCTGCAGCGCGGAAATCTCGTCGCGGGAGGCGGTTTCGATTGCTTCAAGCTCACCCGCACGCGGCGAAAGATTTTCCATCAATGTCTCCTCCAGAAAAGCCGGTACTTCCGGCGCGCGAATTCTATTCCGGCAAAAGTGCGCCCTTGACGGTTCGCGAGTGGCCACGGAATTCCGCAATCTGCTCGCCATGCTGATTGGTAATCGCGACATCGTAGATGCCGCCTCGTCCTCGGCGCGACACCTCCCGCGCCGTCGCCGTCAGCCGGTCGCCATTGAAAGCCGGCGCAATAAAGGTCACCGAACAGTGCTGGGCGACAGTGCGCTGGTTGTAGCTATTGCAGGCGAACGCGAAGGCGGAGTCGGCGAGCGTGAAGAGGTAGCCGCCGTGGCAGGCGCCGTGACCGTTGGTCATGGTCGCCGCAACGGTCATGGCGATGGTGGCTTCGCCGGGCGCGACGGACACAAGCTCCATGCCGAGATGGCGCGTGGCGTTGTCTTCGTCCCACATGGCTCTCGCGCAGGCTTCCGCGAGCGCCCGCGGCGAAAGGCTCTCCGCGGCGCTCATTTGCCCTTGAACTCCGGCTTGCGTTTTTCCAGGAAGGCGGTGACGCCCTCGGCATAGTCGGCGCTGCGGCCGGCTTCGCGCTGCAGGTCGCGCTCAAGATCGAGCTGCTGGTCAAGCGAATTCGTCGCCGCCGCCTGAATGGCGCGCTTCGTCAGGCCGAGGCCTTTCGTCGGGCCGGCGGCGAGCCTGGTGGCAAGCGCCGTTGCCTCATCCATCAGCTTGTCATCGTCCACCACTCGCCAGATCAGACCCCAGCCGGCGGCTGTTTCCGCGTCTAGCGGTTCGGCCGTCAGCGCCAGCGCCTTGGCCCGGGCTTCGCCGATAAGCCGAGGCAGGTTCCAGGTGCCGCCGGAATCCGGCACGAGGCCGATCTTCGCGAAAGCCTGGATGAAGCGGGCCGAACGGGCGGCTAGCGTGATGTCGCAGGCAAAGGCGATATTGGCGCCGGCGCCGGCTGCCACACCATTGACAGCGCAGATCACCGGCTTTTCCAGGCTGCGGATGAGGCGGAGCAGCGGATTGTAGAAGATCTCGATCGTATGACCGAGATCGGGGGTGCCCTTGCGCGGGTCGCGATCGCCAAGGTCCTGGCCGGCCGAGAAGCCGCGGCCGGCGCCCGACAACAGAACTGCGCGGACATCTACATCCCGATGCGCGCGCTCGAAGCCGGCGCGCAGCGCAAGATGCATGTCTTCGTTGAAGGAATTGAGTTTGTCGGGTCGATTGAGCGTAAGCATCAAGACGCCGTCGGCAAACGCCGACAGAACGGTGCCGGATTCAGACATGTTTCCTCCCCGCCGCCGTTCCCACGGCGACCCCCGCAATTCTTGCATAAACCGACCGGTCAATCAATTATAAAAGCAATGAAAGATAATGGCCGGCAGATTGCGACGGAGTGGCTTTGCATCGTGCTTGGTAGCACGCATTTCCATCAGTTACCTCCTCGGAAACCATAGTTTCGCGGAAAGGTTGATAACGGAGGCGTGTGACTTCCCGCTTGCCCTGCTTTTGATATTTATCGCGATTTGATAGGTATCGCTTCGGTCGACGCCATGATTGCGGGAAGAAAACAGATGACAGACAGGCCTGAAAGCGATGTCGTCGATTTATCGGTTGACGAAGCCTTTTTCGAACTTCTGACCGGCAGTTTTCAACGCATTGTCGGCCGTCCACTCGTCAATCCGCAAGCAGGGCCTCCTTGGCTCTATAATGAGGCGCCCTTCGTGGTCCTTGCCCACAACACGGATGCCGATCCGCGTTTCGTCTACGCCAACAAGGCTGCTCAGAATTGCTTCGAATATCCCTGGGATGAGTTCGTGACGCTTCCCTCGCGACTTTCAGCGGAGCTTCCCAATCGTGCGGAGCGTCAGCAACTGCTGGATGCGGTGACGCGCAACGGTTTCATCTCCGACTATCGCGGCCTGAGGATTGCAAAATCCGGACGGCGGTTCTGGATTGAGGAGGGTATCGTCTGGCAGCTCGTGGATCGCGAAGGCAATTTGCGCGGGCAGGCTGCGACATTTTCCAAATGGAAAGACGCATAAGCCCGCGACAAGGCCGTACTGGCGTCTGGGCATAAGGCGATGTCGTAGCAGCGCGCCATCAATTGTTCCCGAACGTGAGACAGGTTCCTTAATTCGTGGCGTACGGGCGCGTTGGCCGCTGCCGTTGTGATGAGCCTTGCAAAAGCGGCATGGCTATCCTGCAGGCATGTGCATTTTATTTAGGCGGGTAAATGCCTATGTCTTGCGCGAAAACATAGGAGATGGCAAAAATGAAAGTATTGGAGAAGATTAAGCGCTTTAGCGAACAGCGCAGAGCAATGCGCGAGCTTTCCGCCCTGGACGATCATGTTCTTCGTGATCTCGGCATTTCCCGCTCGCATATTCCGTTCGCCGTCAAGGGAGCTCGCGGCAACTAAACCTTCCTTTCGCGCGCATACCCTTGAGGTATGCGCCGCCGCAACAGCTATTGGGTCGGCGTAGCTTTCTATGAAAAGTCATAGCCGATGGACGCCGCGCGTAGCGTTATTTGGCCGCCTCCAACCCGACGATCGGCACAATTCTCCTGCTGCTATTCTGCCGAATAATATAACGAAGATTTAGGCTGCTTGATCGCAGCTGTCCCTTGTGTCCCGTTTCGCGCAATATTCAAGTTCGATCTCGAGCAGCCTCGTTGCATTGGCAAGTGCTTCCTCTGCCTCCGCGAACGATTGTGGGCTATGGCCCATTCTGGTCTCACCGTAATTTCTGGCACGCAGCAACACGAGTTCGGCCAATTCGATGCATTCGGACGTCGGTCGGACGAGGTGCAGGCAATACCGCAAATTGATCGCAACCTGGAGCGCAAATTCGGCTGCCGAGAAATCCAATATTGCCCCCGGCGGTATGGCCCGAGCCAGATAGATCCTCCAGTGTTGGGTCATCGCATTACCCCCTCTTGTCGGATGATTGCACGGACGACGTCGAGTGGCGTGCCGCTCTTACGGAGACGCTGTTGGCTCTCGACCGGCTGATCTTGTGCCGGCGAGGCTTCGGCGTGCCCGCAGTCATATTGACAAGCTGAAGTCGGTTTCAATAACGCGATGATGCAATTGGGCTTCGGTCCGGCGCTTTCTCCGACCTTGGTCTGACGCTGCCACGGCGAAAGGTCATGACGTGGATTGCTGAAGTCCAAATGCTGTACCTATCCGTGGGATAAGACTTGACCCTTCGCGATGTAGCGGCGATTTGATATGGATCGGACCCTTGCCAATCGGCGATAGCCGAGGCGCTTCGAGCCCATGGAACGTTGGGCGCTCGTCGTTGGAGCCTCAGGAGGCTTTAGGTGTTATTACGTCGAAAGCTTATTGCTGCTTTACCATGCCTGATGCTGACCTTGGTCAACACGGCACTTCCCTATACTGTCAAAATTCACGGTGCTTCCACGATATTCGCCCAGCAAATGGCCGAGGCCAAAGGTGGCAACGGTAATGGTGGCGGCAACGGCGGCGGAAATGGCAATGGAGGAGGCAACGGTAACGGGGGAGGCAACGGTAACGGGGGAGGCAATGGGAACGGCGGCGGCAACAGCGGCAATGGAGGTGGAAACGGCAGCGGTAACAATGGCAACGGGAATGGCAACAACGGAAACGGCAATGCTAATGGCCGATCGTCCGCCACCAAGAGCGCTACCCAAAGCCAGGTCGATTCCGACCAGTCCACCGATGATGGCGGTGGCTCGATTAGCGTTCAACACAAGGATGGCATGAGCGAAAATATACAGAGCGGACGTTATGTGATGAAGGATTCAAAGGGCCGCACCATCATCAATCGCAATGCGACAACTGCCGACGAGCAGCGGCTCAAATCACTCCTTCACTGACGCCGCCTTTCGAGTTCATCCCGGAATGCCATCGCAGCTTCCGTTCTATTGCTCACCTCCAGTTTGGCGAAGATTTGGGTCATGTGATGCTTGATGGTCTTTTCATGCAGATCGAGCTTCAGCCCGATATGTTTATTGCTCAATCCAGCAGAAGCCAGTTCCAATACTTCCCGCTCGCGATCCGTCAATGCGCTGAAAGGATTGGGCCGGGAACCGGTTCCGTTTTCGGAGATCAGACGCGCCGATAGCGTCGGTGCGACATAGCTGTCACCGGCAGCGATACCGCGAAGGATATCGGCGAGCGTCCGTGATCCGACGCCTTTCAGAACATAGCCCTTCGCGCCGCTTTTGAGCGCGGTCATCACATCGTCGCTTGCCTCGGAGACTGTCAGCATAACGATCTTCTGATCGGGTATCTGGCTGAGGATGAGAGAGAGGGCATCCAGTCCTCCTCCCGGCATGGAAATGTCGAGCAACAGGATGTCCGGGCGCTGCTGCACCGCTATGCGCAGCGCGTCCTCCTTGCTGCTGCCTTCGCCGACGATGCTAAACCCATCCATTTCGGTCAGGCTGCGAATAACGCCTTCCCTGAAGAGAGGATGGTCGTCTACGACCGCCAAAGTGATTGCTGCTGTCATGTCTGCTCCATTTCCTCGATGTTCAGGGACATGCGGACGATGGTGCCCCGGTCCGACGACAAAAGCTGGAACATGCCGCCGAGGCTTTCGACCCGATCTCTGAGGCCGGCAAGACCAAGCTTCTGCGGGCCGACCTCTTTCGGATCAAATCCCGGTCCCTCATCGGCAACCTCGATTACGACCTGGCCGTCTTTGAAGGACTGCACGACCCTTTGCCCGATTCCGCCGGCGTGACGATAGCCATTGTTCAAGGCTTCCTGCACAAAGCGATAGACGCATATTTTTGCCGACGTCGAAAGATCTGTCGGCGCTGCTCCGACGAGAAGCGCGACGGTGACGCCGGTGCGCTGTTCGTGGGCACGGATTGCCCGTTTTAAAAGATCGGTCAAATTGTCTGTCTCGATGTGCGGCAGCATCAGGCCGCTACAGACGCTCCGGATTTCGGCCATGGCGTCATCAAGGCTGGATTTGATTGTCTCCAGCGACGCTTCGCGCTCCTCTGGCGAGACGGTGGGGCTGATGAGGGTCTGGCTGTCCAGCCGCAAGGAGGCATAAGCGACCAATTGGGCGGGACCGTCATGCAGGTCGGCACCGATACGGCGCAAATAGCTTTCGTTCAGCGCGGCGGCGCGCTGGGTCGCGCGTTGAACGCGCGCGCGCAGCGCCTCATTCTGTTGAAGAAGCGCCGACAATTCGCCGATGCGGCCGTTGAGCGCCATGCGCTGACTGTCGATGGTGCGGCTGCCGCGCAGGACGATGATCGATAGAAGAGCGAAGAATGTCAGCGTGAACACGGCAACGACAAGCCAACTCAGCAGGCGGGCCTGCGTAAGGCTCCATTCGAAATCGTTGGCGACCTCGTAGAATTCAGAGACTGCCACGACCTTGCCGGACCAAGGTTGAAGCACTGGATTGTAGATTTCCAGAAGCGGCTTGCCGCTATTGCGTTCGGCCACGCTTTCCATGTCGTCGATCCGATTGAATTTGGCGACCATTCGGCCCGAAAAGGCCGTCTTGAGACTGTCCGAGAGCGGAAATCGCTTGCCGGAAAGATCCTTGTTATTGGAGTAGAGGATCGTCCCGTCGTCGCGCCAAAGCCGGAAGGAAAACAGCCGTGTGCCAAGCGCGCCCTGGCCCAGGGTCTCATCAAGGGCGCGTGTCACCGTATCGTCAAGAGCCTGGGTGGTTTGCATATCGGGCAGGAGCGGGGCGATGACGCTGTCGACATAGAGGGCCGTCGTTGCCGCAGAATTACGCGTCACTGCATTCTCGATCAGATTGGCCACGAAGGCCCCGACAACAAGCATCGCACAAAGAGCGACGAAGCCACCGGCGAGCAGGAACTGTCTGGCCAAGGATTGTGAGTTCCAGCGTTCGATAAGACTTGCTGGAGAGAGCTTGTATTTATGATTTGCTCGCGGCACTGGCATAATCGGCACTGATCTCCCAACCCTCTATAGCTATCCCAGCAGGATGGAGTGTCAACTGTTGGGTCGTCGACACCGGCCGCGTTGTCCCGAGCGTGGTACTGCCGTCTGGCGCCCGCAATTTAAGCGACCAAAGGGTTGGATCAATCAGACTATGGTCCTAACCCTCAAGGCATAGGTCGGAGCGGGATAGAAAGCTGGGATTTCGGCAATATTCTAGTGCGCATGATTTGCTGGATATGGCCGCTGCTGCAGGCGACGGGCATGTTACGAAGGAAGTGCACATGAAAATCCATTCCATCATTGGTGCGACAAGCCTCGGCCTGGTGCTTGCGCTTGCGCCCATCGGAGGCGCTACCGTCGGTTTCGTACAGACGGCATTCGCCAAGGGCGGAAACGGCGGCGGTAATGGCAATGGTAACGGCGGCGGCCATGGTGAAGGAAACTCCGGCCATGAAAAGTCCGGAGGCGACGATACAAGCAGCCCTTCGACGAATGCGGCTGCTGCACAGGGCACTTCATCGTCGGTGCTGGGGCATCATGCGGATAAACACTCCAAAGCCCATAATGCAAGTTCGAAGAGCCATGTCTCAAAGCCCGGTGCAGGTAGCCTGAGCTCGCTCAAGCGGGACTATCACGCCTACCTGAACTCGAGAGATCCGAAGATGGCGGCGCTTTCCGCTTATGTGAAGGCCTATGCGGAATTCGAAATCCAGTATGGAACGACGGCAGTGCCGACGGACCCGGCCCTCAGCGACAGCGCCTTGCGTTCGGCGCTGGCGCAGTTGTCTAACAAGCCGGTGACGAACCAGACGCTCACAGAAGCAAAGAGCATCCTCGGAGTTGGAACAAATACGGGAAAAATCGCGGAAGTTCGTGATGCGCTGGAAAAGAAATCCGAAACCGCAACGCCATCTGAGGGCACGCAGCTAACCGACGATTGAGGCGCTGCCTTAGCATTGCTTTGTGAACTTGGGGATCGATAGGCGCGCATTGCGGCGGCCTTTCTGCTTCGATTTATGAGTTTGGCGCCAGCGGGCGCCATTCGCTAGCCGGTCCGCCCACCGGCTCTATCGCCGGGTCGGGTCTTCCGCCCCAGACGCTGCCCGATCCGGCGATAGGCAATTTGCCGCACGATCTGTATGATCAGGTACAGAATATGGTGCGCGACAGGGGGGGGCGCGGGATGACCGCGTGCGGAAGCCAGTGCCAGGAGGTTCGGGATCTCGGGAAAATCGGAGACCGGCCACTCTCTCCTTGCGATCAGTAAGATATGGCCAAGCCAGGCAGAGAGAGGGGTGGAGAGCGGCTTCCCGCTCTCCACGATCGTTAGTTCAGAATCTTGATAACCTTGCGCGAGGAAGGCTCGACAATCACGCGTTCGTGGTTGACGATCGCGTAGGCATATTTCGGATTTTGCGGAACGGTTCGCACGACGATCGTTTCCGGCAAGGGTCGGCCGACGACTACACGCTCGCGGACAACCGTTTCTTCTTCGGGCAGGGGCTGTTCGCGTACGTAGGTGACCACCTTCTGCGGCGGCGGATCGATGGCCGTGCCGACAATGGCGCCAGCGACACCGCCCACGGCGGCGCCAACCGGGCCACCAACTACGGCTCCGGTAACCGCGCCACCTGCGGCGCCGGTGACGGTCGAAGATTGGGCAAAAGCACATCCGGCGGTCAGGCCAAGCGCGAGTGCCGCAACACTAAGTACCTTCGTTTTCATCAGAATCTCCTTTCACCTTCTATTCGTCCGTCGTTGACGGAGCTGTCGGTAAAACAGAGCTTCGCCGCAGTCTGTTCCTTTCCTTAGGCTTCAGTCACGTGGATTTGCGACATGGGTCGCAGTGAACATCAGACCAAAGCCCTACGCGCGTGGCTTCGATCGGGAATATGGAGGATACGTCGCATTCAGGGTTGGGTGCGGTGGACAAAGCAGAGATTGAGCCAATGCAGCTATCGCCTTCGCAACTGCCAGAAGCCACTACGCGATGCGGCAGGTCGATCCGATAAAGGTTTTCGATCGCTTCGCGTGGGCAGTGGAGTGATCTCAATCGGTCAATGTCGGGCCTGGTTCGAAGAGGCCACCGATGTGTTTCGCTCTGCGGTCCAAGTGCTGGGCAGGTTGGCACATATGATACCGACCAGCAGGATGACGGAAGCCAGACCGATCAAAGTCTCCCATGATTGCCGACGAAATGGGAGCGGCCAGCGCGATCGGGATATGTTCGGATCATATCGCATTTATCAGTTCCACACCCGCGGGAAAGCCGCCAACGTTCCGGTGGAGATCAAGCCCGTGATCGCTGTTATTTTCCGCTGTATGTTCATCCGGTAAATCTATGTCCGTCGAAATCCGATTGTCTAGTACCTTGATCGACAATATCTGGTAACGGAGACCCTGGCGATTGTCAGAGCTGCCAAATTAACCGGATTATGGAGAAAATATTTCCGGCAATACCGGATGATGCAGTGGTACAGCGACAGGCATGCCCGAACTCAGTCACACTCCGAACCAGACCCATCGGAAGCTTTGATCGCGTTCAACCATCCACCCAGGCGCCGGGTGTATCAAGTGCCGTCGACATCATGCGACTCTGCTCGTAAAGCCAGTCGCAGAATTCTTTAGGCCCTGATCTCCCGTCATCATCACGGATGAGTGCGAAGTGCCAGTCGGGACCGTCAAGCGTCTCGTCGAAGGGCGCGATCAGCACGCCTGATTTGACGATGGGCTCGAAGAAGCCGGGCGGCACGAGCGCAACGCCTTCACCCGCGCAGGCGGCATTCACATTTAGCTCATGGTTCGGATATTCCACGCGAGTGAAGTTCAACCCCGGCGGGACGCGACCGATTGCGCTCACAAACCATCTTTCCCAGTCTGGATGCGGCAACAGTGGCAGAGTTGCAAGCGTCTCCGGTGTGAGAGGTTCCAGCGCTGCAGTAAGCGATGGAGCCACAAGCGGCGTTAGTTGTACGGGAAATAGTCGAAAGGCCCGCAGACCCGGCCAGTCGCCGGCGCCAGTGCGGATGGCAACGTCGAAATCTGACGGATCACGAATTTCGGTCGAAACATCGAGTTCGATCTCGCAGCGCTGATAGCCGGAAAGGCGCGGCGCAAGCCAGCGGCTTGCGAGGGTGGGAGGCGCGGTCACCCGCAAGGGAGGAGATGCCGCTCCGAAAGCCGCCAATGCGGCGTCGATTTCGTCCAAGCCGCGCCGCACACCCTTCGCAAGCAGCATGGCTTTCGGGGTCGGCGCTACACGCGGTCCTCGCCGAATGAAAAGGGGCTCACCTAATTCCTCCTCAAGGGTGCGAATGCGCAGGCTTACTGCCGTAGGGGTCAGAAACAAACGCTCAGCCGCACGGGCGAAACTGCCGGAAGCGACGCAGATCTCAAGGACTTTCAGGGCGTCGAGTGAAGGGCGCATATGTAGTTTCGCTTATGATAATAGTAAGGAATGCCCGTTTTGCGTACCGATATTATAGCAGTTTAATGCGCCCCAGAAGTGGAGGCGATCACGCTCTCCATAAATGGAGAGCCTCTCATGGAGCTGCAATCGCGTCCTCTATTTACGCTGTATCTCGAACTTCATCCAACGATCGATATAGGACCATGTCCCGCGGGCGTCCGCCGTATCTTTCCGGTCTCTGGCGGCCATTTCGAAGGAGAGCGTCTCAAGGGCAGGGTCTCACCACTGATCGGATCGGACCTGCTGGTCACTCGGCAGGACGGAACATTCCAGCAGGATGTGCGGGTTCTGCTCGAGGTTGAGGATGGCGCCTACATTCTGATGACCTATCGTGGCGTTCGCCACGCATCGGTCGAAGTTTCCGAGCGCTTGGGACGCGGCGAAGCTGTCGACCCTTCGGAATATTATCTTCGAACAACGCCCTATTTCGAAACCGCTTCGCCTGCACATGCTTGGATCAACGCGATCGTTTGCGTTGGAAAGGGCAGCCGTGTTCCGGGCGGCGTAAAATATGACCTGTTCGAAATCCTCTGATGCCAGAGAAATGGACGGGATTGGCTTGATTCCACTCGGTTCTCTGTCCACCGAGCAATCTTGCGGTCGTTCGTTTGACTTGCAGTCCGAAATGCCGCTGAGGTAATATTTCTAAAGTTTTCATTGCAAAATCTGAAATAGAGCCTAGTTTGGACTTATCGACCATTGCTTGTGACGTCGCTTAAGGGCCTATGCTCTTCCTCGGATTCCCTCTCAAATAATCGATCTAATCCCGCAAGGTATCGCGGGGCAAACAACGATTGCTATGAAAGGAAATCGTTATGAACACTGGTACAGTTAAGTGGTTTAACTCCACCAAGGGCTTCGGCTTCATTCAGCCTGATGATGGCAGCACGGACGTTTTCGTCCATATCTCCGCGGTAGAGCGCGCCGGCATGCGTTCGCTCAACGATGGTCAGAAGATCACTTACGACATCGTGCAGGATCGCAGATCCGGCAAGAGCTCGGCCGATAATCTTCAGGCGGCTTGAATTTGTCATTCACACGCGCTGACCACGGATGTACTGGCAGTGCGGATGGATGATGCTGAGAGGTCGGGGTAACGCCCGGCCTTTTATTTTGGCCATGGGAGAACGATATGCAGGACCCGCGCTACCAGATTGGTGACACGATCGCTTTGAAGCGTGGCACTCTTGGAAGCTTCGGCCCTTCCGGAACAGGTCGAATCGTATCGCGCCTGCCTGAAGCCGATGGCGCCACGCAATATCGCGTCCAGTTCGAAGGCGAGAATTTTGAACGCCGTGTAGTCCAGCCGGATATTGACGTTGAAGCGTCGACATCAAAGGCCCTGAATATTGGCTTCGCAGCAGAATCAAAGTCTTCCAGCTGGATCAATTCGACGATGATCACCCTGAGAAAGCGGTAATTGAAGGAGCAACTTTGCAAGTAGACGTCAGGGACAACAACGTCGATCAGGCGCTCCGGGTTTTGAAGAAGAAGATGCAGCGCGAAGGGCTTCTTCCAGCGTCCAAAAAGAAGGTTGCACGGTCGCGCTGATCGTACCCTCTTATCATTCGTCAGGAGACATCATGGCCGCCACCAAAGAGAAGTTTTTCAAGCAGGGTAGGCAAACTCTTCAAGACAAGGCATCGGCGACCGATACGGCTGCGAAGCAGATCACTGCGGCCGAAACCGCCGATCGCGAGAAAAAGACCGAGAAGCTCCGCGCGCTTCGATTGGCGCGGCCCGAGGCAGAGCCGATCAAGCCATCGGCGAAACGCGGGCGTAAGACGAAATAGCAGAAGCACGACCGCAAAAACATAGCACAGCGCGAGAAGCTGCATTCATTGGCGCCGGTAAAACGTTACTATACGGCTACCCGGTTTTGGCCGAAAATCTCGAGTTGCGAAAGGTTAATGGCTTCGCTCGCTGCCGAGGTGTTGCCGATGAATTCGTCGATCAGGAATGCCACGTAGCCTCCAGTCATCTTGACGATGGCGAGTTCGCAGCTCCGTGAGGGCCTGTTGCCCATTTGGGCGGCCAAATCGTAAACCGGCACCAATTCGCCGCGATATGAGGTATGACCGAGGGCGCGGCGTGCATCGTCGCTATCGCGAAGCGGGCGCCAGTTATCTGCACGCGCGACGATCGTTCCGTCAAGGAACGTACATAGGGTGTCGTGCACGCGGACCGCCATTGCTGCGCGGCGGCGAAGAAATGCTGGTAGAGGCATTGAGCACTTTGTCCCTTCAGGGACTCCCGTTCAAAAGTGCAAACGTCTGAGGCGAAACCCGGCTGGGGAGAATGCCTTGGCACTGTCATGGTGCCGCCGAACGCGGTTCGGCCGGACAAGCCCAAGGTAGAGTGATTGTCTTGATGACTGCTTTTCGGTTCGCCTAAAATTCTAACGATGCCCCACTTTCAGACTGGCCATAAGGCTCAAATCCGAATGAGATTGAGGCCAAAACGATCGCGTTTTAGCTGTGTCTGCCACGTCGAAAGGGCCGAATGAGAAACTCGGTCAAGTTCTGCGGCTCGCGGATATTGGATAGGCCGACATCAGGCCACTCTTGGGCTTTCGGATAGTAGGCCGTCCCGAACAGAATGTCCCAGATGGCGGAGCCACTGCCGAAATTCCGGTTGAAATGCCGTCGTTCGATCGAATGATGGATGCGGTGAAATCGGTTGTCGGGAAAGATGTAGCGGACCCAACCCAGGTTCAGACGCGTCGAGCTATGCTCGAAATAACCTTGCCAGCGAACGAAGAATACCCAGATCCAGGGAACATAGTCCTGCTTGAAATCGAAAAGCAGCGAGACGGGAATGATCAGGAACGGGATCCTGAAGATCTCCTCGCTGAAATGATGGTTGCTGTTGAAGGCACTCATTTCCTCTAGCGAATGATGCTCGGCGTGGAAACGCCAGAAGAACCTGTTGCTATGCTGGAGCCGGTGGAACCAATAGTAGAAGAACTCGCTGACCTGCAGGACGAGAAAGGAAGCAGCTATGGCACCCAACAGATGCAGCGGCCATGCGTTCGAAAACCTCGAGAGGAATGTCAGGTCGATCGCAAACAACGGCTTTACGCCGATGCCAGCCCAAAACCAGTAGAAGAGGGTCAGGCTTGCCTTGGTTATGAGGATGTTTGTCACGCAGAAGATCATGCCGCGAAGTTTCGATACATAGCTATAGCGAGACTTCGGAAAGACGACCTCGGCTGCGAGCAACAGCAAGGCAACCGGAAGAACGCGGTCGGTATATTCCTCCATGAATTCAAGCAAACGAAGCAAATTTTCCATTGTCAATTTGCTATCCATGGAACGATGGAGGGCGATGCTCCTCCTTATCCGAGGATAGGTGTCGCTTCAACTTGATGATTAAAAACTGGTTAAGGGCATGATGGTCGCGGCTAGGTTGGTGGTCCGAAAACGGCCACGCTCCAGGGCAATCAGCCTATCCGCGGGCTTTCAAGGCAGCGATCAGCGGCAGCCGGCTGGCGGCAAGTGCCGGAAGCGCGCCACCAAGGAGTCCGATTGAAAGGCCAAGCATACCGCCGGTCAGCATGACTTGCGGCGTGACGGTAAGCTGAAAAGCCAAGGTGGCATCATTGGCCCCTATGGTGCTGGCGCGCCACCCTTCGATGACAAGCCGCGATGCCAAGACGCCGACGCCTGCACCGGCCGCAGCCAAGAGGGCGGCCTCCAACCAGGTTGCGAGAAAAGCGGATAGGCGGCTGAAGCCGAGTGCCCGCATGGTCGCGATCTCGACCGTTCTGTCGGAAATGGAGCTCATCATCGTATTGAGTGCCCCTGCGGTTGCCCCGATCGCCATCAGCAAGGCGATGGGCCAGCCGAACAGGCGTATGAGATCGGCCATGCGCCCAGCCTGCGATGCATAAAGTCCAGCCTCGGAAACGGCCGTCAGCGGCGTCTCCGTAATCGTCGCCAGCTTGGCGTTCAACTTGGCAAGGGAGGATGGATCGGCAAGCCGCAATCGCAGGCTTTGCACGTCGCCCTGCCGGTCGAAGGCGGCACGCACCGCATCGATATCGCCCCAGATTTCCGATTCGAATGCGCTGCCATTGGCAGTGAAGTGTCCGACCACGGTCCAGTCGACGGTGCCGAGCCGCACCTTTGCGCCAAGGCCGAAGCCGGGATAATCGCGGGCGATGCCTGCTCCGACGACAATCTCTCTGGCGCCGGGCGTGAACAACCTCCCCTGCGAAAGGGCGATACCATTCCGGATCGAAAGACCGCTGCCATCCATGCCGCGCAGGGCGAAGGTCCTTACGCGTTCATCTCTTCCGGCCGGGCCATCGACGCGGATTATCAGTTCGCGGGATGCAAGAAGATCTCCGTCCGAATCTCGTAGGACACCGATATCGTCGGCACTGGCCTTGAGGTTGCGGATCGCATCGGCTGATATATCGGAGCCGGTCTCCTGGTTCGTGCCACCGCCGAGCACGACGGCGACCAGCGGCGAGCCCGCGCCGCTCAACGCCTTCTCGAGGCCGCTCGCCATTGCTAGGAAGCCTATGAGCACGATGACGACGAGCGATACCGACAATGCCATGGAGAGCGAAATCGCCAGGCGCCGCTTCATGCTGCCGAGTGCGGTTCTTGTCGCAACGATGATCTGTCTGATTTGGATGGACATATCGGTCACCTTGTTCGGAAGGCTTTCATGATGGGGGTTCGCATGGCGTTGACAGCCGGCACGAGGCCGGTTGTGAGTCCAAGGACAAGCACGATCGCCGTTGCATGCAGCAGCACGACCGGAGAGAAGACAAGACCGAGCGACGGGCCGGCAAATATCGCTCCGGCTCTCGCCAAGGCCAGCCCGATGGCGCCGCCGATGATGAACATGAACAGTGTTTCACCGAGGACGAGGGTGAGGATCGTCATGCGCGAGATGCCCAGCGTTTTCAGGACGGCGATTTCGAATGTTCGCTCGCGCACGGCGAAGGCCATGGTGTTGATGACGATCATCAGCAGCGTGACGAAGGCAGCCCCTGTGACCAGATCGACGATGAGGCCGATATCGGCATACTGGCGCAGGAAGGCTTCGAGAAACTGCTTTTCGGACTGAGTGCGCGTGGGCGCCGCGGAGTTGGCGAAGAGCGCGTCGATATGGGCAGCCAGAACGCCCGGCGAAACGCCGTCGCGCGGCTTGATGATGAAAGCATCCACCGTGTCCTTGTCTTTTGCGCGGGCGGCATTGACGTAATCGTAGCGGGCGATGGTGAAGTAGGTGTCGGTGCTGGCGCTTTCGCCCTCGAAGATCCCCGCGATCACGAAGCGCCAGTCGCGGCCGCCGTCCTGCTTCGCCACCTGAAAGGTGGTGACGGTGATGTTTTGGCCAACAGACCAGCCTTCGGCTTCGGCGAGCGCCCGTCCGACCAGCACCCGGTCGCGGCCTTGACCGATCGCCTCGAGCAGATCGGGTGTAAGGCCGAGTTCCCGGCCGTTGGTTTCCATCAGCAACGCCGGATCGACGGCGCTGATTGGCACGACATTCTTTTCGACATCGATGAAGCCGCGCAGGCGCGTCATGTAACCGACCGCTGCGACATCGGGATCGGCCGCAATGCGGGCGCGGTGGGCCATCGGCAATGGCTGCCCGCGCCCGCTGGCACTCATGACGCCGAGAATATTGTCGCTCGCGGCCGACGCGCCCTGCGAACCGGCAAGGAAGCTGGCGGTCAGCCCATGGATGAGAAAGGCGACGGCGATGCAGACAATGAGCAGAGTAGTGCGCAGCGGCTTTCGCCAGGCATTCTTTCGGGCGAGGTCGAGGAAGGTCATCAGGCTGCCTTCTCCGCTTCGATGAACTGTCCCTTGTCGAGATGCAGCGTCCGTCTGGCCGAGGCTGCGGCCCGGGGATCGTGGGTCACCATGATAATGGTCTTTCCCAGTTCGCGATTGAGGAAGTTGAGCATCTGCAGCACATCGTCGGCGGAGGCCCGGTCGAGATCGCCGGTCGGCTCGTCGCAGAGCAGCAGGCCGGGATCGGAAACAATGGCGCGCGCAATGCCGACGCGCTGCTGCTGCCCGCCCGACATGGAAGAGGGATATTGCTTTTCCCTGCCGGTGAGCCCGACGAGATCGAGGACCTTGCCGACCCGGTCACGCCGTTCTTTTGTGCTGAGGGGCTTCAGGAGGAGCGGGAGTTCGACATTCTCTGCCGAGGTCAGCATCGGCAGCAGATTGTAGAACTGGAAGACGATGCCGATATTGTGCGCTCGCCAGGAGGAAAGCGCCCGTTCGCCCATCCAGTCGAGCCGATGGTCGCCGATGCTTACACTTCCGGCATCTGGCCGGTCGATGCCGGCCAGCATGTTGAGGAGTGTGGATTTCCCCGATCCGGACGGCCCCATGATGGCGACGAAATCGCCTTGCGGAATGGCAAGGTCGAGGCCCGAGAAGATGGAGATATCCTCCTTGCCGATACGATAGGCCTTTCGCACCTCTTTGAGCTCGATATAGACGTCCTGGGTCATGGCTTGCTGTCTCCATTCTTGGCGATCGTGTCTGGAAGGGGGATACGGATGCGGGCGGCCATGTTCGGCCGAATGCCTTCCGGCGGATCGATGAGGGAAAGGCGAACCGTGATTGTGCCCTTTTCGACCGAGGCGATAGGCGCGAGCCGCACCACCTCGACCGCAAAGGCCCGATCGGGAAATCCGTCGAGCACGGCCTCGCCCCGCAAGCCCGGTCTGAGAAATGCGATATTGGTTTCCGCCACGTCGGCGTCGATCGCCATGCTGGTCGTATCGGTGATGGCAAGCAGGCTCTGGTTTTCGCGCACGCTGTCGGCACGGGCAAGCACGGTGTCGCCGACATGGGCGCTCAGCCGTGTCACCGTGCCGGCAAAGGGCGCGCGGACCATCAGTTCCGCCAGGGGCTCCTCGGCGGAGCGAACGCCGAGCGCGGCTGTCGTGAGATCCTGCCGCGCCTGCGCCAGAGCGTTGGATGCACGGGCAAAGGCCGTTCTCGATTCTTCCAATTGCTGCCGCGAGGCCGCATCGCGGCTGGCGAGGCTCTCGAGGCGGTCGAGCGATGCACGCGCCTGAAGGAGATCGATGTCACGCGCCTTGACCGTCAGATCGGCAGCGGCGCGCGCGGCTTCAGCCTTTTCCAGCGCGATGTGGGCGACCGCATCATCGAGTGCAATCAGAACCTGCCCGGCTTCGACCCGGTCGCCGGGCTCGACGGCGACATCGGTAATTCTGGCTTCATATTTGGAGAAAACGGTCGTGCTGCGCGGAGCAACGACAATCCCGGCGCCGGTTATTTCGCCGACCTGTCTTTTTATGACACCCTGCTTGTTGTCCCTTTCATCTGTGTCTTCAACTAGGGCGGTTTCCGTCGCGCGTGGCTCGCTCCGCAAGGCCGGTATGGAAGAGAGAGGCGTTCCCGACGGGTGGAATATACGGGGACGATAGATGACGATGATCAGGCTGGTGGCCGCAACCAATGCCAGGCTCAGGAGAGGAATGGTCCGCCGCCTTGGGGCGTGGGGCGGATCCTGTGTTATGTGCCGCCGCTCAAGGGAGAGGGAGGTCAGCGTGGCGGCAAGTCTCTGGTCGTGATCGGTGAGGGTGCTCATGAGGAAGAGCATGGCCATCCGACGGGGAAACGGAGACCTCGAACATGATCCGGATCGTGCTTAATCGCGATTTAGTCAGTCTTTGCAGTGGCCGAAATCAGCTGGAAGGTTTGCGCGACCTGTCGCGCCATTCGAGCGGCGTCGTATCGGTAACGCGCCGGAACTCGCGATTGAAGTTCGATTTGGTCTGAATACCGACATCGAACATGATTTTCGTCACCGGCTTTTCGGTTTCTGCCAGCAGCAGGCAGGCCTCGGCGATCCGGTGCTCGTTGACATATTGCGAGACATTCTTACCGGTTGCGCGGTTGATGGCTGCGGAAATCTGCCGAGCGGGAATTGCAAGCTTGCGCGCCAACCGGTCCAGATTGAGATCGACATCGCGATAGGCGTGCCTGTCTTTCATCAAGGCCTGCACCGCCACAAGCGTCTGTGCGTCTTCAAGGAATTCTGGCGGACGAACGTTTTCCGTCTTTTCGGCGGGCGCATGGCTGCGGCTGGCAGCGGCAGCGGCCATGGCCAGAATTGCCAGTCCGATGAGATTTCCGAAGCTGATGACCTTCAGTGCATATATGCCGCCGGCCCAGGCAAAATCCAGCCAGATGAACGCATCCACCGCTGCCGAGAGCAGAAGCGCGCCTGCGGCAAAGAGGATGGCCCTATAGGTCGGGCCGGCATTTTCGAAAGGTGCAAGACGGAGGGCGTCCGTGCCCGAGCGCATGAGAAGCAGGATTGCTGCGGCATAGCCGATATCGATAAGGATGATCCCGATATCGATCGCGTCGCGCCATATCGCGACCAGCACGCCAATAAGCCCCGCCGGAAGACCATGCAGGCATATCTGCTGAATTGGCGATAGAGCGCTTTTGCGCGCCAGCCTGGAGATCCCCAGATAGGCAAGCGGCGGCACCATCGCAGCTGCGACCGGCATGGCGTACATGACAGGCAAAACGGCATAACCCCAACGCAACCCAGACAGTACGGACTGAAAGGCGCTGAGAAGAATGAGCGCCTGGAAAGGAAGATTGGGTGAGGGACTGTCGTCGCGGCTCCGGACGACGCCGAAGAGAGTGACGAGCAAAATGGCGACGACGAATGGAAGCGGAATGAAAATCATCGATCGTTCGGAGCAGGACCTGTCTGTATCTCCAGCCGATCATGCCGAAAGACGGGCCGCACCGCGACCTCAATCATGTTTCAGGTCGTCAAAATTCTGGGGAGGGAGGCCGGTTGTCGTGGCATGTCACTCCGCTGCGGCGGCAAGACATCCATCGATGATCCCGCTGATTTCCGCACGGCAGGAACCGCAATTGGTTCCCGCATTCGTCGCAGCGCCGACAGCTTCGACGCTGTGACATCCATTGCGAATGGCGGCGACGATGCTGTTGACGCCGACCGAAAAGCAGGAGCAGACAGTGGCGCCCGGGTCGGGCTGATCGGCGCCCGGGCGTCCGGCAACGATGAGGAAGCGCTTGCGCAGATCGGAGTGAACAGCGGTGAGTTCAGCGGCTGCCCAACTGCGGGATACGGCAACCGGCTCGCGGGCAAGGAAGAATGCAGCAAGCAGGCGCTCGCCGTCGAAGAAGGCGAGCCGCAAATCGCCGGTCTCATGATCTGCATATCCAAGCGGCTCGATTTCGATCGGAAGCGCAAATGTGCGACGACACCATGCGATCCAATCATCGATGCGATCGGTCGCCTTGAAAGCCAGCTCGATCCGCCAGCCACCCTCGGTTCGGCCAAGCGCCCAATAGGCGGTTTCGGCAGCAGGCTTGGTAGCGCTTACCGCAAATCCGTAGAGCGCTGCATCGAAGGGGCGGGCCGTGATGGCAATGTTTTTCGAAGCCGGCTGACCTGAGACGGGATCGGTCACAGCCGGGACTAGCGCGTCGATGCGGGCTTTGGCGGCGAACTGGTCATTCCAGTGCATCGGCACGAAAATGCTGCCGCGTGCCTGCCGTTCGGTGATCAAGGCCCGGACGACCACACTGCCATGCGGGCTTTCGACCTCTACCAGAGCGGCACTGCGAATGCCGCGCTCCATCGCATCGCGTGGATGAATTTCCGCGAACGGCTCGGCCATGTGACCGGAAAGTCTCGCGCTTTTGCCGGTGCGTGTCATCGTGTGCCACTGGTCGCGGATGCGGCCGGTATTGAGGGTCAAACCAAAGCGTCCATTTGTGCGGGACGTTTCCGGCGCCTGGATTGTCATGAACCGCGCCTTGCCGTCTGGATGGTAGAAATCGCCATCGGCGAAGAAGCGTGTCCGGGTCGTTCCCTCTCTGGAAACCGGCCATTGGAAAGGGGCCAGATCCTGGTAGGTGTCACCGTCTATCCTTGAGAAGGCGCCGATATCGAAATCCCTGCTCCCCTCGTTTTCAAAGGCGGAGAGCGCGGCGTGCTCGCCGAAGATGTCCGCAGGCGAGCGAAAATCGAAACCTTGGAATCCCATCCGACGACCGACTTCGGCCATCTGCCACCAATCCGCCTTTGCCTCGCCGGGCGCAGGAAGGAAGCGGCGTTGCCTGGAGATGCGCCGTTCCGAATTGGTAACCGTACCGTCTTTTTCACCCCAGCCGAGGGAGGGCAGCAGGATATCGGCATGGCGCGTCGTATCCGTCTCACGCAGGACGTCGGAGACGACGACGAAAGGACAAGACTTGATGGCTGCCGCAACTGCGTCGGCGTCGGGCATCGAGACGACCGGATTGGTCGCCATGATCCAGAGCGCCTTGATCCGCCCCTCAGCGACGGCTCGAAACATGTCGACTGCCTTCAGGCCCGGCCTTTCGGCGATGACAGGCGATCCCCAAAAGCGCTGTACGCGATCCCGGTCTTGGCGGTCTTCGATGGCCATGTGGGCGGCGAGCATGTTTGCAAGCCCACCCACCTCGCGCCCACCCATGGCGTTCGGCTGCCCCGTCAGAGAGAAAGGTCCCATCCCGGGGCGACCGATGCGGCCTGTGGCGAGATGGCAATTGATGATGGCGTTGACCTTGTCGGTTCCGGAAGCCGATTGATTGACGCCCTGGCTGTAGCAGGTGACGCTCTTTTCCACCGTCTCGAACAGCCGGAAGAAGGCGCGCAATTGCTCCGCCGCCAAGCCGCTGCGTTCCATCACGTCATCGAAGGAAAGACTTGCCGCTGCGGTGACCGCATTCTCGAAACCCGTCGTATGGGTGGCAATATAGGCTCGGTCGAGCGCATTGCTTTCGGCGAGGTGAGCAAGCAGGCCCATGAACAGGGCGACATCGCCATCGGGGCGGATCGCAAGGTGCATATCGGCGATGTCACAGGTCATCGTCCGGCGCGGATCGATGACGACAATCTTCATAAAGGGCCGAGCCGACTTGGCGGCTGCAAGCCGCTGGTAAAGGACGGGATGACACCAGGCGAGGTTCGACCCCGTGAGAATGACGAGATCCGCGAGCTCGAGGTCTTCATAGGTGCCGGGCACCGTGTCCGAGCCGAAGGCGCGGCGATGGCCGGCGACCGAGGACGACATGCAGAGCCGCGAATTGGTATCGATATTGCCCGATCCGATGAAGCCCTTCATCAGCTTGTTGGCGACATAATAATCTTCCGTCAGCAACTGGCCGGAGACGTAGAAGGCAACCGAGTCCGGGCCATGCTCGGTGACCGTCTCGCCGAAGCGTTTCGCGACCAGATCAAGCGCCTCGTCCCACTCTGCACGCTCTCCGGCGATTTCCGGAAATAGGAGCCGGCCGTCGAGATCGATGGTCTCCGCGAGCGCCGAGCCTTTCGAGCAGAGCCGCCCGAAATTGGCGGGATGGTCGGGATCGCCTGCGACGGAGACCTTGCCGGTATCATCGACCTTGGCGATGACGCCGCAGCCGACGCCGCAATAGGGGCAGGTGGTTTTGGTTTCAATGGACATGGATTGGGTCCATGAAGGTTAGAGCGTGAGAGAACACCCCCCTCTGTCCCTGCGGGACATCTCCCCCACAAGGGGGGAGATCACATGGCGCCACTTTCGTCGGCTTTTTCGTTTCGGCTCGGTAAAGCTGGCTTCTTGCACCGACCAATCTCGCCCCTTGTGGGGGAGATGTCAGCGAAGCTGACAGAGGGGGGTGACTTTTCCCGCGCGCTGTCATCCTCACTCCGCCGCCATCATCAGGCTTTCGAGTGCGATAAACAGCGCGCCATCTTCGTTGCGGACGGGAATGGTTCGCACCTCGCCTTGATCGGCCCCGAGCGCCTTGCCGGTTTCGAGCGAGATTACCCAGTTGTGCAGCGGACAGGTCACGGCTGTGCCGTGAACGATGCCCTGGGAGAGTGGCCCGCCCTTATGGGGGCAATGATCCTCGATGGCGAAGACCTCGTTTTCCGCCGTACGGAACACGGCGATCTTGCCTTGTGGCGTCTTTACGCAGCGGGCGCCCCGCAGCGGAATGTCCGAGATATCGCCGATTGCGTGCCAGCCTTCCTTTGGCCAGTTCATGTCCATCTCCTTACTCCGCGGCCTGCGGGAAGCCGATTGTCGCCATCGGCCGGAATTCATGCTTGTCCTTGCCGGAAACGCGTTCCGACCACGGATCGACCTGTGCGAACTTCTGGCTGAAAACGAAGCGCTCGTAATAGGCCCTGCGCTTCTCGTGATCCTGCATGATCTGGCGGCGGATCTCGTCAAGGCCAATGCGCTTGGCCCATTTGTAGATTCGTTCGAGATAGCGACCCTGCTCCCGGTACATCTGTGTCAGCGCCACGATATGTTCGAGCGCTTCATCCTCGCTTTTGACGAGGCCGAGAACCTCTGTGCCTTTGATGTCGAGACCAGCGGCGCCGGCAAAATGGATCTCGAAACCCGAGTCCACGCAGATGACGCCGATATCCTTGCAGGTCGCTTCGGCGCAATTGCGTGGACAGCCCGAGACCGCCATCTTGAGCTTTGCCGGTGTCCACGAACCCCACATGAATTTTTCGATGCGGATGCCGAGGCCGGTGGAATCCTGCGTGCCGAAGCGGCACCAGTCGGAGCCGACGCAGGTCTTCACGGTGCGCAAACCCTTCGCATAGGCCTGACCGGAAACGAAGCCCGCCTTGCCGAGATCGGCCCAGACACCCGGCAAGTCTTCCTTTTCGACGCCGAGAAGATCGATACGTTGCCCGCCGGTAACCTTCACCATCGGGATCGCAAACTTATCGACCACGTCGGCGATGGCACGCAGTTCCTTGGAGCTGGTCACGCCACCCCACATGCGTGGAACGACCGAATAAGTCCCGTCCTTCTGGATATTGGCATGGACGCGCTCATTGATGAAACGCGACTGGTAGTCATCAGCATATTCGTCCGGCCAGTCGCAGACGAGATAGTAGTTGAGCGCCGGGCGGCACTTGGCGCAGCCGCAGGAGGTTTTCCATTCGAGTTCCTGCATGACGGCCGGAATGGTCTTCAGACCCTTGGCCTTGATAAGCCGACGCACGTCGTCATGGCCAAGCTCGGTGCAGGTGCACATCGGCTGGACGGCAGCGGGATTGTAGCTGTCGCCCAAGGTCAGCACCATCAGCTTCTCGACGAGGCCGGTGCAGGAGCCACAGGAGGCCGAGGCCTTGGTGTGGGCGCGCACGTCATCGAGCGAGGAAAGCCCCTTGGCTGATATGGTCGAGGTGATCTTTCCCTTGCAGACGCCGTTGCAGCCGCAGATCTCCGCATCATCCGGCAAGGCTGCAACGGCCGCCATAGGGTCCAGCGGAGTTCCTCCCTGATAGGCCTGGCCGAAAATCAAGGTGTCACGCATCGGGGAAATATCGACGGCCCTCTTCTTCAGGTCGTTGAACCATGCCCCGTCGGCTGTTTCGCCGTAAAGAACCGTTCCGATGATGCGGTTGTCCTTCAGCACCAGGCGCTTGTAGACGCCGGCAGTCGCGTCGCGCAGCACGATCTCCTGCCGGTCATCGCCATCGGCGAAATCGCCGAGTGAATAAAGGGCGATGCCGGTAACCTTGAGCTTGGTCGGCGTGTCGGAGTGCACGAATTCCGGCTCGCTGTTGCCGGCCAGGCGCGCAGCGGCAACGCGCGCCATCTCGTAAAGAGGCGCGACGAGGCCGTAGACCATGCCGCCGACCTCCGCGCATTCGCCGAGGGAAAGGATATTGCCGTCGGAGGTCTGCATGCCGGCATCGACGACGATGCCGCGGTTGACCGCAAGGCCGGCTTCTTTTGCGAGGCCGATATTCGGCCGAATGCCGACTGCCATGACGACCAGGGTTGCGGGCACGATTGTGCCATTGTCGAGCTCGACACCCTCGACCCTGTCATTGCCGATAATGGCCTTCGTATTGGCCTTGCAGATGACCTTTATGCCGCGCTCCTCGACCGCCTTCTGAAGGAGGTAGCCGGCGGCGGGGTCGAGCTGACGCTCCATCAGCGTCGGCATGACATGCAGCACCGTGACGTCCATCCCGCGCTGGGCAAGGCCAGCCGCCGCCTCGAGGCCGAGCAGGCCGCCGCCGATGACGACAGCCTTTTCGCGCGATTGGGCGGCAAGCAGCATGGCCTGCACGTCGTCCAGATCGCGATAGGTGATGACGCCGGGAAGATCTTTGCCGGGAACCGGGATGATGAAGGGAACGGAGCCGGTGGCGATCACCAGCTTGTCGTAGCTCTCCGTGACGCCGTGATCAGAGGTGACGGTCTTTGCCACCCGGTCGATGGCGACGATCTTGTGCCCCTTGTAGAGGGTGATGCCGTGCTTGATGTACCAGCCATCGCCGTGGATGATGATCTGCTCGTAGTCCTTCTCCCCGGACAGGACCGGCGACAGCATGATGCGATCGTAATTGACGCGCGGTTCGGCATTGAAGATCGTAACGCTGTAGCGACCGGGTGCCTGTTCGAACAGATGCTCCAGCATGCGCCCTGGCGCCATGCCGTTGCCGATGATGACGAGTTTTTCAACGCGTGATTCTTGCATGGGTTCTTACTCCGCAGCTTCGACGAAGCGATGGCGTTCGTAGAGGAATTTCAGCACCGCCTCGCGGCACTTGAGGTAGGTCCGGTCCGAGGCGAGCGCGATGCGGTTGCGTGGGCGCTCGATCGCGACCTCGAGCACGTCACCGATGCGGGCGGCCGGACCGTTGGTCATCATCACGATACGGTCGGACAGGAGCACTGCCTCGTCCACGTCGTGAGTAATCATCACCATGGTGTTGGCGAGCCTCGAATGGATCTCCATGACCGCATCCTGCAGATGAGCGCGGGTCAGCGCATCGAGCGCGCCGAAGGGCTCATCGAGCAACAGGATCTTCGGCTCCATCGCCAGCGCGCGGGCAATGCCGACGCGCTGCTTCATGCCGCCGGAAATTTCCGACGGGCGCCGGTCCTTGGCGTGTGCCATCTGGACGAGGTCGAGGTTGGCCATGACCCAATCATGCTTTTCGGCTTTTGATTTTGCGGACTTGAAGACTTTGGAGACGGCGAGGTGGACGTTTTCGTAAACCGTCAGCCAAGGCAGCAGCGAATGGTTCTGGAAAACGACGGCACGTTCCGGCCCAGGCGCATTGACTTCGCGGTTTTCAAGGAGAACGGCACCCTTGGAGACTGGCGTCAGCCCGGCGATCAGATTGAGCAGGGTGGACTTGCCGCAGCCGGAATGGCCGATGATCGAAACGAATTCACCCTTTTCGATCGTCAGGTTGATGTCCGTCAAAACTTCTGTCCGCACGCCGGCGCGGTCGAAATGCTTGTCGATATGATCGAGCTTGAGATACGCGTTCATCATATCCTCCTCAGTTTGCCGAAGCGCCGCGGGTGACGATCTTGCCGGCCGCCGCCACCAGCTTGTCGAGGGCAAAGCCGACGACGCCGATATAGGCGAGGGCGACAATGATGTCGGGAAGGCGCGACGAGTTCCACGCATCCCATATGAAGAAGCCGATCCCGACGCCGCCGGTCAGCATTTCGGCCGCGACGATAGCAAGCCAGGAAAGCCCGACGCCGATCCTCAGGCCTGTGAAGATGTAAGGTGCTGCCGAAGGCAGCATGATCTCGAAGAAGAACTCGAGCGGGTTCAGCCGCAGCACCTTGGCGACGTTGCGGTAATCTTCGGGAATGTTGCGCACGCCGACGGCGGTGTTGATGATAACAGGCCAGATCGAGGTGATGAAGATCACGAAGATCGCCGAGGGATTGGCATTCTGAAAGGCGGCAAGCGACAAGGGCAGCCAGGCAAGCGGCGGCACGGTGCGCAGCACCTGAAAGATCGGATCAAGGCCGCGCATGGCCCAGACGGACTGGCCGATGATGGCGCCGATCACCACGCCGACCACGGCCGCCATCCCGAAGCCATAGGCAACGCGCTGCAGCGAAACCAGCACGCGCCAGCCAAGGCCGATATCCTGGGAACCGTTATTGAAGAAGGGAAAGACGATCAGATCGTAGGCTTCCGTCCAAACGACAGAGGGGGAGGGGAGCGAGGCGGTCGGCGACGAACAGAGGACCTGCCAGACGAGCAGCATCACTGCCAGCACTATGGATGGCGGCAAGACGCTGCGCGCCAGCGTGGCCGCGATAGTCCTCGCATCGAATCTTGCAACACGCCTGCCGGAGAACGGCACGATGTTCGGCTCGGGTTTTGCGGATGCGACCGCGGTTAGCTTTTCTTGTTTTGCCAGGGCGGACATCAGCGCGCTCCTTTGAAGGTGTCGAGAAATGAGGCCGGCGCGCCGAGACGCGCCGAAAGCGGACCTCTTACGAGGCGGCCTTGATCGCCAGGCTGTCGAGATAGGCCGACGGGTTCTCCGGATCGAAGACCTTGCCGTCGAAAAACACTTCCTTGCCGCGCGACGGCGAAGCAGGAATGTCGGCTGCAGCCACGCCGAGTTCCTTTGCGGCGTCCCGCCAGACATCTTCCCGGTTAACTTGACTGACCAGCGTCTTGATGTCGGTATTCGGCGCAAACGTGCCCCAGCGGACGTTTTCCGTGACGAACCAGGCGTCATGGCTCTTGAACGGATAGGACGCGTTGTCGCGCCAGAATTTCATGAAGAGATCGGTGGCCTTCACGTCGCGGCCGTTGCCGTAATTGATGTCGCCTTTCAGGCGGCCGGCAACATCCTTCGGCGGCACATTAAACCACTGGCGGCGTCCGAGGATTTCGGCCATTTCATCCTTGTTTTCCATCCTGTCGGCCCATTGCTGTGCTTCCATGATCGCCATCAACAGGGCTTTTGCCGCATTCGGGTTCTTTTCCAGCCATTCGGCACGCAGGCCGAGCGCCTTTTCCGGGTGGTGCTTCCAGAGTTCGCCGGTGGTCGCCGCAGTAAAGCCGATGCCCTGGTTGACCAGTTGCTCGTTCCACGGTTCGCCAACGCAGAACGCGTCCATATTGCCGACCTTCATATTGGCGACCATCTGCGGCGGGGGGACGACGATGGTGGAGACGTCCTTGTTCGGGTCGATACCGCCCGCGGCAAGCCAGTAGCGGATCCAGAGATCGTGGGTCCCGCCCGGAAAGGTCATGGCGACCTTGACTTCGTTGCCGGCGGCCTTCTTTTTCGCGAAAGCTTCCTTCAGCTTGGAAGCATCGAGCTGGACGCCCGTTGCGGCATAGTCCTTGGCAACCGAAATGCCCTGGCTGTCGAGGTTGAGACGGGCAAGGATCGCCATCGGAACAGGTTTGTTGTTTTGGGTCACCTTCCCCGTGTGCATGAGATAGGGAAGCGGCGAGAGAATATGGGCGCCATCGATGCCGTTGGCCGCGCCCCCTAGGACCAGGTTGTCACGCGTGGCGCCCCAGGATGCCTGCTTGGCGACATCGACTTCAGGCAGTCCGTGCTTTTCGAAGAGGCCCTTCTCCTTGGCGACGATCAAGGGGGCCGCATCCGTCAACGCAATGTAGCCAAGCTTGATGCCCTTGACTTCCGGGCCAGCGGCCGCCGCAAAAGCACCCGAAGGAAATGCCGACCTGACCGCGCTGACGAGCGCAGCCGTTGCGGTAGTCTTGAGCATGCTGCGACGGCTGATGGCGGTCGTCAAAAACTTTGTCATTCGCAGGTTCCCTCTGCTGATCTCTCTTGATTTTGGACATAAAAAAACGCCGCTCGGTGATCGCGCCTGCGGGACGGAGGAAATGTCCCGGGCAGCAAAAACCTTGCGACGTCGATGTCTTTTGCGGGCGCCTATGGTGCACCCGGCTGCTTCGGTCGCCGTTGACCGATGCAAAATTTATGAAGCAAACGGCATGCCAAGTCTGGGTAATGCAGATAAGCCGTTGAGATGACTTATGAATTTTCCTAGCGGGACGCCATTGGCGGCTCGGCTATTACATCTCGCCTGCAACATTTTTGTGCGCCTGCAAAATTTGGCGCGCAAACTCTATGCAGTGCACACCCTTAGCTCAGATTTCCTCGCTATCGGTATTTTGGCGAAGATCGCTGCGGACGGTGAAGTTTCGGACATAGGAGAAGATGTCCGCGGGATCGAAAATGTGATCGTCCATAAATCGATCCGTCTGACTGTCGCCCTCGATACCGATGTCCAGCTCCTCGGGGCCGATGCCGAGCGCTGCCCGGTAGAGATCCGGCCGGTAGGCGCTGGTCGCCAAACGCACGCCCTCCTCGCTGAGAGCCGTCTGCCCCCAGCGGATCATCTGGCTGTAGATCCATAAGGCATGGCCGGGTTTTGGGTAGTTTGCAAAGTCATGATGAAAATTGAAATAGCCGGGAATGACGCGTCGATTGCCCCTGGCGTCCAGACTGAACTCTCCGGCCAGTACATGCCGGATGATATCGACCGGCGCCGCGATAAGGCGCGGATCCGCGAGAGCTTCTGCAAGCGCGTCATGATTGCCTGGGTCGTCGCACCAGCGGGCGGCGGCGTCCAATGCTACAATGAGGCGCGAGACGGTCTCGGGCTGGCTTTCGGCCCATTCCGGGCGCATGGCGATGACTTTTTCCGGAGCGGATGGCCAGATATCCTGCTTGGCGGCAACGATGCGGCCAACGCCGCGTTCGCAGGCGACCATGTTCCACGGGGCGCCGACGCAGAAGCCATCGATGGCGCCGGCAGCGAGCGCATCCGACGTCAGGGGCGGGGGGACTACGACAAGTTTCACGTCGCGATCCGGGTCTATTCCGCCCGCCGCCAGCCAGTAGCGGAATTCGTAATTATGTGACGAGAAGGGATAGGTAACGCCGAATACTGGCATGGCTTGCCCATGCGCCTTCATGACATCAAGCACTTTGCAGAGTGCCCTTGCATTCTCCAGGGCGCTAGCCTGTTCGGAAATGCCGGTGGTTTCACGCATGCGGTCGAAGAGCCGCGTCGAGAGTGTTATGGCGTTTCCGCCGCGTCCGAGCGAAAAGGGCGTTATGGTCGGGGACGGATTCGAGCCGAGCCCGAGCATGGATGCGACCGGCATCGGCGAAAGCATGTGGGCAATGTCGAACTGGCGAAAAGCCAGCCGGTCGCGGACGTTCGCCCAGGAGACGTCCTTGACGAGATCGAGCGTCAGACCTTCCTTCTTTGCAAATCCGAATTCGGCGGCGGCTATCAGCACCGAGGCATCGAGAAGCGGAATGAAACCGGCGCGCACAACCTTGGAGCCCGCAGTGCCGATGCCAGCCGGCGCGGCGAGCTTGCCCTGCGACTGCTTGATTTTACCGATCATGTTCACTCCGGCTTTCTCCCTGCCTTGCCCATCACATCAAGAGCGCGGCCGCGGTCACGACGCTCTGGGCAATTTCGGACATCTTCTTCTTTTCATTCATGGCGGTCTGGCGCAGCAGCGTGAATGCCTGCTCCTCCGACAGGCCACGCATTTTCATCAGAATCCCCTTGGCCCGCTCGATCACCTTGCGCTCCTCGAGCGCCGATTTTGCCTCCGCGAGCTCTCGTTGCAGCCTGCTGAAAGCGTTGAAGCGGCTGACCGTCATATCGAGGATCGACTTGACGCGTTCCTTCTTCAAGCCGTCGACAACATAGGCCGATACGCCGGCCTCGATCGCCGCTTCGATCTGCGCGGTATCGGAACGGTCGACGAACATGGCGATCGGGCGGCTGACGCTGCGTGTCAGCTGGAACAGGTGTTCCATCATGTCGCGATTGGGATTTTCTATATCGATGATGATCACGTCGGGCTTGAGCGTTTCGATGGTGCGCGCCACGCCTTGAACCTCATGAATGACCGTCACATTGGTGTGGCCGGCCTCGAGCAGCCCCTCCTCTATGATGGAAGCCCGTATCGCATTTTCGTCGATAACCAGGATTGTCAGGTCTGAATAGTTCATCGTCACCTTCAGCCGAAGATACCGTGCATGTAAATCGCAAAGGCGATCGCCGAAATAGGTAACGACCATTGGGCGGAAAGCCGTTTTCCCACGATCCATGCGAGAACGGCGCCGGCTCCAATGACCGCAAGGCCGACGAGTAGCTGTCGGTCAAGAAAGGCCAATCCGATTGCCGACACGCAAATACTTGTCGAAGCCGTCGCGAGAGCAATTTGCGTTCGCGACATCTGCGGCTCCAAGCTCAACGTAGACAAGCAGCCGTTCCAGCTGAACCCCATGGCGATGCAGAGGAGGACAAGAAGGAATGATATCATGATGCGGTGCCTCTCTTTGATGAAAGAGCCGAAGCAATCATCATGCCACTTCGCGAATTGCCGCTATTTCAGGCCTTGCGCCGAATATGAAGCTAAAGTTTGAGCACTCGCCCAATTCATTTGCGCTCTGGCAGCTATCTCCGGCGCACAGGCGAGGTCTGCACGCGTCGTGGCTTGGCGCGATCTTTACTCCCTCATCGATCTCTCGCGGCCTCGGCGGATGTCATGCCCGTGGCATCCGATATTGGTGACAGGAAACAGAAAGGCTTGTCGCGGGTTCTTTGCAGGAGGTGAGGATCTTCATCATGGCCATAAGCCTGGAGATTCAGGAACCAATTCGATCGCGAGGCAGTTAGAAAACAGACGCGGGAAAGAAAAAGGAGAACACCATGTCGAATGTTTCGCGAACAGGAACTGACGATGTCAACAATGCAACCAGCCGAACCACCTTCGGGCGATCCGTCGAGAGCAAGGCTCAGTTGCGGGATGCGGCGGCGCTCTCCTCACCAGGCGATGGCACGGAGACACTGAATATCTATCGTCTGGAACCCATCGCTGCCCCGGACGATCCACGTTGGGACAATGCTCCCAATCAGGGCACGATCATCGTGGCGGCCAGAAGTTCGGGCGACGCGCGCATCGTGGCGACGGGCAGGGAGCTCGACTTTATGGAGGTCGATGCCGCCCCTGCCGAAGATGTTACCACCAGTAACGCGAGCGCGTTTCGCGATGACAAGCTTTACACCGTGATCGAGATTTCTCGCGGCCGAACCGGTTTGAAACGGGGGGTGCTGGAGGGCGAGGTGTCCGTCGATACGATCCTTCCCACGCAAGTCGATCGCTGACCAGTCGATTTGAAGCCAGGAGGCGGAGCGCTGCGAAAAGGGCCGTGTGCTGAACCCGGCGTATCTTCCGTCAGCTTCGAGCCACCTTCCAATCAGCTTGCGCGGTATAGAAGATTGAGAGCTTGGCGTTCTTCCTCCGGCATGTCCCGGCTGAAAGAAGCAATGGCCGCTAAAGCGCCGAGCTGATGAAGGTTGGTGAAATCGACCGCGCCACCGCGATAAAGCTTGATAAGCTCCAGGGCAAAGGCCTCGCGATTGAAATCATTCAAATCGAACCATGGTTGAGCGATCAAAACGTCGAAAATCCGTTGAAGCCGATCGATCTCCTCCGGCTGGAGAACGCCTTCGACAAGATGATGGTAACGGCGCATGCCCTTACTCCCGCCATGAGGAACGGTGTGTTGTCGCGCTCATCGGATCTCGGCAAACGGACTTGCCATTCGCCGTATATAGGGAGCGCCGGTGGCGTGATCGAGCTGTTGGAACAAATCTTCCGAATCGCCGTTGCACCAAGTGGGAGCCTTTTAACCGGCCGCCTGCATTCACTGAGCATATTCCGATTTGATCTGTTGTTAACGGAGCGAAAAATGCCCGAGCAAAATCAGTCACCAGCGGTTCAATCCTTGCGAAAGGAGCAGAGGCAGCAAAGAAGCAGGCCGGCAAACGAACTGGACAAAGCGCTTGAGGATACGTTTCCAGCCTCGGATCCTGCTTCCCTGATGCATACCGCCGTCGCTGGCGGCACCGGCCTTGAGGAGGACCGGTCCGGCCCTCAGGAACAATCGAACAACAAACTTGAAGCCTTTGCAGTCGAGCGGCGAATTCGCGAAAGGCCGATTGCTTCGCTCTTGGCGGCCGCGGCCATCGGATTTGTTTTTGGAGTCACGCGTTGACGACAAGCGAGCCGATCAATAGACGGCCTCGGGTCCCAGACGCGGAGTTGCCTTGAACGAAGTCTCGGCTTTCATTGAGTTTGATCGAGAGCATGCGGGGACGTCGGGCCCGGCCTTTGAGGTTCGCCGCGATAAAAGACTATGCCGCCGATTACCAGCGCACATGCCACCACCACGATCAGGATAATATACACGGTCAATGCATTGTATTTGCCGTTGTCGGACGCTGGCATTGTCGTTCTTCCTCTGCGATCTACGTGTCCGCATCCCAACATCGGCGGCGCCCCAAGGTTCCCGCCTGCGTGAGCGGTCGCGCGATCCACATCTTTTCCTGATGCGATCGACAAATTCCGGTGTTTTGGGAACATTGCCGCATGTCGGCTGTTCGGCGCAGGATCCGATATCGGAGAAAATGGGAACAGCGCCATGCCTAAATCGAACAATCCCGGTGAAAGGAGCAGGGGCGACCCTGCTCAAGATGCAAAGGGTCAAACCCGGCGGCTGGTGAAAAGCAGCCGCAATAACGGTGTGGCAAGCGCCAAGCCGAAGGTCATTACGGGATCGGACGATGCAACCATGAACAAAGAGCCGCCCGGAAAGACCGAGCCAGAGAAGGATTGGGATCTCAATTATGATCCGCGAGACATGAACGAGGGCAAGTATCGCGGCTGAAGCACGTTCGCCGCGGATCGATAAAACGGTATCCGGATGAGGACCTGGCTGCATCTTTGCATCGATATGCAACGCATGTTCTTCGAACAGACGCCATGGCATGTGCCCTGGATGGCGCGCACCCTGGATCAGGTGGTCGAGGTCGCCGGGCGATTTCCCGAACGTACGCTCTTCACCCGCTTCATTCCACCGGCCCGGGCGGACGCCATGCCGGGGAAATGGCAAGATTACTACGAGAAATGGGAGATGATGACCGCCAGTCGGCTTCCTCACGAGTTGATGCTGCTTATCGATCCGCTGCAGCGTTTCGTTCCGCCGGCCCGCATCTTCGACAAGCTCACTTATTCGCCCTGGACCGATGGCCGCCTTCACCGAAATCTGGTTCAGGAAGGCATCGATACCCTGGTGATCAGCGGCGGCGAAACGGATGTCTGCGTGTTGGCCGGTGCCTTGGGTGCAATCGAGCTTGGATATGGAATCATCGTTTTGAAGGACGCCGTCTGCAGCGGTGACGACGATGCCCACGAGGCCGCGCTCACGCTGCTGGAGCGCCGCTTCTCCGTTCAATCCGAAATCATGACCGTCGAGGAATTTCTGTCCGCCAGATGACGGAAGCTGCCCGCTTCTTGATTTGCTGCGATGGTCCGCTACATCCGGCTGCATAGGATTCGGAGGAGATTGCCATGCCTCATCGCGCCCCCACAGGAAGCGAATACCGGATGCTCGCTGAAGCTGTATTGCAATGGTATAGCTTCTATGAGGTGCCACCAGATGACAAGGCTTCGAGCACTCTCGTTTCAGCCGCTCTCGAGTTCTTTCATGACGGCCATCACACGGCAGAGGACTTGGCGGTTATGTTGATCGGGACCTATGTCGGCATCTGGTCGACAAAGATAAACGCGCCCACTTCGGCTGCCATTCACTGATCGTTCTTCTCTTCGACTGCAAGCCAGCCGCCGAATGCGGCTGATGCCGGTGTTTTGCCATGACGTGAGCCTGGCTATAGGCAACGAAGCGGGCTATTCCCGGCGCGTGCGAAAGTGCCGGGAATCGTGCTTGAATTATCGCAAATTCTAAAGCTGGCTCTGGAGGAAGGAGGATCCTCGTCGGGCCGCACAAGGCAACATATATGTTGCTTCAGCACTTCTTTTTCTGGAAAACGATGAGCCTTGCGGTGAGGATAGCGCCGGACGACTCGCTGCGGCGGTTTGAGAGCAACAGGTGGCGAAAGCAGGATTGCAATGAGTTCAGCACTGGCTCCCGATCAGCTTGGCCCGACGGTCTGCGTCGGGGAAATCCTCGTGGAAATCGTCGCCACGACGGTCGGTGACGGTTTCAGGGAGGCACAGCCGCTCATCGGTCCTTTCGCCAGCGGTGCTCCGGCAATCTTCATTTCTCAATGCGGGCGGCTCGGGGGCCACACGGCGATGATCGGCGCCGTCGGTGCTGACGATTTCGGCCGCGTGAATCTCGAAAGGCTCAAGCGTGACGGCGTCGACATCTCGGCTATTTCGGTCGATCCCGATTATCCGACGGGCAGCGCCTTCGTCCGCTACCGCAAGGACGGGTCTCGCGACTTCGTCTACAATATCGCGACCTCAGCAGCCGCGCGTTTCGGCTGGAGCGATGATGTCAGCAATCTCATCGGTCGTGCCGGGCATCTGCATGTCATGGGCTCGGCATTGTCGGTTCCGAGTGCGCGCGAGGTAATCGACAAGGCCTTCGACATCGTCAAGGCTCGCGGCGGTACGCTGTCCGTCGATCCCAACATCCGCAAGGAATTGAAACTCGACGACGACACCGAACGCCGGTTTGCCAGGCTTGTTGCCGCCGCCGATCTGCTCTTGCCTTCCGGAGAGGAATTGGAGCGTGCGGCTGGCGTCGAGGGCGAAGCCAATGCGGTCCGACGTCTGTTCGAGATCGGCGTCAAGGAGATCGTGCTGAAGCGGGGAGCGAATGGCGCGACCTATTATGGCTGCGACGGCGAGCGCGTCGATGCACCGGCCTTTGTCGTTACGGAGGTCGATCCGACCGGCGCCGGCGATTGCTTCGGCGGAGCCTATCTTACCTGCCGCCGTCTGGGCATGCCCGTGAAAGACGCCTTGACCTATGCCGCCGCTGCCGGCGCGCGCAATGTTACCGTCATCGGCCCGATGGAGGGTGCGGGTACCAAAGAACAGCTCGACGCGTTCATCGCAGCCACTGAAAGGCGTTCCTGATGCAGATCCATCTCAGCGAACTGGCGAGGCTGAGGGCCGAAGGCCGCCCAACGGGGGTGACCTCCGTATGCTCGGCCCATCCGCTCGTACTCAGGGCTGCGCTCCGGCATGGCCGGCTGCATTCAAGCACGGTGCTGATCGAGGCAACCTGCAATCAGGTCAATCATCTGGGCGGTTATACCGGCATGACGCCGGCCGATTTCGCCGCGCTGGTGCAACATATCGCCGAGGAAGAGGATTGCCCGTCGGAGCTGGTTGTCCTGGGGGGCGATCATCTGGGACCAAATCCCTGGCGGGATCGCCCCGCCGAAGAAGCCATGGCCGATGCGGAAAAAATGGTAGCCGCCTATGTCGAGGCCGGCTTCCGAAAGATACATCTGGATGCCTCGATGGGCTGCAAGGACGAACCGATCGCGCTCGACGACGAGACAACGGCCCGTCGCGCCGCACGCCTTGCCGCCGTGGCGGAGGCTTCCGCCAGGAGAAGCGGCGGGGCTATGCCGGTCTATGTGATCGGCACCGAGGTTCCGCCGCCGGGCGGGGCGGATCACGCCTTGACCACAATTGAACCGACTGCGGCCGCCGCCGCCCGCAAGACGATAGAAATTCACCGCCGCGTGTTCGAGCAGGCGGGATTGAGGGAGGCGTTTACGCGCGCCATCGGACTGGTCGTCCAGCCCGGTGTCGAGTTCGGCAATCACAATGTCATCTTTTACGATCGCAGCAAGATCGCCGAACTGAAGTCGGTCCTGGCCGACGAGCCTCAGTTCGTCTTCGAGGCCCATTCGACCGACTATCAAGGTACGACATCGTTGACCGCTCTCGTCGAGGACGGCTTCCCCATTCTGAAGGTCGGTCCCGAGCTGACATTCGTATTGCGCGAAGCCCTTTACGGATTGGATCTCATTGCTTCCGATCTCGTGCCCGACTATGGCGAACGGCCGCTCTTTGCGGCCATGGAAGCGCTGATGCTCGCGCATCCGAAAAACTGGAGCCAGCATTACCACGGAACGGAAGCGGAGAAGCGCTGGCTGCGGCATTATTCGCTGTCCGATCGCATTCGCTATTACTGGGCGTCATCCGAGGCGCAATCCGCTGTCGAGAGATTATGCGACGCGTTGCGTGGCAAGACGGTGCCGCTTCCGTTGTTCTGGCAGCATATGCCGGCCGCGCGGCATTTCGCGGATGCGCCATTGGAGCCGGAGCAGGTCTTGATATGGCGTGTCACCCGCAGCCTTGCGGATTATCACGCAGCCTGCGGAGTCATCAAACGATAGCTAGCTGATCGAAGGAGGAGATCATGGAGGAACTGAAAGGGAAGATCGCCGTGGTAACCGGCGCGGCATCGGGGATCGGGCTCGCCTCGACAGAGGCTATGATTGCCGCCGGAGCGAAGGTCGTTCTCGTCGATCGGGATGAGAGAGCCTTGGCATCGGTGTGCGAGCGTCTCGGCGACCTTGCCATTCCGCTTGTCGTCGATCTGCTCGATCCGGAGCAGTGCGCCGCGCTGCTGGAGGGCATTCTTGCCAAGGTCGAGCATCTCGACATTTTTCATGCGAATGCCGGCACCTATATTGGCGGCGACCTAGTGGACGCCAATCTCGACGCCATAGACCGGATGCTCAACCTGAACGTCAATGTCGTCATCAAGAATGTCCGCACCGTCGCGCCGCATATGATCGGGCGCGGGACGGGCGATATCATCGTCACGAGCTCAGTCGCAGGGCATTCGGTGATCCCTTGGGAGCCCGTCTATTCGCCCTCGAAATGGGCTATGACCAGTTTCGTTCAGGCTATGCGGCGCCAGCTTCTGAAGAGCGGTGTTCGAGTCGGCTCCGTTTCTCCAGGTCCGGTCATCAGCGCCCTGCTTGCCGACTGGCCGGAGGAAAACCTCCGCAAGGCCAAGGAAGCCGGCGCCCTGATCGAGCCCAAGGAGGTTGCCGACGCCATCATCTTCATGCTGACGCGCCCGCGCAACGTGACGATTCGCGATGTTGTGGTTCTGCCGAGTGCCTTCGACATCTGAGGAACGAAGCATACGATATCAGGTAAATTTCGGCGATAGCGAGCGCGCTGGGCGCTGTGGATGCCCGGGAGGAGGCTCTTATTTGTCGCCGGAAGATGTCTCACAATCACGGAGCCGGCCTACTATATCTGGTCGAGCCTTGATCCCGCGAGTGTCGGGCACCTTTGTAATCGCGATTGAGTTTACTCAACCTTGATGTCGCAAATGATCTGGATATTTTACCAGATTAAGTAGTACGCTTTCGACATCGATAGGGGATTCTTCGCGACCCTCAGGTCAGGAGATCACCGTCGAGGAAACGATAAACAGGTAGTTGTCATGTTTCTAGAAGCAGCTCTTTCCCGTTTGATCAAAATCGGAACGCTTACGGTCACTTTTCCGGACGGTTCCACGCGCAGTTTCGGTACGGGAGCGGAACCGCGTGCAGCGATGAAAATAAATACCGCCCGCGCCAAGCGGCGTCTGCTCCTCAATCCTGCCCTGGGGCTAGGTGAAGCCTACATGGACGGCGAAATCGAGCCGGGATCCGGCGATCTCTATGAAATGGTAGACCTGCTTGCCCTCAACTTGATGGAAGGGGGGACCCATCCTTTCGAGAAACTGATGGAAAAGATCCGCTGGCTGCGGCGAAATCTCGACCAATTGAATTTTGCGGATCGTTCGAAGCGCAATGTGGCGCATCACTACGATCTCGATGCGCGGCTCTATTCTTTGATGCTGGATGAGGACAGGCAATATTCCTGTGCCTATTTCCCCATTGGTGATGAGACGCTCGAGGAAGCGCAGCTCAAGAAGAAGCGGCATATCGCGTCGAAACTCATGCTCGATCGGCCCGGCCTGGAGGTTCTGGACATCGGCTGCGGATGGGGCGGTATGGCGCTCTATCTTGCCAAGGAGTTTGGCGCGCGCGTGACGGGCCTGACCCTTTCGGAGGAGCAATTGCTGGCTGCGAAAGCCCGTGCGAAGGACGCCGGGCTCGAGCATATGGTCACGTTCGAACTGCTGGATTATCGCTCCTGGACGCGCCCGGTCGACCGCGTCGTGTCGGTTGGCATGTTCGAGCATGTGGGGATCAACCACTACAAGACCTTCTTCGACAAGATCCGCTCCGTACTCAAGGAAGATGGCGTCGCGCTGATCCACGCAATCGGCCGGGCCGATGGTCCCGGCAGCACCAACCCGTGGATTGCGAAATATATCTTCCCTGGCGGCTATTCGCCGGCGGTGTCCGAAGTCCTGTCCGTGGTCGAGAAATCCGGTCTCTGGACGACCGACATCGAAATCCTGCGGCTCCATTATGCCAAGACGCTCGAGCAATGGCGCGACCGTTTCATGAAGAACAGGAGCACCCTGGCAAAACTCTATGACGAGCGGTTCTGTCGGATGTTCGAGTTCTACCTCGTCGGGTCCGAACTTGCCTTCCGTCGCATGGGGCACATGAACTGGCAATTGCAGCTGACGAAGAATGTTTCCGCCCTGCCGCTGGCCCGAGACTACATGGTCGATATCGAGCGAGCCCGGGCGGCCATTGCCGAGCAGGGAAAAATGGGACCGATCGAGGCCGCGAGCGCGCGGGTAAAACGGGATTTGACCTTGCACGACGAGCGCAAATCCCGTCAGCAAAATCAATCCGGCGGGGAGTCCTCACGGAACCTGTAGAGACTCTGTAAGCCTGACATGAAGGCCTTGGCTGGGCATGGGCATGATATCTTGCCCGGCCATTTCTTCTGTAGCTACCCGGTCCAGATTGCAGCACGCGGCGAATAGGTGTCGCGCCATGCAATCATGGCGTTTAAACGTCGATGCCTCTGCGAGCGCTCGACATGCCCGCGGAAGCACAAGACGCTGTGGCTTCTGGCACACACTCGCCGATTGAGTTTGTATGATCATGGTATTGGTAAACTTGTCATCATCGGTCCCGAGTGGCTATGAGGTCATCATCACTTAATGATGAGACATGTCGCCTCTTCGGCCTCATCAATCGAAGAAGCGATATTAATGTGCGGGGCTTGTTAGGATAGGTATGCGATCAACCAAGACTGAAAAGACTCTTTCCCGGCGGGCTTTCGTGCTCGGGTCGATCTCTGCGACTGCGGCCCTTGCGGGCTGTGCCACCACAACCCCTGTTCCGACTCCGATTGCAGCCCCGGTTCGCACGCCGCCGGTCGTTCCTGTGGCGTCAGCACCTCAGAGCGTTATTACACCGGATCCCGAGCTCGAAGCGCGTTATGCGTCCGTGGTTGATGGCGACCATGTCATTCCGGCTGTTCCCTATCGAAAGCTGGACCCGAAGTTTTATCGCCAGCGCGTTCCCGATCCGACCGGCGAGGCGCCCGGCACGGTCGTCGTCGATACGGCATCGAGATTTCTCTATGTGGTTGAGCGCGGCGGCACGGCCATGCGCTATGGTGTCGGCATCGGCCGCGATGGCTTCGCGTGGCAGGGGGAGGGGATCATTCATTGGCGGCAGCATTGGCCGCGCTGGAAACCGCCGGGCGACATGATCGCCCGCAAACCGGAACTCGCGAAATATTCCGTCGCCAATGGTGGCATGGACCCGGGCATCAAGAACCCGCTGGGTGCCCGCGCGCTCTATATCTTCCAGAATGGCAAGGATACGCTCTACCGTCTGCATGGCTCGCCGGAATGGCGCTCGATCGGCAAGGCAGCCTCGTCAGGCTGCGTTCGCCTGATCAATCAGGATGTTATCGACCTCTATGAGCGCATCCCGTACCACGCTCGGATCGTTGTCCATCAGTCGCCGCTTCAAGGCAAGGCGATTTCCGCCTGAGCGAAATCGGCTTCCTCGCGGCGCGCCGATGTTTCGGGGCGGTGTAGCGCCGCACGAAATCTTGACATGTGTGCGACTGAGTAGCACTTTAGCGTCTAAAGGAGATTGTCTCGTGAGCGTCAAGTCGTCGATATCGTTGACCGATCAGCAGGATGCGTTCGCCCGCTCGCTTGTCGAGACCGGCCGCTATTCCAGCCTGAGCTCCGTTCTCCAGCAGGGTCTGGAACTGCTGCGACAGAAAACGGAAGCCGAAGCGGCCGAGACTGAAGGGCTGCGCAGGCTCATCCAGCGTCGCGTTGATGGACCGAAGATCCCTGCTCAGGAGATGGAAGAGCGGATCGAGAGCATGATCGAGCGCAAACAGCGAGCTCTTCGTGCGGAGCCTTGAATATTCCAAGGATGCCGATCTCGATTTCGAACTGACCTTCGATCATCTGTTTGCATCCTATCTCGATCTTGGAGACTCGGCTGAAGAAGCTCTGGAGCGCGCGGCTAACCGTATTCGCGAACTCCGTCTGGAAATAAATCGGTTGGCCGAAACCCCATATATCGGAACATTGCGGCCGGATATCTATCCTGGCATCCGCTTCCTGCGGCGTGACAAGGCGGCCGTCTGGCTTCTGCCGATCGAAGAACGCAAAACGATCATCGTTGCAGCGATTTTCTTTGGCGGTCAGGATCACATCAGGCGGATGCTGGCGCGCATGCTGCAGCGATAAGGATCCAATTGTCTGTTCGAATGGGGTTTCCGGCTTCGAGCCAACCCATCGTCCTATTGGTTGCGACCCATTGGCATCCTCCTGGTGCCACTTGTGCAATCTGCATGTAATGTAGCCGCAATCTTTGGCTGTCAGTGGGGCGAGGGATGGCGATGGCCGTCCTTTTGGGGGAAGGTCATTGCGAATTCTGCTTCTTGAGGATGAGCCCGAAATGGCGCGCGCGCTGCTCGAAGCGCTGCGCCGCCGCGACGTGCTCGCTGACCACGTCCGCACCATTGCGGATGCCGACGCCATGGCGCGTGTCGGGAGCTATGATGTCCTCGTGCTCGACCGCCGCCTGCCCGACGGCGAGGGGCTGGACCTCGTGGCGGCATTGCGCCAACGCAAGCACCCCGTGCCGATCCTGGTGCTGACTGCGCTCGGCAGCGTCGACCATCGCGTCGACGGGCTCGATAGCGGCGCCGACGACTATCTTGCCAAGCCTTTCGCGATCGAGGAGCTGCTTGCCCGGCTGAGAGCACTCCAGAGGAGGGGACCGACGGTATCCGATCGTTATCTGAATTTCGGTAATCTGAGCGTCGATCCCGCAACCAATGACATTTTCGTCGGCGGCTCGCTGGTCGAATTCCCGCGCCGTGAATATCTGGTGCTGGAGACGCTGATGCGCCGCCCGAACCGCATCGTCACGCGGCCAAGCCTGGTCGAGGCCGTGTACGCCCTTGAAGACGAGATCGGCTCGAACGCCCTGGATGCGCATATATCACGCATTCGAAAGAAGCTGCTTCTGGCTGAGGCCACGGTTGAAATAAGAGCCGTGCGCAACATCGGCTATCTGATCCGGGCCAAGGCATGAACCCGGAGCGCAGCCGATCGTTGCGCTGGGGGCTTATAAGGCGCCTGATCGCCTTGCAGGCCTTCCTTCTCGTTCTCTTCTTCGTCCTTCTCGTCGGCTGGATCTGGATCATCAATCCCGAACTGGAAGATGCTAATGAAGAGGCCGTCCGGGTCGTCGCTCAGCAGGTAACAAGAGACGATGACGGCCAACTGCAGGTGGCGGAGACGCAGGAGGTAGCAGAGCTGAAGCGGCGCTATCCCGAACTCTGGTTCATGATCCGGGATCACAAGGGAATACTCTTTCAATATGGAGAGATACCGGCGACCGCTCTCAACGAGAACTTCCCGTGGACGATAGATCGGGCAAGGGTAGAGGCTGGCAGTGGAGCCCATGCCACGGTCGAGAACAGAGAGACGTCGGTTGGCAAGCTGCAGATCGTCGTGGCCACCGAACGCGGCTTTGACAATGAGGGCTTGAACGTGTGGATCAATATGCGGGTTGACGTTGCCAAAGGTCCCAATGGCGAAATCCATTGGCTCAACGTCTTGCCGCCTCTGGCATTCATCATCTTCATCGGCGTCTTTCCGATACTGGCGGTGACCGGCGTGGCGACGCTGCTCGTCACGCCGCGTGCCGTCGGCCGGTCGTTGAGCGGGCTTGTGGAAACGGCAACGCAGGCGCAAGCGATCGATTTCGATACACGCTCGGCCCGTCTCGATCGTTCCAAGGTGCCGACCGAGATCATCCCTCTGGTGGATGCCTTCAACCATGCCCTTTCGAAGCTGGACGAAGGATATAATAGGCACAATCGCTTTCTTGCCGATGCCGCGCACGAGCTGCGGACGCCGATTGCGATCGCACGGACGCGAGCGGACCTTCTCCCCGAGGCCGAAGTCAGCCAGCAGGTACGCGATGATATCGACCGTCTTTCTCGCGTCGCGCATCAGCTCCTGGAGATGCAGGCAATCGGGGTGGTCGAGTTGCGGGCGGAGAAAAAGGACCTGAATGTGCTGGTTGAAAACATCGCTGCCGACCTTGCGCCGATTGCCATGGATGCGGGCTATGATTTCGATTTCGAGCCAAGCCCGGAGGAAGCGGTCTTCGTGGTCCAGACCTCGACGATCGAAATGGCTGTTGTCAACCTGATCCGGAATGCGATCGATCATGCCGGAGGTAAGGGCTCGATCATCGTTCGTGTCGGCGCTGGCGGTACGATCGACGTCTGCGACGAAGGCCCAGGCATTCCACTGGCGGAGCGCGATCGTGTCTTCGAGCCGTTTCGCCGCATCAACACCAGTTCGTCCGGTGCTGGCCTGGGGTTGAACCTGGTCAAGAAGGCGGCTGAGCTCCACGGCGGACGAGTTTCGTTCCTGGACACCGGTTGCGGTTTTTGCGTGCGCCTGCAGATCGGTTCTATCCCGCCCACTGTCCTAGCCGCAGACATGGGCCGGCGGCAGAAGCCGCACGTGCCGGGCTGAAACGCCGTGTGCCAGCTATTGCCGCACAAAATCCTGAAACTGTTTTCATTTTCACAAGCGGTCGGGGCTCGGATATTCGATTTTCCGAAGCCGAGTTCCCTGATAGGGTTTTGGGGAGAGACTCCAACGGGATAAGGCATATTGAAACTTCTGTTATCGGCTTTGCTTTTCCTGGCGGCTCTCTGCATCTCTTTTCTTGCCTTCGGCGATACAATGGACCTTCGACTGCATAAGGCCGCCGCAATCGAGGCGCGGGATGCCAAGGGTGCAACGCCGCTGCAGCACGCGCGCAGCCGCGGTTACGCTGAGATCGTGAAATTGTTGGAAACGGCGGGGGCGACGTAACGCAGCATTCCGGCTTCCAATGCTGTGCAATACGACAGGGAGGTACATGTCTCAGCCTCCCGAAACGATGAGAATGAAGGGCTTAGATAATGGAAAGAAAATACTACTCCTCTCTGGGTGGCCATCCGCCGCAAAGCGATCTGCTGACGGGGCGCGCCGTATTCACGGAGGCCTATGCGGTCATCCCGAAGGGCGTGATGCAGGACATCGTCACCAGCTATCTGCCCTTTTGGAACGAGACGCGCTGCTGGGTGATCGCCCGGCCGCTTTCGGGTTTTGCCGAGACCTTTTCGCAATATGTCATGGAGGTGGCGCCAGGTGGCGGCAGTGACCGTCCGGAGCAGGATGCCGAGGCCGAGGGCGTGCTGTTCGTCGTCGATGGCGAGATCGAGTTGACGTTGCCATCCGGCAAGCATGTTCTTCAGCCGGGCGGCTATGCCTTCCTGCCGCCAGGGTTGAAGTGGTCGCTGCACAATCGCTCCGGCGCCCATGCCCGCTTCCATTGGGTTCGCAAGGCCTATGAGGCCGTCGAGGGGCTGGCCCATCCTGAGCCGCTCATCTTGAACGAGAAGGACATTACGCCGTCAGCCATGCCGGGTACGGAGGGCCGCTGGGCAACGACCCGCTTCGTCGATCCGTCCGACCTGCGGCACGACATGCATGTGACGATCGTCACCCTGCAGCCGGGTGCCGTTATTCCTTTCGCGGAAACCCATGTCATGGAACATGGCCTCTATGTGCTGGAAGGGAAGGCCGTCTATCGCCTGAACCAGGATTGGGTCGAAGTCGAGGCCGGCGACTTCATGTGGTTGCGCGCCTTCTGCCCGCAGGCTTGTTATGCGGGAGGTCCAGGCCCGTTCCGCTATCTGCTCTATAAGGATGTCAATCGTCATATGGCGCTGCGTCCATTCGGTTCGCGCCGTTGAGCTGATCGACTTTCCGGAAAGCTTGCGCCTCCTTGCCGTCCGGTCTTTTGCCGGCGAGCGCCGGCGAAGGGCTTTCACTGACTTTTGCCGTCCTGCGTTTGCCCATCGCCGGCCGGCAACCCCATCTCGATTAGCGTGCGGATGATTTTCGTGCTCTCCTCGAGATAGGTCGGACTGGCGTTAAGAGAGGGCAAGGCAAGATTGCTGGCCGTCGAGCCCGGCCTCAATTGCAGCGCCGTGGCGAAAGCCTGTTTTGCTTCATCGGTCCGACCCAGTCGTTGATAGGCGGTTGCCAGGAGCATATGCGCGCGTCCTGTTCCCGGCGTAATCGTAATAGAGCGCTGCAGCCATTCCACAGCATCTTCATTGTGATCCAAAAGCAAGTCTGCAAAACCCGCCCCCAGCAACCATGTCCAGCGCGAGACATCCGGCGTATCGAAGCGGTCGGCCTGTTCGAATGTTGCAAGTCCATCCTCGAACCGGCCCAGCTGAACTTGCGTCAAGCCGAGATGGAACAGCGCCGTGCCATCCCACGGATTGAGGCTCAACGCCCTTGCGCAAGCCACAAGGCTTTCTGCAAATTGGTTCGTTACCGTCAGAAAACGGCAATAGGTTCCAAGTACTGGAAGGAAGTTTGGCCGGGCTTTCAAAGCACGTTCCAACAGAGATCTCGCGTCGTTTTCCGCAGCCCTGCTTTCGGCGGGATTGTACCAGGCAAGCTGAATTCCGCGCAGGTGCAGCGCCGCCAAGGCAATTTGCAGATCGACATTATCCGGTTGTTCCGTGAGATATTTTTCCAGTATCGACCGAGCCGTCGCAAACCGTTCATGTGTCGTCTGATTGATCGAGGCGGAGGCCTGCTTTATCGCGACACTGGCAGCGCCAGCCTGAGGGGCGCTGTCGGCTTGACCGAATTTGTTCAGGCGAACGGCAAGGTCATAGCCAGCCCCGGCAGCAAGCCGAGATGCGAGGCGCTGTTGGTCGGGCTCGCTGGCATCCAGCTTGACTTCGGCGACCGATACGACCTCCCGGCTGCTCGCATTGATAAAGCGCGTTTGCAAGATCCATGCTTGCGGACTTCTTTGCAGTTCCCCCTGTAGAAGGAAATCCGCCCCATCGGAGCGATTGAAGGGGGGCTTGCCTGATGTCACCGGCTCGCGTTCCTTGGGAAGGACGAGGCGGATATCATCGATCCTGGCAAGGCCATTGATCATTTCAGCAGCAACGCTTTGTGCTAGAGCGGCGCTTTGGGCATCGCCAACAGTATCGACGATAGGCAGCACCTCGATGACAGGTCGGCCGTTTCCTGAAATGCCGCCAAATCCCGAAGAAAAGACAGTGACACCGAAAATCATGGCAAGCATGCAAAGAAGTGCGGCTCCGCTGAGAACCAAGGCTTTAGGCAAGCCTAGCCAATGGCGAGGTGCGATGGGGTAAGTTGCCGGAGCATCGGCAATCGGCGTATCGCTCAACGCCGGCCGTGGGTCCAGACCTTCCTGTCTCGTGGATACCTCAGCGGTAAACAGATAACCGCGGCCCGACACAAGCTTGATCATGTGCCGTTCCGTATCACCCAATGCAGTGCGTACTTCGCGAATACATTGAAAAAGGCTGTCTTCCCCGACATGAATGCCGGGCCAGACAGTATCCATCAGTTCCTGCTTGCTGACGGCACGCCTGTTGTTTGCGACGAGGAATTTCAGCAATTCAAAAGCTTTAGGGCGCAGCTTGATGGCCGAGCCGTCGGGTCCGCGAAGCTCGGCGCGATCTGGATCGAGGACGAACCCCGCAAAACAAAACACCTGCTACTACCGATCCCCATCTGAAGTATCGAAAATGCGATGAGTATAGAGAGGGCTTAACTCGACAGTCAACGCGCGGATATTGGCCAAAGCCAAAACAAATCGTGACTTGCATGAGTAACGTGGCGGCCTCGGCCACGGTTGATCAAGCGCCGATTCTGCCGGCGAGGTCGATGATTCAGAAAAATATCAGAAAATATCAGAATCTTACAGTGTCATCATCAGGACAGCATATATCGCTCCAACTACCATCGAGTGATATTTTGGATATTTCGGCAGCCGCCGGGTGAGCAGATGCTCAGTGTCCGGAAAAGAGGAAACGAAGCATTCTTTCGATTGCTCGCCGTTTTCTCGAACAGGCAAATGCGACCTCTGCCGCAGGTTCGGAGTGAGCACCGATGTGTTGGACACCGCTCACCCGACAACATTGAAAGAACTGTTTATGGGAAGAGTGCTTGATTTCCCCCCTCATCGACCAGCATCTTCTGGCCGTGCAACTGGGACAAACCCTACCGGCAAGCCGAGCGAACTGATCGAAACGGAGCAATTTTCTTCCGCCGTTTTCTTATTGGCACGCAGCTTCGCCGCTGCTTACGAATCCTTGCCTTGGACTGCGGCGCTTTTTGCCACCCAACAACGCCGGCTCTTATGTCACGCCGCATTGAGCGACTACTTTCTGGCCGTTCGCAGGGTCGGGGCGGGATTGACCAGAAGCGGTTTTGGAAGTCTCGCCCGGCAGTACGGGATTGCCAGCCGCAATACCGCCTACGCATTTTTCGACGAAGCGCTGCGATACAATGTCATTCGTCCGGTCGCAGGCTCCAGAGGTGGTCCTTCCGATGAGGTCGGGCCTACGCACTCGACACTGTCGATGCTGATCCGTTGGTACAGCCTGCATTTCCAGGCGCTCGACCTTATAGACGGAGGAGGCAGGGCGGCTCGGTTCCTTATGGAGCCGCAACGCATGCTGATACTCATCGAACCGCTTGCGGCACATGCCTTGTTAACAAGCCGGGAGGTACGCAGCCCCGGGCCGCTTCATGCCATCTTTGCCAGCGGCGATACGGGGGGATTTCTGATGGATCGCCTCATCGCCGGAATAGATCCGGAAACTGTGGTGGGACAGGGGCGGCTCCTGACGAATGTCAGCTCGATTTCCTCTCTCGCCTCATCGCTCGGCCTATCGCGCGCCCATATCAGCGATAAGCTTGCCGCAGCTGAATCGATCGGTGCCGTCGGCTGGAGCAGCAGGCGAGGGCGTTCACGCATCTGGATCTCGTCTGGCTTCTACCAGGAATATGCGCGTGCGCACGCCCGCAAACTAGGCATTCTGGATGACGCCTTCACCGAAGCTTGCGCTATTTTGGCATCGTTCCCGATAAAATCGGCGGCTACCTCCGATAGCTGAGATCCTATGTGCAATGATCAGTTTGCAAATGAAGACTGTTCGGAACTCATCGAGCGAAGAGCCTGGCTGATCAAAAGGCGGCTGAACGGTAGCACCAAAGCTCCATTCCGCAATACAACTTCAGAATAACCTGAAAGTAAGCTTTCCCGAATAAATATAGTTCCCAGGTCTCCGAAGCTCACCGAGGCTGCTGCGGATGGGGAACGCCATGCCATCGATCGATATCATCGTTCCGAAGTCTGCGCCGCGCCGATGGCAGGAAATCGTGGTCGCGCGTCTGCAGGCCGAGGGGCACGATATCGCTGTCGTGCATGAATCCGGGTCGAATGCGTGGCCGGTCGCCATCAATACAGCTTTGGCTCTCGAGCGAAAAATCTTCCGCCGGCGCGATCCGGCGCTTGCCGCTCCTCTGTCGGAGATCCCCGCCAGCAGTCGCGATAGCTCTGCAGTCCTTCGGCTGGATCTTACCGGCCACGCTGCGCCATCGGACGTTCCGACCATCACATTGCGGTTCGGCGGGTCGCGGTCGGACCTGTCGGTCGCGAGGTCGGTCGCCGCTGGCGCTTTGCCTGTTATCGATGCCGTCCTGGACGGAAAAACGGTGGTGGGTCGAGCCTGGCCGATGATCGATCGGCGGGAAGCCGTGTCGCTTGGCGCGGAGGATGTGCTCGCACGTGCCGTCACGCTTGCTGTTTCCACGGTTCGCGCCTTTGCCGAAAACCGGCTCGTTATGAACGAACCGGTGTCCAAAGTGTCTGAGAATGCCGTCAGTAGAACGCTGGGCTTTGCATCCGCTTGCATGACGGGCGCCTTGCCGCGCCTGGGCCGAGAAGCAATGCGACGCGCGCGCTTCCGCCACGCGCATTGGCGTGTCGGTTATCGTTTTATAGATGGGCCGGGTGTCGCGAGCAGCTGTGAGCTTGGCGATGGCTGGTCCGTGCTACCGGATGCGGGAGATCGCTTCTATGCCGATCCCTTTCCGTTTCAATGGCAGGATCGCTTCTTCCTGTTCGTGGAAGATTATTCGCATGCGACCGGCAAGGCAGTCATCTCGGTCGTGGCGTTCGATGCCACAGGGAAACCTGGAGAGCCGCGATGCGTGCTGGAAGAGCCTTACCATCTGTCTTACCCGCAGGTCTTCGAGCGTGACGGCGCGATCTGGATGCTTCCTGAGGCAAGTTCAGGCGGAAAACTCGTCCTCTATCGCTCGATAGAGTTTCCGGATCGCTGGGCCCCCGAGGCCGTGCTTATCGAAGGCGAGATTTCCGATGCGACCCTGCTCGAGCATGGCGGGCAACTCTGGTTGTTTGCGACCAATCGCGATGGTTACGGCAGTACGTCCGATACGCTCGTAGTCTTTCACGCACCACGGCTTGCCGGCCCCTGGACGCCGCATGTGTTGAACCCGGTTCTCATCGATCGTCGCATGGCACGCCCGGGCGGCGCCTTCGTCCGCGAGGGGAGTAGTATCTATCTGCCGGTCCAGGACGGAACGCTCGGCTATGGCGGCGGGCTCGGCATCTCACAGTTGCTGGAGCTGGATGAGAAGACGGTTCGGCTGTCGCCGCCCCGACCGATTGCGGCGCGTGGCGACTGGCCCTATCCGAAAATCCATACGCTCAATCGTTCAGGCCGACTGGAGGTGATCGACGGGATTGCAGCCGTGCGGAAGTGAGCGCGACAGAAGCAGTGCCTCATAGCCGGCGCACATGCGGGCTGGCGAATATTGTTCCTTCAGCTGCCATCCGGCCGCGGCCAGTCGGGCGGCTAGCTCGGGCCTGGCCATGAGTTCGGCAAGTCCTTCGGCCATTCCCTTCGCATCGGCATCGACGAAGAGTGCGGCTGCTTCGCCCTCATCTGTGGTCAGGACTTCCCGCAGGACATCGAGCTTGCTTGCAACCACCGGCAGCCCGGAAATGGCCGCTTCGACTGCGGCAAGACCAAAGGTTTCCGTCAACGACGAAAAAGCATAGGCGTCTCCCGCCGCGAGGAACTCGAAAATGCGTGAGGGAGGTACTTCGCCGACGAGATGCAGCCTGTCGGTGACGCCATTGGCTTCGGCAAAAGCGACAATCGCATCCTGCTCGGGGCCGGTGCCGGCGATGGCGACATGAATGTCGGGCAGATGGACGAGGGCGCCGACGAGCGCGATCTGGTTTTTCGATGGCGCCATGCGGCCCGAAGAGACGGCGAGCCAGGGGTCTTGAGGAAGACCAAAGGCCGCGCGCGCCGCCGCCTTGTCGACGTCGACCGAGGGCGTGGGAACGCCGTGGTCGATGCGTGACATCCGGCGCCGGTAGGCTTTCGGAAAGCTGTCGAACTGCGCTTCCGTCCAACTCGAATTGACGACGTTGGCGTGATAGGCGCCGAAAGTGCCCATCAGCTTGTCTATCTGCGTCAGAATCCCCCTGACGCCTCTGGTCTGCGGCGCACCGCTCTGGTTTGCGATGATCAAGTCCACGCTGGCGAGCCGCGCGCCGATGGTGCCAAAAATATTGCCATAGTGCTGGAAGGTGACGACGGCATCTGGCCGGGCGTTGCGCAGGTAACCCGCAAGTCCGATGGCGGCCCGTATCTGGCCTAGCAAGCCGCGCGGCGGCTTGGTGAGGATGAAATCGGCGTGCGGATCGCGGTCGTAGACCTCGGTCTTCCGATACATGAAGACGGTGCGAACCTCATGGCCGCGCGCGCGCAATCCCTCGCCGACCATATCCGAAATTCGCTGTGCTCCGCCCGCTTCCGCCTGGGTTTGGACCTGAATGATTTTCATGAACGGCCTTTCAGGAAAGAGCGGGCCGCAAGTGCGTCTTCGCCGGCGAGGAAGCCGAGGATTGACGGGTTGATGCCAATGGTGCGGCGTGCGATGAACACGGCGGTCACGCACCAAACGATGATCGTGCCGGCGATGGCGAGCGCCGCACCGATCGGGCCGAGCCAATAGGTCAGCACCGCCGTCGCACAGAGCCCGAAGGTGTTGACGATAACCAGCAGCTTGAAAAGCGCGTGCTGAAGGCCCGTCAGCTGCATCAGGATTTCGGTCGGCCCGCAAGCAGTGCCGATTGTCGCGCCGATGCCGAAGATAATCAGCGTTACCTGCATCGTCGGCGTGGCATAGGCATGATTGAAGATCGACAGGATCAGGTCGCCGAAGATCAGGAACGATACCAGCACGCACAAGGCGATGATGAAGCCGCCCAGAGCGGCAAGACTGGTGATACGCTGCACATGTGCCTTGTCCCCGGTGTAGAAGGCAGCCGAGATCTGCGGCGCAAGCGCCTGGTTGATGCCGTTGAGTGCCAATACGACCAGCCGCATCGTTCGATCCGCGACGAAAATCGCGCCGGCGGCCTCGGGGCCGAGAATGGCCGCGACCAGCAAGGTGCTTGCCTGGCTGAGCGCCGGCGGCAGCGCAGTGACACCCCAGAGCCCGAGCGTCACGGTCTTGAATTCGGTCTTCTGTTCTATCGTCAGCGGGCCACGCTGGGCGCGGATCGTATCGCGAAAGAGGACAAATGTCTGTGGAGCGATCATCAGGAGCAGCAACCCGGCTGTGAGATAGGTTGCGGCAACCGCGCTCATCTTCAGCTGCATGAAATGTGCTAGCACGAAAACCGGGATTGCCACTGCCCGCCACAGGACGTCGCGCGGCAGCAGCGCGAAGATCAGCGCATTCTTGGCGCGAAGAGCACAGGCGACGAATTCCGACCAGCCGAGCGCGAAAGCCAGCACCATGGTCGCCACGCAGATCGGGAGCCATTCGGGCATTTGAGCGCCAGCGAATGGCAAGAGGCCGATGATGAGAATGAGCAGGCTGAAGCTCGCGAGCCCTATCAGCGCAACAAGGATGGAGCGGGCCATCATGCCGTTTGCGGAGTTCAAATCGTTGTTGCCGGCATATTGCGGCCAGAACCTGAGCACGGCGCTTTGCTGGCCGACTATGGCGAAGAAGGAGACCAGGCTCGCTCCGGCATAGGCGGCGCTATAAAGGCCGAACTGCCGTTCATCGGTCGTCATGGCGACTGCGACGAACATCAGGAACGAGAGGCCGGCACTGGCAAGCTTGATCACACCGGCAACGGCGCCGCTCCTGGCAAGAGCACCGATCGACAAGCGTAGGTTGCTCGCGGGCGGCGGCGTTTCGGTCGATAAAGTATCGCTGCTGCCAGCTTTCTCGCTCAACGGCCTGTTCCCGTGTTGATTGCTGTCGACCGAATGGCCCATCGCACCTGAAATAGAATGTATCTCTAATATCGTAAGTACTCATGCTTGCGCCAGAACGAAGTCGCAACATGGTTACTTGCGATATCTGAAGTTGATCACACGCTCTGGTGTAAATTCAACGGATGATTAACATTATTCACTAATACTGAATTTAGTGATGTGTGATGAGCCGGAGACCCGCGGCCCGCGGAGAGGAACTGGATGAAGCCGTTTAACATTGACGAGCGCTCGCTTCCGCCGCTGTTCGATGTCGGTGCCGTGTGGACAATCCTGTGGCAACGCTGGCTGACCGTGCTGGTAAGCACCTTGGCCGTGCTCCTGCTGGCGCTTGCTTACCTTGTGGTGGCAAAGCCGAGCTATACCGCGACAGCTTCCGTCATGATCGATCCACGCGATCCGCGCACGACAAATCTCAACAATGTCCTGCCCGGCATCGGCAGTGACAGCGCGGCCATCGCGAGCCAAGTGTTTGTCATTGAATCGCGCGACCTGTTGATGAAGGTCTTTGAGAGCGAAGACATCGAAAACGATCCCGAATTTGCAAGCGGCGGTCTGCTGTCGCGTATCGGTCTGGCTTCGCATCCCACGAAGGATTCGATCTTCAAGAACTTTCAGCGTGCCGTCACCGTGGAGCGTGCCGGGCTTACCTATGTCATCGACGTCAGTTTTGCTTCGCGCTATTCCGATAAGGCGGCGCGGATCGCCAATGCCATCGTCAATCGCTATAGGGCCGGTCTGTCGGGGGAGCGAGAAACCGCAAACAGCGACGTAAACTCCCTGCTTGCGAGCCGGATCGGCAATCTCCAGAAGAACGTCAGCGATGCCGAGCAGGAGGTCGGAGATTTCAAGGTCTCGCATCAGATTCTGGATGCTTCCGCCGGAGGCACGCTGCAGTCCCAGATCGACAAGCTTACGGATCAGTTGATCGGCGCGCGAAGCGAGGCGGACCAGGCCAAGGATAAATATGCCCAGGCGGTTGCCGCAGGCACCTCGCCGGCCGGTCTCGCCAAGCTTTCGGAAATCCTATCTTCCGAGGCGACGGTCAAACTCCGCGAAAACTACAATCAGCGGGCGGCCGACCTCGCCAATTACGAGGCCATGTATCAGCCGCGCCATCCGATCATCAAAAGGCTGCGATCCGAACTGGACAGGATGCAAGGCCTCATGACCGTCGAGGCGCAGCGGATCACGCGGGAATTGAAGGCAAAGTCCGATCTCGCCGCGCAAAACGTCACAGCACTTCAGGCAAAGCTTGATGATCTCCGCCAGAAGCTGGAAAGCTCAAATGCCGCGCAGGTGCAGTTGCGGCAGCTGGAGGCGAAGACGAAGGCGGCGCGCACTGTCCTTGACGATTTCCTGAAGCGCGCCGAGGAAACATCGCAGATGCAGGGCCTGCAGCTACAGGAGGCGCGGGTGATCAGCGCTGCCGCTCCGCCGGTGCAGCCGACCTGGCCCAAGCCGCTGCTGCTCTTGCCGGTCAGTGCGGCGCTTGGCCTTATCATCGGCTGCGGTCTTGCCCTGGTGCGCGGCCCCAAACATCAGCCGGAGCAAGATCCGACAAGCCCCATAAGAGGCAGCCTCCTCGGCGTCGAGCCACATCGGGACGCCGTGAAGGAGACCGCAAAACCGGAGCCGGTGCCGGCGCCGGTCAATCTCGGAGAGTATCGGCTGCCTGGTCTTGCCGGCTCCGGCGTCTATCTCAGCATCCGCGCGATGCGAAGACGCTTTTTCCACGCTGGAAACGAAGCCTTTTCACGAGATGTGCTGCAGCTCATGCGACGCATCATTCTGCATCTGACCGAGCATCCGAAGCCTTACGTCCTGCTGGTCTCATCGCTTCATACGCCGGTTGCGGCTAGACTTGCGGGCGCGATGGTTGGCCTTGGCCTGCAACAGGCGGAACAGAATGTGCTCCTGGTTGAGTTTGGCGATCAGCCGGGTCCGGGAGCATCGGCGCATAGTGGTAACGGTGTCTTCGTGAGCGGTGCAAGCGGTCTGCGAACGGTCGTATACAACAGGCCAGTTGCCGAGAATGGGAAGCCACCGGGAGGTCTCGGCCTCGACGACATTTTGGCCACTGCCGGCTCCTTCGATTTCGTGCTTCTGATGGGACCTTCCATCGTTGGCAGCTGGGATCCCGCGCTTTTTGCCGAAGCGGATCTCATGCTTTTTGCGCTCAGCCCGGCCGAGGAAGCGGGGGAAATCACCAACTTGCTTCGTCAGCGCCTCGATGCAGATCAGATCGGGCGCAGCGCCACGTTGACAATTGCACCGGAGCACATGGAGACGCAAGGTGGCGAAGGGATACGATCGATCCGATCGGGTCACGACGGAGAGCAGGGCAGCCGAATCTCTGCGAGGGGGTGACCGTGGGGCGCGGCTTGCGATCGACGCTGATATCACGCCGAAGCGCTCTCAAGCTGGGGGGCGGCTCCATTCTGGCTGCTCTTCCGGCTGCCCGCGCGGCGCGTGCGGCGGCCAAGCCCATCGTGCCTTCGCGCGGCATCAATCTGCCCGGATGGTTCGATCGCGGCGATGGCGTGGCGCCAAGCGAGCCTGTGCTCGAAAAGCTTCGCCAATTGGGCTTTCAAACGATCCGTTTGCCGATCAATGGCGATCTCTTGTCGGCAGGTGATACGACCACCCTCCGTCGCATCGAGGCTGGCGTGGCCGACCTCAATCGGCTGGGCTTCTCCGTCCTTGCCGACATGCATCCCTCCGAAAGTCTGCATACGGCTCTCCGTCAGGATTTCGAGGCCGGTTCTCAAAGGGCGGCCGAGGCATGGATGGCGCTAGGCAGCGTCCTTGCGAACCTCCCGAATGAGATGGTCTATGCAGAATTGTTGAACGAGCCGCCTCTGCGGAATGACGCGTGGCTTCAGCTAAGGCAACGGCTTGCCGAGGTCGTGCGATCGAAATGTCCTAACCATACGCTGATCTGGGGGCCATCACCCTCTCAGGGCATCTGGGAAATAGGCGAGACGCCCCCGCTTGCAGACGATAATCAGATCGCTGCCATTCATTTCTATTCACCGACGGCCTTCACTCATCAATGCGAGACCTGGGATGCGTCGCCGCTGGCACGGATTTCGAATTTGCCCTTTCCCGCGACCATCGAGACGCCGCTGGTACAGCAGAGCATCCAAAAGCTGCGAGCGTCCGGGGACGAGCAGGCGGCAAGCCTTATCGAGGAACAAATGGCGACACCCTGGACGGAGGCTGCGATCGCCGCCGAATTTATGAAATTGAGGCGCTGGTCCGAGACATATGACTGCCCTGTCATGATGAACGAATTTGGCGTCCTCAACTTCTGCGTCGACGCCGAAAGTCGCCGTTTCTGGGTTCGGGCCGTGCGGCAGGCGGCCGAGAGCAACAAGATCGGCTGGGCCTATTGGGAGCTCGATCAAGGTTTTGGCATCATCAGGAGCAGAGGCAGCATTGAAGGCTTCGATGACGCCATGATCGCGGCACTTCTGGATGACAGCAATGGGGGCTGAAAAGCGGCGGAATATGGCAATGTGGAACGGCAACTGATGCGGATAAATGGAGATTGGCGATGAGTATTACCGGAGGTCGCGCGGGCTTCGGGGCGGGAGGCCTGAGCGGACTTCGTTCGGACGCCCTTTTCCATCTTTTCATCGCCATCCTTGCGGTTATCGCTTCCGTCTCTGCCTTCGCTGTCTGGACGCCGTTCGGGGTTGCCGCGACATTCGCGTTGACGCTGGTTTTGTCGATTGCTCAACCCGGCTGCATCCCGATCGTCATTGCCTGCTCTTTTCTCTATCAAAATCTCGTGGTCGCCTGGTTCACGCCTTTCGTGCCCGATCACAATACGTTCGATGCGCTGCGGGGTGCCAATTTCGTCATTCTCATGACTGCATTCGGCGCCTTCGTGATGGCTTCTTTCCAGTATCGTGTGAGGGCTCTGACCGAATTGCGGCCGTGGCTGACATTCAGCTTCGCGCTCTGCGGTATAGTGAGCTTTTATCTTGCGCTCGGCGCTGTTCATGGTGGGCCGAAGGACGCCGTCATCTATTTCCGCAATACGATCACGCCGCTTGCATGTTTCCACATCGCCATTCTCGCAGCCAGCCTCTATCCCGTTGATCTGCGCAAGGGCATCTTTTGGCTCTGCGCCGTTGCCATCCTCTACGGCTATCTGGAACAGATCTTCAGGATGGATTTCCTGAGCCTGTTTCATGGCGATCTCTATATTCACCGTGGTCTGAAGGCTCAGATCGAGGCCGGTGTATGGGAAAAGAAGCTGAGGGAGACCGGTTTCGTGCTTCGCGGTATCGAAGACACGATGATGACGACCTTTTTCAACATCAAGCTGTTCAGCGACCTGTTTCCGCCGATCTTCCGCAATGGCGGCCCGAATTTTCATCCGATCAGCTATGCCTACGGCTTGAGCATCATGTCTGCCTGGCTCCTCTTCAAGGGGCGCTGGCTGCTGCCGATTGCGGCTTTGCCGCTATTGCTTGTCATCGGCTCCAAAGGCGCGACATTCATGCTGCTTGTCGCGATCGGCGCCCGGCTGATCTATCGCCCATCGCGCGCGGAACTGACGCTGCTTGCCGTCGTAGCGCTTGCGGTCGTCTGGACGGTCGCTGCCATCCTCTTCGGCGCCACCCATGGCGATTACCATGTTCTCGGCCTGATCGCAGGCGTTCGCGAATTCCTGCACAATCCGTTCGGGCAGGGCCTCGGGATCGGCGGCAATCTTTCGAGTACGAGCCTCAATCTGGATTGGGACCGGGCGCAGGATGAGGGGGTTGCCTCCGTCCCGGTTGAAAGCGCTGTTGGCGTCATGCTCTACCAGATGGGCGTGGGCAGTTTCGTCTTCTTCGGCTTTCTTGCCGCATTGGCGCTGTCGGCCCGCAAGCAGCTGCTCGCCACCGGTGAGCCGGATTTCCTGTTTGCCTTCGTCGCGATCATCACGATTGCATCCAATGCGGTATTGCAGGAAGAGGCATTCTTCTCACCGCTCGCGCTCGGCTTCTGTCTTCTGCTTGTCGGTGTTTCCTTTGGAACGCGATGGCGCTTGCTCGGTATTTCGCGAGGCATGTCCAGCCGACCGGACCAACCCATGCCGGCACCCTCGCTGTAACGCGGTTAAAATCGGCGTGAGCGTGCGCAAAGTTCAAAATGCCGCTGACGGGTCTTTGTCAGGGATCAGGAGCCGAAGATGACGAGTTCCGTGAATGTCAGGTCTCCAAGCGAGGGCGGTTTCGGACCTTTGAAATATTTCGTCCCGCTTCCGGCAAAGTAACGTCCGACGAGACCGGGCACCTGCCCGTTCGCGTCGACGACGCAGAGAAATATGCCTTTTCGCAGGAGATGGCGACCAAGTGCCCCCGCACACCGGCTGAGCTCCTCGGGCGTGCGGCTGTAAATCACCTGGGCACTCGGGACAGTGCCATGGAAGATGCGGCGCGTCTTGAAAACGAAGGGAAAGGCTTCGTCACCATCGAAACAAATCAACGACAGGCATCCGAGCGCCGCATGCTGGAGAAGAATCTCCCTGTCGCCCTCCGAGAGCATCGACATTTCGGCAAGGCCGGGACTTGCTTCGAGCATCCGATAAGGTTGCCTCACAGCACTCAGTATCGGCAGAAAAGCCAGCTGCCCGTCCGCATAGCGGCGAAAGCCGAGCGCTTCATTGACCTTTATCGTTCCCGGCGCCGGCGAAACGTTGATGTAGGTGACATTCTTTCGTCTGAGCGCCGCGATCACCATCTTGCCGGCGAAAGCGCGGTATTCCGGATCGACAGACCAGCTCGACAGATTGCAGCGGAGTTCTTCTCCTTCCAGTCCTTCATGTCGAAAATAAAGCGCCAGCAAGACCCCGACGATGCGTCCGGACATATCCAGAACGAAGCCGTACTTCGGCAGATCGGGCACGAAAGGTCGCTTTTCCATCCGTGTGACGGCCCGCTCCCAATAGCTTCGATCGCGCGTCGGAAAATTTCTGCGGAGACAATCGATGATACCATCCCAATCGCTCTCCTCGATTGGTCGGCAAGTAAGTCCAGGAGGGAATGCGCCTAAAACTGCCATGATGAACTCCGTACTATTATCGATACAGAACTGCGTTGTTCACGTTATAGCTATTTTTACTAGTGAATATTTCTCGAAACAGCGTTTCTTGCTAGTCAGCCCAGCTATGCCACGGGTTTAGAATTCAGCACAGCGGATCGCAGCGCAGATCTGGTGCGTATCGTCTTGAGCTGATGAAGCTTTGCCGCGAGAGCAGGACTTATGCTTTCGATGCCGTATAGGATGCGTCGCCGCGTGAAATGGAACTGGCGGCGCAGACGCCACCCGACATCGGTTTTCGCGGTCAGATTGAAGTGGCGATCGGCCATTTGCACCGAACCGATATCCATATCAGCCTTTTCCGGGTCGTCATAATAGGCGGCGATCCTGGTATGGTCGATAGCGGTTTCTGTCATCCATTGCGGGACATATGTGCGGCATAGGCGCTCAACATCGGTCAGAAGCCGGCTGACGCCGAGGCCGGTCGCCGGGGAGGAGGTCAGATAGGCGTCTCCGATGAGCACGACGCCGTCCTGTCGGCAATTCTCGGCCAGCGTAATCTCGGTGAGCCAGCTGTCGATCCTGCTGGCAATCTCGAAGTCACCAAAATGATCGACGAGTGATGGGAAAGTGGCGATGAGCGCCTGCTTTGGATTGTCATGCAGTGACCTGACCCAGGAATCTCGTGGATCGCGAAACAGGAAAAGATTGGCACGTGTTGCATCGGCGACCGGAAATAGATCGAGACGATCGATGCCGTTGCCGTCTCCATGATAGCTCAAGGCTGTATGGCGAAATCTATTGGATTGCAGCGGACGAATGTTGAAGCCGAATGCGAGAGAGCGCCTTTCGCCGATCGATTTGTGCGAAATGCCAAGATCCCTGTGCAGCATATCCCCCATCCCGGTTGCGAGCACCAATAGCCGGGCAGTCAGTTCATCCTTGCCGAGAATTGAAATCCGCTGTTGCTTGGCGCTCGTCCGCAAGCCGGTGACCTGACCGACGACGAAATTCACCGTCTCTGGTAATGCGGCGCGCATTGCGCCCATGAGCCTGTTGTAGAAAAAGCCATAATGCTGGCCGTGTGTCCGATCCAATATGCGCCCCCTATGCAGATTGACGATGTCGTCGAAGGGCGCAGCAACCTTGAACAGGGGCGTGAGCAATTGAAGCTGCTCGAGTTTTTCGATCTCTTCACGACCGATTTGCTCAACGCGGAACTCCTGCGGAAAGACGCGATGGCGATCGATGAGCGTCACCCGATATCCCGCTCGGCCGAGCAGGCAGGCGGTAAGCGTGCCGGAAAGCCCGCCACCGACGATGGCTATGTCGGTGTCCGTTTCGGTGGCCGACGGTTCGGGATATCGCCTGTTCATCATTTCGAATACCTCAGGATCGCGTAGATGGCGTAAGGATTGGTCGTCAGATAGCGCCAGAACAGGCGGCGGGGCTCCATCAGCATGCGCCAGAACCACTCGAAGCCGGCCCGTTGGATCCACATGGGCGCTCTCTTCGTTTTCTCCGCCAGGTGATCGAAGAGCCCGCCCGAGGTCTTGATGACGCCGACATTGGCAAGCCGTGCGGCAAAATCGTGCACGAATATCTGCTCGCGCGGAACACCAAGGCCGATCCATAATATGTCGGGGGCGAGTGCGTTGATTTCATCAAGTTTCTGCTCCAGGGCTTCCCCCGCAAGATAGCCGTGGCAATGACCCACGATGCGCAGGCCGGGATAACGGGTTTGCACGGCGACGACGGCCTGACGGTTTGCGGTCTCGCTAGCTCCCAGGAGATAGAAGCTCACGCCCTTCCTTTCGGCCAGTTCGGCAACATCATGGAACAGGTCGGTCGTTGCCACGCGCTCGGGGAGCTGTACTCGGCAGAGCAGGCGAGAGGCCATGACGAGGGGTTGGCCGTCAGCCAGGATCTGATCGGCTTCCTTGAAGAGTTTGGCGATATTGGCATCGGCATGAACGCGCGCGACGACCTCGCCATTGGCGGATGTAAAGTAATAGGGCCGGCTGTCGCGGCGGCGGCGGCGCGCCACATCGATCATGAAGGAGGCGGCATTGCGCCGATTGACGACGGTGATGGGCAATCCGCCGATCAGCACGCTTGGAAGCACAAGCGGATAATCTTGAGCGGGAATGGCGGCTGCGTGTTCGGGCGCGTCGGCCGGCTGCATTTGGCTCTCCTGATTTGAAATCTGCTTTTCGGAAACAAGATGTGCACGGGCGGCCTCTGCCTCGCTGAGGTCTGATTTCTCGGCGCTATTGTTGATTGAGTAAGCTCTTTCTGAATAATTTTGAGAGTCTGTACCAATATCTTGCACATCCATTACCTCCGATTGCGTAATGGTTAGCTAATATTGGTCCGAAAGTTAAGGCGTTTATTAGTATTCAGTTAATATGTAAATTTCTAAATAAATAATATTCGTATAAACTGAACTTCTTTCCAGGTTGGATTACCTAGGAAGGCACAGATATTTTCTGAAATAATTTCAGAGGCTTGATCGCTCACAAGTAATTCCGTTCGCGCGGGGTAATAGGAGTGATGATAGCGTTTTCGCGGCTGCGAAGGAGCGGATCGGCAGAGCTTCCTGTCAAAGTGACGCTGTCGCCGCGTGCCGGATCCAAACGGAATACGACCTTGGCGTTAGTGCATTTTTGGACGGCGACACGACGCAGATACTGGAGCTGTCCGGTGAGTACAATCATTGGGATTGCAGGGTGCATCCTCCAGCATGCGGCAGCCGGCTTGATTTTCCGGTAGTCGCCGTAAAGGCGGGTTACTGCTGCTGCAGCGCGAGCCTCAGACCCAATGCCATATAGATCGTGCCGATGACCTTTCCCTGCCATCGGCCGATCGTGCGGTTGCGGCGCAGCCAGCCACCGATCGAGCTGGCGCCGATCGCCAGAAGCGAGGTGACGCCGATGCTGAGGATGACGAAAATCGCTCCCAGCAACGCGAATTGCCCGATGACGGACCCACTTTCCGGATGAATGAACTGCGGCAGGAAGGCCAGGAAGAAAAGCGCTGTCTTTGGGTTGAGGATCTCGGTGAAGAAACCCTGGCGAAACGCACGCATAGGGGTGATGGCTTGCGCAGTCGGAAGATCGATGCTGCCGCTTTTCTCGACAAAAGCCTTGAACCCCAGATAGATCAGATAGATGACGCCGGCATATTTGACGATCTCGAAGGCCAGTGCGGACGTGGCGAGCAAGGCCGACAACCCGAAGGTCGCCATCATCGTATGGAAAAGATCGCCGGCAGCGATGCCGATGCCGGTTGCCAATCCCACGCGCTTGCCGCCGCTGACCGCTCTGGCGAGCGTGAGCAATGTAGCAGGCCCGGGAATGACCATCAGGCCCAGCACCACCAATATATAAGTCGTCAAAACACCAAGGTTGACCATCGATCTCTCTGAAGTTGCGTGCCGTGGCAAAGCCTTTCGGCAACATGGAAACTTGGCATCCGACATTCTTAGCTGGTTTGAAGATTAATCGATCTGAAGATCCTTGCAACAGCCATGCCGGGTTCGGGCCTCTTTCGGCGCGCTGGCTTTCCAGCGGTCGTTCTATTCCTCCGGCACAGTCATCTGGTCTATAGTACGGGGCTGATTTGGTTGTAGCTCGCAATGGAGTTTGAAGTTGAGCACTGCGTTCATGAAGGAAGAAAGCGCTGAGACGGCGGCGGAAACCGTGCTGCCCGACCGGCCCATTTCTCCACATCCGAACCTCGTCACGGAAGCGGGGTTGAAGGCTCTGGAATTTCAGCTTCAGGAGGCGCGCAAAGCCTATGAAACGGCAAGTGCCCTCGAGGACATCAACGAACGCCGCCGGCAGACGGCCATCCCCTTGCGTGATGCCCGCTACTTCGCGGAAAGGCTGCGAACCGCCGAAGTCATTGCGACGTCCAGCTCAGCCGAGATCGTTGCCTTCGGAAGCAAGGTAACCTTCAGCCGCGAAGATGGTCGCATACAAACATACCGTATCGTCGGCGAAGATGAAGCCGATCCTAAGGCAGGGTCGATTTCCTATGTGTCGCCTGTCGCACGGTTGCTGATGGGGAAAAGGGTGGGAGACGTCATGAGCCTTGGCAATGACGAGCTGGAAATCACCGCGATCGAATAGCCTCTCGGGTATTTGGGGCCTCTTCAGAGCCTGAATGACGCGTTTGCCGCGATATGCTAATATTGCGGTCTATCAGGTGCGCAGCGGGTGATGGCGATGTTGGAGGCAGACAAGATATTCGCCGGCTCGATTCCGGAAAATTACGACCGCTATATGGTGCCGTTAATTTTCGAGCCTTATGCGGCAGACATTGCACAACGCGCCGGATCTCTCAGGCCGCGCACAGTTTTGGAAATTGCCGCAGGCACCGGAGTTGTCACCCGCGCCCTGGCACCGAAACTATCCTCCGATGCAAGCTACGTCGTCACCGACCTCAACCAGCCGATGCTAGATTATGCCGCTTCTCGACATCAGCCGGACGGACGCATCGCTTGGCGGCAAGCGGATGCCATGGCGCTGCCGTTCGAAAATGCGGTCTTCGATCTCGTCGTCTGCCAGTTCGGCGCGATGTTCTTCCCCGATCGCATCGCGGCCTATCGCGAGGCAAAGCGCGTTCTGAAATCATGCGGACATTTCCTGTTCAACGTATGGGATCGCATCGAGGACAATGTTTTCGCCGACGACGTGACGAAGGCGCTGGCGCAGATTTTCCCGAACGATCCGCCGCGTTTTCTGGCGCGCACGCCGCATGGTTATCACGATGTGGGCCAAATTCGCAGCGATCTCCAGGCTGCCGGTTTCTCCGAAATCGTGATCGAAACGAGGACAGAGCAGAGCCGCGCGTCCTCACCGCGCATTCCGGCCATCGCCTATTGTCAGGGAACCCTGCTTCGCAACGAAATCGAGGCCAGGGAGGCGGGGAAGCTGCAGGCCGCGACCGACTATGCAGCCGCCGCGATCGAAGCAAGACATGGCAGCGGCGAAGTTGCGGCCAAAATTCAGGCGCATGTCATATTGGCGACCGCGGGTGAAGCTTAACTGAAGAATAACTATAATTTAAAGCAGTACTGCGCAATTATGCAGGCAGCGACGAGTTGTTATATCGTTTTGGATAGAAAATGCGGGATCCAAGACGATATTTGCCGAGATTTCCGGTGAGGTTTTATAGAAAAATACTTGAGGATGGGGATGCTAGCCGCGCTGCCAGCAAATCCGCCCACACGCTCGTGAATCTTCAGATATTGCGTGCGCTCGCCGCCTCTTCTGTAGTTGTTGCCCATGCCTTGCACGAGACGGGCATGCTGGCGGCAGCAACAGGACGTGCAGTGGTCGATGGCTCGGCATGGAATCTCGGTTTCGGCGTCGATATATTCTTCGTCCTCTCCGGCTTCATCATGACCCATACGACCGCGTCGGAATTCGGCAAGAGCGGCGCCTCGCTCCGCTTCTTCCTGCGGCGCTGCGCACGTGTTATCCCGCTTTATTGGCTGCTGACGAGCGTCATGTTGCTTGGCGCGCTTGCAGCCCCCTCGCTTCTTGCCGTTCCTATCGGTTCCCTATCCCATCTCCTGGCATCCTATTTCTTCATTCCATCCGGGCGCGGCGTCGATGAGATCAGGCCGGTGCTCGCCCTCGGCTGGACGCTGAACTACGAGATGCTGTTTTACGTCTTTTTCGCCGCGGCACTTCTGCTGCCGATACGATTGGGCGTTCTCTGGCTGTCGGTTCTCATGGTCGGAATGGCGCTCGTCGGAAGGCTGATCGACCCCCAGCATGTGCAGATAGCGTTCTGGACGAACCCGATCATTCTGGAGTTCCTCTTCGGCGTCTATGTCGCCCTGATTTTCCGCAGCGGAGCAAGGATCGGCGGCGGCTGGGCACTTGGGCTGGCAGCCATCGGGCTCCTCGGCTTCGTGCATGTCTCGACGCTTTGGAACGATGCGGCCCTGCCGCAATTTCTGCGAAGCGGTGTGCCTGCGGCTCTGTTCGTCCTCGCGGCCGCGATCGGTCCCATCCTGCCTCAAAGGCGGCCCGTCCTTTGGGGTGTCGCGCTCGGCGACGCCTCCTATAGCCTCTATCTTGTCCATCCCTTCATCCTGCGGCCGCTGCGCGCGATATGGGAGAAAGTGATCGGGGCAGGGCTTCCTCTCGGACTGTTCGTCGTTTTTGCGACGCTTGTCGCCGCCATGTTTGCCAAGGCGCTTTTCAGATATGTCGAGAGGCCGCTTACGAGCCGCGTCCAGGGCCTTGTGCTTCGCTCTGCCCGGAGCAAGCAGACAGCGGCCGCTCCTCTTTCGCGAGCTGATACTGAGAGCGCCTGATCTTTTCAGCTGGTGCTCTTGCCAAATTGCCTCGGCAGTTTGCGCATCGCAGCTTGGTCGATCTTCGCTCTGTAGTATCGGTAGACTGGCGGGTGCGGCGGCGCTTAATCGGCCCATTCCGGATCGGTCGTAAATGCAATCGTCAGCCAGCGGTCCGGGCCTTCGCCGCCGATCGCTTCGCCGATCTCGTCACGGATATGGTCCCATTCCTCCAGCTTCTTCGCGGGCCCGCCCGGCGGCACGATGAAGTAAAGCTCGATCTGCCTGCCGCGGCCGACGCGCGCGACATAGGAGCGGTAGGACAGGAAATCGTAGCGTTGAACGATCTCTGCAGCCACGCGGTCGACATGGTCCCGCAGATCCGAAGGCGTCACGAGCAGGATATCGGCGAATGCCTGCTTGATGGTACCGATCGGCATGGGAATGACGATGAGGCAGACGAGGGCTAGGGCGACCGGATCGACATAGGGCGACATCCATTGCAGCTTCGTCTCCTGGATGAAGAAGCCGAAGATGAAGGCGAGGAGCAATGCGGCGCTGAGGCTGCCGGTCATCACCCAGGCCTTGGCATCCAGTGCAATGAAGTTGGATCCGATGGTCTTGTTCACTCGCGTGGCATAGCCGGCCATCAGGAAGGCGATGATCATGGTCAGGACGGCATAGATGATGGCCTGATCGAAAGAAAGATGCCGTCCGCCGCTCATGATGCTGCCGACGGCGTTGATCAAGGCATAGACGGCTGCTCCCGTCAGCAGCACGCCATTGAGGCCGAGCACCATGGGCTCGAGATGCCAGAAACCCATGGTGAAATGCTTGGCGAATTTGCCGGCGGCGGTTGTGTTTGTCGCCGAAGATACGATCAGATTGGAAACGACCAGCGCAACGATCGTCATGCTCGCATCCGTCAGTGCGTAGATGCCGTCGAAGACGATTGCGTAGGAGCCGGAGAGAAGGCCGAAGACAATGCCGGCGACGGCGAGAACGAACGTCACGATAATGGAAATGCGCAGAACGCTTTGTTCGGTCGTCACTTTTCAATCCCTCGACTGCGAGCGCGGCGTTCGTTTCGGAAAGACCCGCTTAGGCTGCCGCCACTCTTAGCCCGTCATATGCGCCGCGCCAATCGGGTTAGCTATGTCGAGGAGCCCTTGGCTCAGAAACCAAGAGGTATTTGATCTCTCATATCCCTATCGGCCGCACGTTCTGGCCCTGCCGCCTGAACTCGCTGGGAGTGACGCCGACCAGCTTCTTGAAGTCGCGGGCAAAGTGAAAGGGGTCGGGATAGCCGCATCGGGAGGCTATCCGGCTGATCTGCTCATCCGTTACGACCAGCAACGGCTTTGCGGCATTCACACGCTCATGGCGCAGCCAATCGAGAGGCGTCGTTCCCATTTTCTGGCGAAAGCGGCGGAACAATTGCGCCTGGCTTAAATTGGCGGCGGTCGCGAGGTCTCCTACTGTCCAGGGGCGTGTCAGATCGGTGCGAACCAGTTCCATGACCCGTTGCAATCGTTGTACGGAGGCGCTGAGTTCGCTGCTTTCGGCACGCTCGGATACAAGGAATGAAATCAACTGTGCCAGCAGGGCAAAGCATCTGTTGTCAGCAAGAAAGCTGCCCGTGTCCACTTCCCGCAGGATGACTTCGAACAGCGCCTCCGGATCGCGGGTGTTGGCCGTGTCGAAGATCGGATTGCCGATCACGCCGAGACTGTCGAACAAGGTATCGAGCCCATATCCGACGAAACCCACCCATAGATAGGACCAGTGCGAATGGCGCGGCTCGCAGCGATGCGAATAGAGCATCGAGGAATCGAGCCAGGCGATCGTCCCTTCATGCAGCGAGCTCGAAACCTCGTTGACCTGCAGCTGGCCTTTTCCGCTGAGAGTAAGGATCAGGGTGTGATGGTTGAAGCGATGGGCGATCGGCATTTCAGCAGGTGTGCAAACCCGGCGCCCGGCGGCGAGAAGCGTGTAAGGGAACGCCCGGGACAACTTGCCCGGAGTCTGAAAGAAGACGTCGTCGAGAGGGAGGGTTTCTGGTAAAATCGCTTCGTGGGTCATGGCGACTTAACTCTATTTGGAAATGAGAGTTTTATCCATATGGCTGCGGCTCGCATCCATGTCCTTTCGTCGTTTGACGCTGTATTCTATAGCCGATGAACCAGATTGGATGAGGTCCTCATCATGGCGATGGCAACTCCAGCATTCGATCCGCTCTCGCAGGCGTTCACGGACGATCCCTATGCATCTTACCGCGTGCTGCGCGCCAGCCCGGGTCCGGTCTACTATGAGCAGTTCGACATATGGCTGCTGTCGCGCTATCAGGATGTGGCTGCCGCTGCGGCCGACAAGACGCTCGTGCGGTCGCTCGAATTCTTTCTCTCACCGGAGGAAATACGGGAGCAGAAGGTTCGGCAGAACTGGCATGACATGCCGAACCATTCCCGTTTCGTGCAATTCAGCCTGCTGGATTCCGATGGCGAAACCCACGACCGGCTGCGACGCAAGGTTTTTCGTGAATTTACGCCCGCGCTCGTCGCGCGCCAGCGCGGCATGATACAGGATTTCGTCGACCGTCTGCTCGACCGTCTCCTGCAGGCAGGTACGATCGATTTCGTCGAGGATCTCGCTTCGCAGGTTCCAGGCCACATTATCGGTTCGGTGCTGGGCGTGCCGGAGGAATATGCCGGGCAACTGCGCAAGTGGTCGGAAGACGTCGTGCAATATTTCGACGTCGATCGCAGTGATGAGCGCAAGGCAATCGCCGAGCGTGCGACGACGGAATTTTACGAACTCCTCAAGGAACTCATTGTCGAGCGCATAAGCACGCCGCGCGACGATCTTCTCTGTCGGCTGAGCGAGGCGCATGTCGCCGGCGAGCTTACCGAAGACGAACTCGTTTCCACTTGCATGCTAATCCTGATGGCCGGGCACGGCTCGACGATCGATGTGCTGGGCAGCGGCATGCATGCTTTGCTGCAATATCCCGAGGCTTTGAAAAAGCTGCGCGAAACCCCGACGGTGATGTCGACCGCCATTCAGGAAATGTTTCGTTTCGAGTCGCCGTTGCCATTCTTCCATCGCTATCTGACCGAGGAAAGGACGATTGCCGGCAAGCTGTTGCCAAAGGGTACGAAGATCGGTCTGCTCTATGGCGCGGCCAATCGCGATCCCGAACAATTCGAGTCGCCCGACGAGTTCGACGTCGGGCGCACGCCCAATCGCCATCTGGCGTTTGGCAGCGGCGCACATTTCTGTCTCGGCAATCATCTGGCCCGGCTGGATATGGAGATCATTTTCTCGACGCTTCTGCAGCGTACTCGCTCGATCGAACTGCTGGACGACAATCCCGCCTATAAGCGCGGGCTGTCGGTGCGCGGACCGAAACGCCTGGACATTCGCCTCATCGCCGCATGAGCGGATTCGCCGAAAATATGGAGAATGCAATGTGTGAAATCGTGTTCATCGATTCCGCCGGCCGCGAAACACGCGTCGAGGCACAGGAGGGTGAGACGCTAATGGCCGTCGCCGTCAGGAGCGGCATCGACGGCATCGTGGCGCAATGCGGCGGCGCCTTGGCCTGCGGCACCTGTCACTGCTACATCGAACAGCCCCATCTCGATCGTCTGCCGCCGCCTTCCGAGGAGGAAGCGATGATGATCGAATTCGTGATGGAGCCGATGCCGAATAGCCGCCTAAGCTGTCAAATCCTCGCAAGCAGCGTCGTCGACGGCATGCGGGTGATCGTGCCCGATAGCCAGCACTAGGAACGAGCTTCGAGAAGGGGTGGCCGATAAGCGACCTCACCTCGATCTTGATGGATCCGGCTTAAACCGACTGTTCCGATGCCAGGAGATCGGCATAGTGAGCGCGGGCGACATCCGGGTGAGATCGTAGTCGGCTCTTCAGCTGGTTCTGGCCAACTTCACGGAAGATCGGGTTCAGGGGATCGACCGAGATGCCGCGTTCCGATCGCTTCAACTCTTCCGGCAGTTCGATGACCGGGATGGTCGCATCCGGACGGGAGCCCAGGAAGAAGGCGACAGAGAAGCGCTCGACACCGGCAGGCGGTGCGACGACGTCATGCACATCGGCGCGCACGAAGCCGTTTGTCGCAAGCTCGAGCAATTCGCCGGTATTGATGACAAAGGTGCCCGGAACCGGCGGTGCATCGATCCAGACGCCGTCTTCGGTGCGCACCCTCAGGCCGGGCACGGTGTCCTGCAACAGCACGGTGACGAAGCCGCCATCCTTGTGAGCGCCGACGCCCTGATCCGTTTCGGCGACATCGCGGCCCGGATAGCGGATGATCTTCAGAAGCTGCGAGGCCTGCGGCTCATAGATATCGGCAAAGACGTTTTCCGCCTGGCCGAGGGCCGCTGCGATCGCCTTCAGAATATCGATGCCGATGCGAGTCACCTCCGCCTGATAGGCAAGCAGCAGCGGCCTGAGTTCCGGCAGAGCTTCCGGCCATTGGTTCGGCCCCTGCAGGCGCCGCCATGCCGGCGTATCCGGGCCGATCTCGAAGGGTGCGCTTTCGGTGTTGATGTCGAGCTGTTCGCGCCAATCCTGTTCGCCGCGGGTACGCTCCTGTCCAGCGCGGTTATAGCCGCGAAAATGCGGCGACTTCACCATCTCGATCTTGAGCTTTTCTTCGAGCGGCAATGCAAAGAAACGCTTCGCCGTCGCAACGACATCGGCAATGAGTTGGGGGTCGACGCCATGGCCTGTCAGATAGAAGAAACCATGATCGTAGAGCACTTTGCGAAGCTCCGCGACGAATGCCCGGCGTTCCGAGGACGAGGCGTAGAAGCGCTGGAGATCGAGCGTGGGCAGCGATGTATCGGAGCCCGTCGGCACAGTATGGGAGGTCAATGAGGTTTCCTCTTTCAAGCTCGTCTTTGTTCTCGGGTCGTAATGCCATCGCCTGCCGTGCCCGAGCCGTGATGACGCAAATCGCCTTTACGGGTTGGGACGAGGCTAGAAGCCCTTCGTTACTAAGGCAAAGAAGATAATCTCAAAGATCGCTGATCTTTTGGAATGGTTTTCACAGCCGTCGTTCTCGCGACTGCGGCTTACATGAATAGTCATTGAGTCCGCAGTTAAACGGTCTGGGGCGCGAACGGTGAAGCATCCGAGCCCTATGGGCGGCGGAACATCCTTCTCTATTTCGAACATGAGGACGTCGATGCGGCATTCGAAGCGATAGCGCCGCATGTCGATCTCATTCATCCCGTCGAGAGGCAGGAATGGGGGCAGCGCGTCTTCCGTTTCTACGATCCGGACGGCCATGCAGTGGAGATCGGCGAACCGCAGTTGGTCATGATGGGCGGTTGATTCCTGCCGCTGTCGCCCAGTCCATTCATCATCGTCACCTGAAATTGCCGCAAAGACAGCAATGAATGCCTTTTTGCATCCCGCAGGGGATGACAAAACCGCTTGCTCTCCTATTCTCAAGCGCCAGACCACGTCTTGAACGCCTGCGCCCGCCGGCGTTCGATCTCGGCCATTGGGAGGATATCATGACGCGCACGGTGATTATCGGTGCAACGGGCCATGTCGGCACCTATCTGGTGCCGCGGCTGGTCGAAGCCGGGCATGAGGTGGTGGCGATAAGCCGCGGCCAGGCCAAGCCCTATTCGCCGAACAAGGCATGGAGCGAAGTGGAAATGCTGGCGATGGATCGTGCTGCCATGGAGAAGGATGGCAGCTTCGGTCCGGCCATCCGCGCCTTGAAGCCGGATATCGTCATCGACATGATCTGCTTCACGCTCGATAGCGCGAGGCATCTGACCGAAGCGCTCACCGATCATGTCGGCCATTTCCTGCATACGGGCACGATCTGGACGCATGGATTTTCAACCGTCGTCCCGACGCCGGAAGAGGCGCCGAAGCGGCCGTTCGGCGACTATGGCATCCAGAAAGCGGCGATCGAAGCGCATCTGCTTGAGGAGGCGCGGCGTAGGGGATTTCCCGCAACCCTGATCCATCCCGGCCATATCGTCGGTCCGGGCTGGGAGCCTCTCAATCCCGCCGGGCATTTCAACCCGTCGGCGTTTTCGACATTGGCGCGGGGTGAAACCCTCGTCCTGCCGAATTTCGGCCTGGAGACGGTTCATCATGTCCATGCCGATGATGTCGCGCAGATGTTCATGGGCGCTATCGCCAATTGGCGGGCCTCGACGGGAGAGGCTTTCCACGCGGTTTCAAGCGGTGCGCTGACGCTCAGAGGCTATGCCGAAGCCATGTCGCGCTGGTTTGGGCATGAGCCGAAGCTGGAATTTCTGCCTTACGAAAAATGGGCGGAAAGCCAATCGGCGGAGGATGCGCAGGCGACCTGGGAACATGTCGCCCGAAGCCCGAATTGCTCGATCGCCAAAGCCGAACGGCTACTCGGATACCGGCCGCGCTATACGTCGCTGCAGGCCGTTCAGGAAGCGGTCGCCTGGCTTATGGAGAACGGCCGGGTCGGTTGAAAGGCCCGGCTCTAAGCCCGGTCACCGGTCTTTGAGCCAGGCGTCCATGCCCTTGGCTGCCGCGTGCCCAGTCGCAAAGCAGGCCGTCAGAAGATAGCCGCCGGTCGGCGCTTCCCAATCGATCATTTCTCCGGCGGCGAACATGCCGGGGAGCTTCTTCAGCATGTATCTTTCGTCGAGTTCATCCCATCGGATGCCGCCGGCGGACGAGATGGCCTCGGCAATGGGTCTCGGCCTCAGCAGCGGAATCGGCAGGGCCTTGATCAGGCGTGCAAGCGTTTCGGGATGCGAGAGAACTGCGGGTTCGGCAAGCTCGCGCAGAAGACCCGCCTTGACGCCCTCGATACCAGTGCCCTTGCGCAGGCGATTGGAAAAACTGGCCTTCGAATCCTGTCGTGCCAGATCGCGCGCCAAACGCTCCTCGTTGCGTCCGGGCGACAGATCGACAACGAGCGAGGCCTCGCCCGTTTTTGCCAATCGATCGCGCAATGAGGCGGCATGGGCGTAGACCAGACTGCCCTCGATCCCCGTTTGCGAGATGACGAATTCGCCAGGGAAAGTCCCTGCCTGCGATGTCGCCGTCACCGCTTTCAGCGGTTCGCCGGCGAAGCGCTCGCTGAATGTCGCGCTCCAGGTGACGTCGAAACCGCAATTGGCCGGTTGAAACGCGGCGATATCGATGCCTTCGTCCCGAAGCCAGCTGACCCATGCCGCGTCCGAGCCCAGCCGAGCATAGCTTGCCCCACCGAGCGCGAGCAGAACGGCGTCATGACGCACGAGCTCGCGGCCCTTTGGCGTTTCGAAGATCAGACTACCGTCCTCGAAGCCACACCAGCGATGCCGCGTCATGATAGTGACATCGCGTGCTTCCAGCCTCGCCAGCCAGGCGCGCAGCAGCGGCGATGCCTTCATGACTTTCGGGAAGACGCGGCCGGAAGAGCCGACGAAGGTTTCCGTTCCCAGGCCTTCCGCCCAGGCTTTGACGTCATCCGGCTGGAAATCGTCAAGCGCTGCACGCAATCGGGATGAGGCAGCGCCGAAGCGGGTGGCAAAGACCCCGTAGTCTTCCGAATGCGTGATATTGAGGCCGGATTTTCCTGCCAGCAGAAACTTGCGTGCAACCGTCGGCATGCTGTCGTAGATCGCGATGCGATGGCCCAGCTGCGATAAGGTCTCTGCCGCCATCAACCCGGCAGGGCCGCCGCCGATGATTGCGATTTGGTTTTTGGTCATGTTCACCCGGTGCCGCTTGCCTATTGTTCTTTAGGGCCGGATGGGATCCGAGCGCAAGATCGTCGCGGTGTCCCGGCCCAATTTCGCCCTCATTCGGGCGGTTATGGCAGCGGCCGAAATTTCACGTTTCCTCTCGGTATCCTTCGCCATACCTACATTTAAATCGATATAACCATATGGTTACTATTGCCTCCGATTCACCGGGGGCTGTCAACTTATGCGATGATCGGTTACTTATCGGCGTGAGGATGGGCCGCATAAGCCTTATGAAATGCCGCCGGGAGCCGTGATGTCAGAAGCCAAGACCGTGAAGCGCAGCGCAAAAAGTGCAGATACCGCGGATTCAAAGCAAACCATCTCGCGCGCGACTTCGGAGCGGCCACGTCTCAGGGATGCGGAGCGTACCAGCAAGGCTATTCTGGCGGCCGCAACCAAGGAGTTCGCAGAGCGGGGCTATGGCGGTGCCCGCGTCGATGCCATCGCCGAACGGGCGAAAATCAACAAGCGGATGCTCTATCACTATTTCGGCGGCAAGGATGCGCTCTACGTCGCCGTTTTGGAGGGCAGCTATATCGCCATTCGCTCGGCGGAGGCACGGCTCGATCTCTCGCATCGCTCGCCCGCCGACGGCATGCGGGAGCTGGTGGTCTTCACCTGGCAATATTTTCTGGATCACCCGGAGTTCCTGGGAATCCTCAGCACGGAAAATATGCATAAAGCCCGCTTCCTGAAGCGTTCGGCACGCATTTTCGAGCTACACTCGCCGCTGGTGTCAGAGATCTCCGGCCTGCTCGATCGCGGCGCGGCGACAGGCGTATTCCGCAGCGATTGCGATCCGGTGAAAATCTATATGAGCATTGCCGCCCTCGGCTCGTTCTTCCTGACCAACCGCTGGACGCTTTCCACGATCTTCCGCCGCAATCTCTCGGACAAGAGCGAAATCGATGCCTGGGGCGAGCATATCGTCGATGTGATTTTCGCCTATCTGCGCCCCTGAAATCCTTAAGGTAACAAGCTCCGCAACGATGGATGATTGCCGCTGCGGCCATTGACGATGGCCGTTGACAGCATTGGCTCGCCGTGTCAGTTATGTAACTATATAGTTATTTACGGGAGGACGAAACTCATGGCAACGAAGCCGATCGGCATCATCATGCACGGCATTACCGGCCGCATGGGCTATAACCAGCATCTCGTGCGCTCCATTCTGGCGATCCGCGAACAGGGCGGCGTTCTTCTGTCGAACGGCGACCGGCTGATGCCCGAGCCGCTGCTTGTTGGCCGCAATGCCGAAAAGATCGAGGCGATCGCCCGCAAGCACGGCCTGTCGAAGACGACGACGGATCTCAATGCCGCCCTTGCCGATCCCAGCAATACGATCTTCTTCGATGCCGGTTCGACGCAGATGCGCGTCGAGCTTCTGGAGAAGGCGATTGCCGCTGGAAAGCATGTCTATTGCGAAAAGCCGATTTCCGAGACGCTGGAGGAGGCGCTCTCGGTTGCTGCCTCTGCCGAGCGCCGCGGCGTCAAGAACGGTGTTGTTCAGGACAAGCTGTTCCTGCCTGGGCTGCGCAAGATCGCCATGCTGCGCGACAGCGGCTTCTTCGGCAAGATTCTCTCCGTGCGCGGCGAGTTCGGCTATTGGGTTTTCGAAGGCGACTGGGGCGTGAAGGCACAGCGTCCGTCCTGGAACTACCGCAAAAAGGACGGCGGCGGCATGATCCTCGATATGCTGCCGCATTGGCGCTATGTGCTCGACAATCTGTTCGGCGAAGTAAAATCCGTCAGCTGCCTCGGCGCGACGCACATTCCGAGCCGCGTCGACGAGAACGGCAACAGCTATGTCGCCGATGCCGACGATGCCGCCTATGCCACGTTTGAGCTCGAAGGCGGCGTCATCGCCCATATCAACTCCTCCTGGGCAGTGCGCGTCCGCCGGGACGATCTCGTCACCTTCCAGGTCGACGGCACCCATGGATCGGCCGTCTGTGGGCTGATGCGCTGCTGGACGCAGCATCGCGTCAACACGCCGAAACCAGTCTGGAACCCCGATCAGCCGCAGCCGATCAATTTCTTCGATACCTGGGAAGAGGTGCCGGACACCCAGGCTTTCGACAATGGTTTCAAGGCGCAATGGGAGCAGTTTCTCTGCCATGTCGCCGAGGACGCGCCGTGGAGGTTCACGCTGCGCGAGGGCGCCAAGGGCGTGCAGCTGGCGGAGCTGGCACAGAAGAGCTGGGCGGAGCGTCGCTGGGTCGACGTTCCCTCCCTTTCGGCCCGCTAGGAGGCTGGCCTCATGGAGAGAAGCCTTCACTTGCCAAGGGCGGATGGCACTATTGCCGCCTTCACGCCCGTCAATGAGCCGTTGATCGCGCCTGTGAGACCGGCGGGCGGTCATCATTTCAATCGCGTCGTCTATGCTGCCGCGCACGTCGTGGTCGATGCGCTTGCCGATAACGATCCCTGGCTTGACCGCAATATCGACTGGGAGCGCACGATTGCCTTCCGCGAATATCTCTGGGGCCTCGGCCTTGGCGTGGCGGAGGCGATGGATACCGCCCAGCGCGGCATGGGGCTCGACTGGAGCGGCGCAAAAGAGCTGATTGCACATGCACAGTCGGCCGCCCGTGGCCGGTCGGATGCGGTGATCGCCTATGGCGCCGGTACCGATCATCTGCAGCCTGGCGCCGATGTCACGATCGATGACGTCATTCGCGCCTATGAGGAACAGGTAGCCTATGTGGAAGGGCAGGGCGGCCGTGTCATCCTGATGGCGAGCCGGGCGCTTGCCGCCGCCGCCAAGAGCCCGGATGATTATATCCGTGTCTACGACCGCATTCTCGGTCAGGTCAAAGAGCCTGTCATCATTCACTGGCTCGGCTCGATGTTCGATCCGGCGTTGGCGGGCTATTGGGGCTCCGCCGATGACATGAGGGCCATGGAAACCGCGACCGCGATCATCAACCAGAATGCGGCCAAGGTGGATGGCGTGAAGATTTCGCTGCTGTCGGCAGAGAAGGAAATCGTCATGCGCCGGCGGCTCGATCCGTCGGTCAAGATGTATACCGGCGACGATTTCAACTATGCCGAACTGATCGCGGGCGACGACCAGGGCTATTCGCATGCCTTGCTTGGTATCTTCGATGCCGTCGCGCCGGCCGCAAGTGCGGCTCTCGCAAAGCTTGCTCAGAACGACCTCGACGCCTTCCACGGGATCTTGGCGCCGACCGTCCCGCTATCGCGCCATATATTCAAAGCGCCGACGCGCTTCTACAAGACGGGCGTCGTCTTCCTTGCTTATCTTAACGGCTTCCAGGACCATTTCCAGATGCTCGGCGGCCAGCAAAGCGCCCGATCGATCCAGCATCTTTCGGAGCTTTTCCGTTTGGCGGATGCGGCGCGCGTACTGCGCGACCCGGATTTGGCGACCTATCGCATGAAGACGATCCTTGCCACCGTCGGCATTGAATAGCGGAAAAGGGACCGGGGGAGGAGATCACGATGGCCATAGAGGGTCTGTCCATCAACCTGGCGACGGTGCGCCGGCAATATGATATGCGCCAGGCTGTGGAAGCTTGTCTGAAGCAGGATATCGTCGCGATCGCTCCCTGGCGAGATCAGGTGCATAGGATCGGCCTTTCCGAAGCCGCCCGCATCGTTGCCGATAACAGGCTGAAAGTCACCGGGCTTTGCCGTGGCGGCATGTTTCCTGCCGCGAGCGCCGAGGGCAGAGCGGCTGCAATCGACGACAACAAGCGGGCGATCGACGAAGCGGCGGCGCTGGATGCCGATTGCCTGGTTCTCGTCGTCGGAGGCGTACCAGAGGGATCGAAGGATATCGTTCACGCCCGCGAGATGGTGGCCGATGGTATCGCCGCGATCCTGCCGCACGCGCGCAGCTCCGGCATTCCGCTCGCGATCGAGCCGCTGCATCCGATGTATGCGGCCGACCGTGCCTGCGTGAACACGCTCGAACAGGCGCTCGACATCTGCGATCTTCTGGGCGAAGGCATCGGTGTCGCGATCGATGTCTACCATGTCTGGTGGGACCCGAAGCTTTATCAGCAGATCGCGCGTGCCGGCGCCGGCGGCCGTATTCTGGCGCATCACATCTGCGACTGGCTGGTGCCGACCACGGACCTGCTGCTCGACCGCGGCATGATGGGCGATGGCGTCATCGACTTGAAGCGCATCCGCGCCGAGATCGAGATGGCCGGCTTTTTCGGCCTGCAGGAGGTGGAAATATTCTCTCAGAATAATTGGTGGAAGCGGCCGGGTGAGGAGGTTCTCTCCACCTGCATCGAACGCTTCCGCACCGTTTGTTGAGTGGCAGTACCCAGGATCGACAACAAAAAACCGGGCCAGCAAGTGGCCCGGTTCCATTCCAAAGCGATAACGTGACGACTTATTCGGCCGAAACGATCTTGCCGCCTTCCCACTTGTAGAGCGAGAAGCTCTGCGAGGTCAGGTCGCCGGTTTCGCCGTAGGTGACCTTGCCGATGACGGTGTCGATTGGCTCGCCCTTCTTCAGCGCAGCGCCGACGGCTTCGGCGTCATCCGCCTTGCCGGCCTTTTCGATGCCGGCCTTCAGTACCTGCACGGCAGCATAGGCATTCAGCGTGAAGGCTTCGGCCGGGATGTTGCGGGCCTTGAGGGCGGCGACGGCGCTCTGCGAATCCGGGTTCTTCAGCGCGTCAGACGCATTTGTGAAGAGTGTGCCGGCCGCGGAATCGTTGGCGATCGCCCAATATTCGGTGTTGGACAGGCCGTCGCCGCCGATGATCTGCGCCTTGACGGAGATGTCGTGCAGCTGGCGGGCCAGAAGGCCTGCTTCCGGATGATAACCGCCGAAATAGATGACTTCGACGCCAGCCTGCTTCAGCTTCGCCGTCAGGGAGCTGTAGTCCTTTTCACCCGGGGTCAGGGAGTCGTTCAAGACCTCGGTGATATCGCCCTTATTGATGGCGGCCTTGAAGGCATCGGCCAGGCCCTTGCCGTAGGCGCCCTTGTCGTTGAGGATCGCGATCTTCTTGTCCTTGAAGTTCTTCACCACGTATTCGCCGGCAACGACGGCCTGCTGGTCATCGCGGCCGCAGGTGCGGAAGACGTTCGTCAGGCCGCGATTGGTTAGGCCCGGAGCTGTTGCCGTCGGCGTGACCATCAGGATGCCATTTTCGGCAAGCGCGTCGGAAACCGGAATAGCGACGCCCGAGGTCACCGGGCCGACGACGAAGCGGATGCTGTCGCCGACGAAGCTGTTGGCGACGGATACGCCCTGCTTCGGATCGCCGGCATCATCGCCGAGCTTCAGAACGAGCTTCTGGCCGAGAACGCCGCCGTTCTTGTTGATTTCTTCGATAGCGGTCTGCGCGCCGTTCTTGACCTGGTCGCCATAGGCTGCGACCGGGCCGGTCAGCGGCGCAATGAGGCCGATAGTGATGTCCGCATGTGCGAGAGGTGCGAAGGCCAGCGAAGCGACGAAGGTCGCGGCCGTCAATGTCTTCAGACTCATGTTAGCTCTCCTTGGATGGGCGCGGCAGCGCCCTTTGAACCCGCTCGCAATCGCCTGTCTCGACGCGCAAACTGCCGTAAGGCGTTCTTTTGGAGAAGACAGAGCTGATATCGAAGCCGATGGACGCTTTCGGACATTTTTTGATCTCGAACGCGCTCATAAGGGTATTTTGTGTAGGAATATTGGGACGATTCCGCAAGAAAATAACCGTCGCCAAGACAATTTTGACGTTCTTTTTGATTTTTTGTCGAGGGATGGTTGTTGTGCGTCTGCGGCCAAGACCCAGACGATATGGCGGTAAGGCGACGTGGATCTAAAAGTGGAAGTTTCGATGCCGCTGACCCACATAGCTAGCGACGCCTGTCATGGCGTGGCCTATGCCGAGGAGATTTATGTCGCGTGAATGAGAATGACGGTTCAAAGATCTATTTCGACCTCTGGTGCCTGATCCCGGATGGCGATCCGATCGTCACCCATTCCAGCCGGCTTTTTCCCGTGCGCCGTGACGGCGAGCCAGCGATGCTGAAGATCGCGGATGCGCCGGAGGAGAAATCGGGTGCCGAGCTCATGGTCTGGTGGAATGGCATTGGTGCCGCGCGCGTTCTCGAACATCAGGACGATGCTATCCTGCTCGAACGGGCGACAGGCAGCCGCTCACTTGCCGAAATGGCAAGGAATGGCGAGGACGACGAGGCAAGCCGTATCATCTGCAGGGCCGTCGCTGGGCTTCATGCCTCTCGCGGGGGCGCCTTGCCGCAATTGATTCCGCTTGTCCACCGGTTTCGTTCGCTCGAAGCGATGGCCCATTGCGAGGGTGGCCCTTTCGTGCGGTCTGCGGTCACGGCCCGCATGCTGCTATCGGAGCCGCAGGACGTCGTGCCTCTGCATGGCGACATTCATCACGGCAATATTCTGGATTTCGCAGAGCGAGGCTGGCTTGCGATCGATCCGAAGGGGCTCTTAGGCGAACGCGGTTTTGATTACGCTAACCTCTTCTGCAATCCCGATAATGCCATCGCCACATCTCCCGGCCGTCTTGCCCGGCAAGTGACGGTCGTTGCCGAGGTGGCGGGAATGGAGCGCGGACACCTGTTGCGATGGATCGTTGCCTGGGCCGGCCTTTCAGCAAGCTGGCTGATCGAAGATGGCGAGGACGAGCACGTCGAATCAGCGCTGCGCGTAGCCGAAATCGCGGCGGCAGAGCTCGCCAGAACCGAAGACTAGGAGATCATGGCCTCGCGCCAGAACTGCCGATAGCGCGCCAACCCCCGCAGCTCGGCGCGAATGGGCGGGCTGTCCGCGACACCGATGGGTCTTATCCCCGCCAGCAAGGCGGCACCCTGGCTGGTGCCCGTCGAACCCGCTAGTGCGATGACATCGGTGCTCGTCAAGGCAGAGAGCGCGATGAGGTAGGCGCGATTGAGCGCAAAGGGACCCTCGACGAAGATCTGTCCTTTAGCGCCGATCAGACCAAGACAGGCTTCCGTCATCAGCGCGAGATAGAGGCTGACGGCGGCAAGGCGTTCGGCATTGCTCGCGGCATGATCCGCGATCCAGCGGCGCCTCCGGCCGGGAAAGGGACCCGATCCTTCAACGGCGTTGGGCAGCAACATGAGGCCCTTCTCGATTACCGCCTCGATAGCGGCTTCGACCGCATCGGATGATGCGGGACCGATTTCGGCAGCCAGAATCTCGAATTCGCGGCCGCCCATGAAGCGGGCTGACGGCACGGCGCGGCCATAGGCATCGACATTGGCGAGCGCATCGCGCTTCGCATCAAGATGATCAAGATCGCCGCCAACGCCGAAACTGATGACCCAGGTTCCCGTCGAGACGACGGCAAAGGGGGCTTCGTTCTCGACCAGATGCGGCAGAAGCGAAGCGTTGGAATCGTGAATACCGCAATAGACCGGCACCGGTTTCGTAAGACCCAGAGCCGCAGCGAGTGCCGGCAGGACCGGCCCAAGCGCGTCGAAAGCCGAACGGACCGGCGCCATCAACCCGCGAATGCCAAGCGTGTCGACGAGAGACGAATAGCTTTGCGTCGTCGGGTTCCAGAGATCGGTGTGGCAACCGAGCGACGTCACCTCGTTGGCGGCAACGCCGGTCAGGCGAAACGCCCAATATTGCGGATAGGTCAGGATTGTTGCGGTACGGGCGAAATCGGCCGGAAAGGTGCTTTTTAGATAGTGGATTTGGGCGCCGACATTGAGGCCAACCGACAATCCGGGTGAAAACGTCTCAACAAACTTGGGGCGCACTTGGCTGTAGGCGTTCTGAATGGCTTGCGGATAGCCATGCTCGTAATCGAGGACGGGCATGGCGAGGTTGCCATCGTCCGCTAGCATCGCCACACATGCGCCATGCGTCGTGATCGATATGGCATCGAAGCCTGGCACGCGGACAAAGCCCTTCAGTGCCGAGATGATGAAATCCCATAACCCGTCAATATCGTAATGCAGATAAGGGCCCGACTTCAGGACGCTGTTTGCGGTCCTGACGGCGGCGATCTCGGTACCTGTCCCGGCATCGACCACCACCACCTTGGCGTTGGTCTTGCCGATGTCGATCACGGCGATGCGGCGGTAGACTGTCTCGTTGCTCATGGCAGATGAAAAACCGTGACCAGATCGCTCTGGACGGGCGAATTGTCGGGATTGGTCGCCATGATATCGGCCATGTGCGCCCACCATTTCTTCATGACGGGATGGTCTGGCAGGCTCGCCATGGTGTGATCCTTCGGCCGCGTCAACACGCCGAAGAGTGTGTTCGTCTCCTGGTCGAGATGGATGGAATAATCGCTGACGCCGGCCTGATGCAGCAGACCTACCAGCTCGGGCCAGATTTCATCATGCCGCTTCCGGTATTCTGCTTCCATGCCTGGATTGAGCGTCATCTTGAAGGCGTGGCGTTCGAGAGCAACAGTCATTTGGAGCTCATGGCCTTGATGCGCTTGGCAACGATCGGCAGCGCGATGGTGATGATGAGGAGGAGACCGATGAAGATCGACATGACGATGCCCGGTACGTTGAGCAGGCCGAGGCCGAAGGTGACCAAGCCCATGACGAAGGCGGCGATGACGACACCGCCGATCGTGCCGGAGCCGCCGAGGATCGACACGCCGCCGAGCACGACCATGGTGACCACCTCCAATTCCCAGCCGAGTGCGATCGACGGACGCGTCGAGCCAAGGCGCGAGGTGAGGCAGATGGCGGCGATACCGCTCATGATGCCGGTCAGGAGAAACAGGATGAATTTGACCCGTTCGACCGGAATGCCGGAGAAGCGTGCGGCGAAATCATTGTTGCCGATGGTGTAGACCTGACGACCGAAATTCGTCGCATGCAGCAGGATTGCGAAGGCGATCGCCAGCGCGATGAAGAGCACGAATTCGAAAGAAAAGACCCAGACGACATAGCCCTGGCCAAAATAGGCGAAACTATCCGGATAGTTGCCATAGGCCTGGTCGCCGAGAACGATATAGGAAATACCGCGAAACAGGCTCATCGTGCCAATGGTAACGACGATCGACGGCAGCTTCAGTACCGAAACCAAGAAGCCGTTGAAGATGCCGCAGACGAGGCCGACGCCGATACCGATCGCGACGAGGCCGGGGGTATCGACGCCCAGTTGTGCGGCGGCGCCCATCGCGGTCGAGGCGAGCGCAATAATGGCTGCGACCGAAAGGTCGATTTCGCCAGCGATGATGAGCAGCGCCATGGCAAAGGCGATCATCGCCTTTTCGGTGAAGTTGAAGGTCGCGTCCGAGAGGTTGAAGGGATCCAGGAAATAGGGCGAGGCCAGCGAATTAAAGATGAAGATCGCGACCGCTACTCCGAAGAGCAGCGTTTCCCAGCTCGACAAGATGCGCTTGAAGGGCGTGCCGAGGCGATCCGGAATGACGCGCTTTTCCGCGGTTGCCGCTTGCGAACCGTTGCTCATGCGTGTGCTCCCTGGCTGGCGGTGTCCTTTGCGGCCTGATCGCGCAGGATGATGCGGCCGCGGTTGCGTTCGCGCCGGGCGTTGAAGACGACGGCAAGGATGATGACGGTGCCGGAGATCGCCATCTGGGTGAACGGCGAGATGCCGATAACAGGCAGGGCATTCTTGATGACGCCAAGGAAGAGAGCGCCGAGCACCGCGCCGGCGACAGAACCGACACCGCCGGCGATCGAAATGCCGCCGATGACGCAGGCCGCCACGCTGTCGAGCTCGAAACCGTTGGCAATATCGACATAGGCAACGGCATAGCGCGAGACCCAGAGATAGCCGCTGAGGCCGGCAAGGGCGCCTGAGAGAACGAAGGCAAGAAACCGCGTCCAGCCGACATCGATGCCGGCATAGACGGCCGCGACCGGATTGCCGCCGCTCGCATAGGCCGAGCGGCCGAACTGGGTGTAGCGCAGCACCAGAAACATCATCAGCACGATCACGATGCCGATCCAGGCAAGCACCGGCAGGCCGAGAATCGGCGTGCGCGGCACGTTCAGGAAAATCGGCGTGAACTGGTGCGCATTGACCCAGGCGCCGCCCGACAGAACGAAGGCCATGCCGCGATAGATCGTGAGTGTGCCGAGCGTGACGACAATCGGCGGGATTTCGAGCGCCCAGACGAGATAGCCATTGATGGCGCCGAGAACCGCGCCCATCAGGATCGCCGTTATGACTAGCGCGATCAGCGGAATATCGGGATAGGCCGCGTTCAGCATCGCGACCGCCATGCCAGTCAGCGCCAGGTTGGCGGCGACAGACAGATCGATCGACTTCGTCAGAATGACCGTCATCTGGGCAAGCGCCAGGATGATGAGGATCGAGGTATCGTTGAAGATATTGGCGAGATTGGCGGGCTCTGCAAAGCCGGCCGCACGCGTGGCAAAGCCGGCGATCATCACGACGATGATGATGAAGAGCAGTGTCTCTCGTCTTTTGAGGATACGTGGCATCCGCCTCTCCTTATGCATTTCCCGTGGCGGCACGGACGAGTGTTTCCGGTGTCAGCTCCTCGCGGTCAAAAAGACCAGCCGACAGACCCTCTTTCATAACGAGTACGCGATCCGCCATGCCGATGATCTCCGGCAGTTCGGAAGAGATCATGATGATGCTCAGGCCCTCGGCCGCCAGCTCGCTGATGAACCCATGGACGGCGGCCTTCGAACCGATATCGATCCCTTTGGTGGGCTCGTCGAGAATGATGATTTTCGGCTGCGTCGCGAGCCACTTGCCGATGACCACTTTCTGCTGATTGCCGCCGGACAAAGTGCCGACAGGCACGGAAAGGGCGGCTGCGCGCAGATCGAGCCGTTCGGCATATTTGCGGGCAAGAGCGAATTCGTTGGCCGCCTTCAGGAAACCCTTGCGCGAGGTGCGTCCGAGCGACGGCAGCGACATGTTCTGATAGATCGGCATCGGCAGCGCCAAGCCGTGGCGGCCACGCTCTTCCGGCACGTAGACGATGCCCGCACCGATGGCGTCCTGCGGCGACCGCACCTGGATTTCCTGACCATCGAGCGTCAGGCGACCTGAGAGCGGCTTGGTGATGCCGAAGAGCGATTGGCAGAGCTCCGAGCGTCCGGCGCCGATCAGGCCATAAATGCCAAGGATCTCGCCGCGCCTCAGCTTGAAGGAGATATCGCGGAATTCCGTGCGGTGACAATATTTGTCGACTTCTAGAACCGTTTCCCCGAGCGCTACCGCAACCTTGGGAAAAGCGTTGCCGACATCGCGTCCGACCATCATGCGGACGATTTCATCCTGTGGCGTCGCCTTCAGCTCGCCGTGGCCGACGTCGCGACCGTCGCGGAAAACGACGAAATTATCAGCGATTTCATAGACTTCATCGAACTTGTGGCTGATGAAGAGGATCGCCTTGCCCTTTGCCTTCAATCCCTCGACGATGCGGAAGAGATCGTCGATCTCCTTGCGCGAAAGGGCGGCGGTGGGCTCGTCCATGATGACGACGCGGGCCTCGATCGACAGGGCGCGTGCGATTGCCACGAGATGGCGCTGCGCAATGGAGAGGTCTTTTAGTCGGGTTGTCGGATCGATGGCGCTTTCCAGCGATTGCAGAAGTTCCCTCGAGCGGCTGTTCATCGTCTTCCAGTCGATGGTACGCCAGGATGTGCGCGGCGCATGGCCGAGGAAGATGTTTTCGGCGACCGTCAGCTCGTCAAAGAGCACCGTTTCCTGATGGATGGCCGTCACGCCGGCATCGATGGCCGCCTGCGCATTGGCGAAAGCCGTCGGCTTGCCGTCGACAAGGATTTCGCCCTCGTTGGGACGGTAGATGCCGGTCAAGATCTTGACGAGGGTCGATTTTCCCGCGCCGTTCTCACCGATAAGGGCAGTGACCTTGCCGGGATGAAGCGAAATGCTGACGCCATCCAGCGCCTTGACGCCGGGAAAGATCTGGGAAATGCCGCGCATTTCCAGAATGGCCTGATTGTCCGCGGCTGGTGCGTCCGCGATGGAGCGTTGAAGAACTGTGGTCATCAGCAATGTACCGGATCGGTGAAACCAGGTCCGGCGGCTGATGCCGCCGGAGAGCTGCGAGTTCGATTTTCGATCAGAAAACCTTGGAGAACTGATCGATGTTCGAGGCGTTGTAGACGAACGGATCGGCCATGGCGGCCTCGCCGTTTTCGCCAACCTTGATCTTGCCCATGCGGCCGGCATTGATCTCGCTGCCCGGCTTGCCGTCGGTCTCGCCCTTGACGAGGCGATAAGCGATCTGCGTTGCGGAATAGCCGAGATCGATCGGGTTCCAGATCGCGAATTCCTTCGTCGCGCCTGATTTGATCGCGCCGGCCATTTCGGACGGCAGGCCGAGACCGGTCACATAGACCTTACCGATTTTGCCGGCATCCTTGACGGCCTGCGAAGCGGCAAGCACGCCCACCGTCGTCGGGGCGACGATGACCTTGACTTCCGGATGTGAGGTCAGGAGGCCCTGGGCTTCACGATAGCTTTTGTCCGAGAGGTCGTCGCCATAGACTGTTGTCACCAGATTGAGGCCCGGGAAATCCTTGAGCTGCTTCTTCATCTCGCCGATCCAGATATTCTGGTTGGTCGAGGTGGTCGTTGCCGACAGGATGGCGAAGTCGCCCTTGCCGCCGTCAAGGTGATCCTTGGCGAGCGTCAGGCACATCTTGCCGATCAGCTCGTTGGACGAGGGGTTCAGCTGCAGGATGCGGCCGGCCTTGGCGACACCGGAATCCCAGGAGATGACCTTGATGCCGCGCTGCGCAGCCTTCTTCAGTGCCGGGACGACTGCATCGGGATCGTTTGCGGAAATCGCGATGGCATCGACGCCCTGTGCAATCAGCGAGTTGATGACTTCGATCTGGCCTTCGGCCGTGGTCGAGGTCGGGCCGGTATAGATCACCTGCACGCCGCCGAGATCCTTGGCTGCTTCCTGTGCGCCCTTGTTGGCGGCTTCGAAGAAGCCGTTGCCCAGCGACTTCACTACGAGACCGATCTTGACGTCCTTTGCACTTGCCGCGCTGGCCATCAGTGTCGCGGCGAGCGCGACGCCGATTGCCAGTTTCTTTGCTATATTCATGTCACTTCCTCCCAAAGTTAATAGGCATGCTCACCCCATTTCGGCCGCGTGTCTCACGCGACCGACGGGGAATCCTCCTCCTCGGCCTGAGCCGAAACATTTGCAATAATGAGCGAAATACCCGCATCCTCGATCATGCGCACGGTTTCGGCGGAAACGCTGTCATCGGTAATGATGGTTGAGACCTGTTCGAGCGGACAAAGGATCAGGCTGGAGCGTTGGCGGAACTTGCTCGAGTCCACCATGACGACGAGTTCGTCGGCCTGGCGCATCAGCTTCTGCTCGCTCTGGATGACCAGCGCATCGGCTTCCATGATGCCGAGCGGGCCGACGCCCTGTGCACCAATGAACATGCGCCGCGCATAGAAATTTCGGATCGTGTCGTTGTCGAAGGGTGAGAGGATCAGGCTCTGCTCGCGATAGATCGCGCCGCCCGGCACTGTCACGGTGTTCTTCGAATGTTTGACCAGATGTTCGGCGATGGCGAAGGAATTCGTCATCACCTGCAGCCGGAAGGCCGAGATATAATGCACGAGCTGGAACGTGGTCGTGCCGCCATTGATGATGATGGCGTCGCCGGGATTGCAGAGTTCGGCAGCCTTGCGCGCAATTGCGCGTTTCCTATCGATGTTGACGGCTTCGGATACACGGAACGGCCGCGCTGCCAGATTGCCGAGCTGTGGGGGATGAATCGATTCCGCCCCGCCGCGCACGCGCCGGATCTTTCCCTGGATGTGCAGGGCAGCGATATCACGGCGTATCGTCGCTTCCGAAGCCTCGGTCAGCTCGGAAATATCCTGAATCGTCACGACAGACTTTTCCTGTACGGCGCTCAGAATAATGCGATGGCGTTCGCGTTCGTGCATTGGCTCCTCCTTATGGGCGGTTATTTCGCAAATATGACAATGTGTCAATCATAAACAATCATAAACTTTCATATTGCATCGCAGCATTATCGAATTTGATCGTTTTCGATTGACAAGATGACTATACGTGAGCGATACCCTGCTCACAAAGGGTGGCGCCATCACGATCCGGTCCGCCCGAAAGACTTGATTTCAAGGGAGGATGACATGGCGGCTGGCGTTCAGCTTCTGAAGAACCGTTGGGATGATGCGTATGCGGCGGGCTTGGATGAGCCGGGCAAGCTGCTTTATCGCTCGAATCTGCTCGGTGCCGACAAGCGTATCACCAACTACGGCGGCGGCAACACCTCGGCCAAGGTCATGGAAACCGATCCGCTCTCCGGCGAGAGGGTTAGGGTGCTCTGGGTCAAGGGCTCCGGCGGCGATGTCGGCACCATTAAGCTCGACGGTTTCGCGACGCTCTATCAGGACAAGCTCGACAGCCTGAGGAATATCTATCAGGGCGTTTCAGACGAGGACCGCATGGTCGGCTTCCTGCCGCATTGCACCTTCAATCTCAATGCTCGCGCCGCATCCATCGACACGCCGCTGCATGGCTTTGTGCCGTTCACCCATGTCGATCACATGCATCCCGATGCCATTATCGCCATCGCTGCGTCCAAGAACTCGCGCGAACTGACGCGGGAGATCTTCGGGGACGACATCGGCTGGCTACCCTGGCGCCGGCCCGGTTTCCAGCTCGGCCTCGATCTCGAAGCCTTCGTCAATGCCCATCCGAATGCCAAAGGCGTCGTGCTCGAAAGCCATGGCCTGTTCACCTGGGCTAATGATGCCAAGGAATGCTACGAGCTGACGCTCGCCATCATCAACAAGGCAATCGAATGGTTCGCCGCCAAGACCGAAGGCAAGACGATTTTCGGCGGCGCCGCTGTCGAAAGCCTGCCGCGAGTGGAGCGTCGTGCCATCGCCGCCCGGCTCATGCCTGAGATCCGCGGCCGCATAGGCAAGGCCGAGCGCAAGCTCGGCGATTTCGACGATCAGGATGCCGTGCTCGAATTCGTCAACTCGAAGAATCTCCGCCCGCTTGGCGCGCTCGGCACCAGCTGCCCGGATCATTTCCTGCGCACCAAGATCCGCCCGCTGATCGTCGATTTCGATCCGGCTAAGCCCGATGTCGATGCCGTCATCGCCGGTCTCGACAAGGCGCTGGAGGACTATCGCGCCGACTACGCGCGTTACTATAATGATTGCAAGCATGACAATTCGCCTGCCATGCGCGACCCGAACCCGGTGATCTTCCTCGTTCCCGGCGTCGGCATGCTGTCCTTTGCCCGCGACAAGGCAACGGCCCGTATTGCCGGCGAGTTCTATGTCAACGCGATCAATGTCATGCGCGGCGCCTCCACCGTTTCCGAATATCAGGGCCTGCCGGAGCAGGAAGCCTTCGATATCGAATATTGGCTGCTGGAAGAGGCCAAGCTGCAGCGCATGCCGAAGCCGAAGAGCCTCGCCGGCCGTGTGGCCTTCGTCACCGGCGGCGCCGGCGGCATCGGCCGTGCGACGGCGGCACGCCTGGTGGGCGAGGGCGCTTGTGTGGTTCTGGCTGACATCGACCAGGCGGCGCTGGAGAGCACACAGGCGGATTTTGCCAAGATGTTCGGCGCCGACGCGGTGCGCAGCGTCAAGCTGGACGTGACGAAGGAAGATGCCGTCATTGCCGCCTTTGCCGAGGCCTGTGTCGAATTCGGCGGCGTCGACATTCTGGTATCGAATGCCGGGATCGCATCGTCGGCACCGATCGAAAGCACCGAGCTTTCGATGTGGAACCGCAATATCGACATTCTCGCGACCGGTTATTTCCTCGTCTCGCGCGAAGCCTTCCGGCTGTTCCGCCGTCAGAATCTCGGCGGCAATGTCGTCTTCGTCGCGTCGAAGAACGGTCTGGCCTCCTCGCCGAATGCTGCCGCCTATTGCACGGCAAAGGCTGCCGAAATCCATCTGGCCCGGTGCCTGGCGCTGGAGGGTGCTGAAGCCGGCATCCGCGTGAATACGGTCAATCCCGATGCCGTCCTGCGTGGCTCGAAGATATGGAACGGCGAGTGGCGGGAGCAGCGCGCCGCCTCCTCGAAGATCGAGGTGGACGAGCTGGAGGAACATTACCGCAAGCGCTCGATGCTGAAGCTGAATGTGTTCCCGGAGGATATCGCAGAGGCGATCTACTTCCTGGCATCGGACCTTTCCGCCAAATCGACGGGTAATATCATCAACGTCGATGCCGGTAATGCGCAGAGTTTTACGCGGTAGTTTGCTACATTTTTCCTTCTCCCCACCGGGGAGAAGGTGGCCCTAAGGGTCGGATGAGGGGGGTGCTGTACATGCGGTTCTATCTTTCGCTTACGCTCAAGGTGTGAGTCGCTATGCTCCTCACTCCCCCTCATCTGCCCGTTGGGCATCTTCTCCCCGTTGGGGAGAAGAGGGAACAGCCAGTCGAGAGGCTGTAATGTTTCGAATGACGTACATGGGAGGAAAGAATGGCCGAGTTTAGAATTGCGCCCGATCTGGTTGCCGCGGAAAACGACAAGCGCGCCGCCGCGTTGAAATCCGATTATGAGGCGCTCGGCGCCACGCTCGCCCGCCGCGGCGTCGATATCGAAGCCGTCACAAAAAAGGTTTCGGAATTCTTCGTTGCCGTCCCGTCCTGGGGCGTTGGCACCGGCGGCACGCGCTTTGCCCGCTTCCCCGGAGCTGGCGAGCCGCGCGGCATCTTCGACAAGCTCGATGATTGCGCCGTCATTCAGCAGTTGACGCGGGCAACGCCAAGGGTTTCGCTGCATATCCCCTGGGATAAGGCCGATCCGCGCGAACTGAAGGCTGCAGGCGATGCGCTTGGCCTCGGCTTCGACGCCATGAACTCCAATACATTCTCCGATGCGCCCGGCCAGGCGCATTCCTACAAATTCGGCTCGCTCAGCCATGTCGATGCGGCGACCCGCGCCCAGGCTGTCGAGCACAACATCGAATGCATCGAAATCGGCAAGGCCATCGGCTCGAAGGCGCTGACGGTATGGATCGGTGACGGCTCGAACTTCCCCGGCCAGACCAATTTCACCAGGGCCTTCGAGCGCTATCTCGCCGCCATGGCTGATATCTACAAGGCACTGCCTGACGATTGGCGGCTGTTCTCCGAACACAAGATGTACGAGCCGGCCTTCTATTCCACGGTCGTTCAGGACTGGGGCACCAATTACCTGATCGCGCAGACGCTTGGCCCGAAGGCGCAGTGCCTGGTCGATCTCGGTCACCACGCGCCGAATACCAATATCGAAATGATCGTGGCGCGCCTCATCCAGTTCGGCAAGCTCGGCGGCTTCCATTTCAACGATTCCAAGTATGGCGACGATGATCTCGACGCCGGCGCCATCGAGCCCTACCGCCTCTTCCTCGTCTTCAACGAGTTGGTCGATGCCGAACGGCGCGGGGTCAATGACTTCAATCCGGCGCATATGATCGACCAGTCGCATAACGTCACGGACCCGATCGAAAGCCTGATTTCCAGCGCCAACGAGATCCGCCGTGCGTACGCCCAGGCGCTGATCGTCGATCGCAATGCACTTGGCGAGTATCAGGATGCGAACGACGCGCTGATGGCATCGGAAACGCTGAAGCGCGCCTATCGCGCCGATGTCGAGCCGATCCTGGCCGAAGCACGCCGTCGCGCCGGCGGCGCCATCGATCCGGTCGCGACCTACAGGGCGGGTGGCTATCGCCGCAAGATTGCCGCCGAGCGTCCGGTTTCCGTTGCCGGCGGCGGCGGGATCATCTGAGATTATCGGGTGCCGGCGACCGATGACCTCAGCGCCCGATAATCACCCTTTCCGTTGAGTTTGCTGGAGTTCCGCCTCTCGCCAGGCGGACCAGCGGCGGCGAAGTTCGCCTGAGCGCAAGCCATGACCGTCATTCAGCATGTCGGCCTCGGTAATCCGTTCCGTGCGGAAATGCCGGAAGCCCTGGCGCAGCTCGCACCATGCCACCAGAATGCGGCTCGTATCGGAATAGCCGAGGATAACGGGCCAGACGATCCTTGTGCTTTCCGCACCCGCATCGGACCGATAGCGCAGCCGAAGTTTTCGTCCTTCGCGGATTGCCGCCCGCAACATCGGCAGGTCGATGTTTTCTTCTTGGCCTCCCTGAAGAAGCGGCTTGGCGCCGACGCTCGGCTCAAGGATGAAGGGACGCAGGTGCCCGGGTACGATCGCGGTGATCTTGGCAACCACGTCGCGTGCGGCATTGGCAAGGGCCTTGTCGGCACGACCCGCAACCCATTGCGCCCCGAGGACGACGGCCTCGATCTCCTCGGGCGTCAGCATCAGCGGCGGCATTTCGTAACCGGGTGACAAAAGATATCCGAAGCCTGCCTCACCTTCGATCGGAACCCGCTGGCTCATCAGATCGGCGATGTCGCGATAGACCGTGCGCTTGGAGACTTCGAGTTCATCCGCCAGCGCGGCAGCAGTTACCGGCCGGCTCGACCGGCGCAATATCTGTATGATCTGAAACAAACGATCGGCGCGACGCATTCCTGCTGACTCCTGCTGCCAGTATGGTGGCAACAGCCTTATGCAACAAGAGCCTTCGAGCCGCCAGCGACACAGCGGGCGGGAATTTCGAAGGAGCATTCGATGAAACTCGCATCCATGCGTCTGATCGCCTCAAACATCAAGAAGATGGTTGGCTTTTATGAGATGGTCACCGGTCACCCGGCCGAGTGGCTTGCGCCAGTCTTTGCCGAGATCGTCACCCCCTCGGCGACGCTTGCGATCGGAAGCGCCGAGACCGTCGCCCTGTTCAAGGAGGGCAGCGCCGAACCCTGCGCCAATCGCTCAGTCATCATCGAATTCCAGGTTGACGACGTCGATGCTGAATTCGCAAGGTTGAAGGACAAGGTAGAGGTCGTGCATGAGCCGAAGCTGATGCCGTGGGGAAACCGGGCAGGGCAAATCCGCGATCCCGAGGGAACGCTCATCAGCCTTTACACGCCCGTCACGGATTTTGCGAAGCAGCGCTTTGCCCGGCGTTGAGCGGTAAGGAGCGGCCGAAATCCTATGATCGGGCGATGCCTTCTGCCTGGCGGCATCGCTCGTCTTAAGTCACGCCTTGGTCGCCTTGTGGGTACGGCTAACCGATCCAGATAGCTGCAAATTTGTCATGGTCATCTGGCAGATTTGAAATCATCTTCCTGCACGGCGGCCGACCACGATCGGAGCCGTGGTTTGTTCATTTGTGTCCGTCGCCTCCGCACTTTCGAGTGGCTCGGCAATGGGAATTGAGTATTGTCGCTTGCAACGGCCCGCCGTGATTTGGCGGTCGAAGCTGGCAAAAAAGTCAGAGCCCTGCTGTTGATAGGTGAGGAAAGACGATGACGACTGACATGAACGGTTTTGCCGGACGCCTAAAGCGCCGCGAGAATGGCGGCATGATCTCCGGCTGGGTCGGCATACCCGATCCGATGCTCGTCAATCATCTGGCGCAGGAAGACTTCGATACCATCGTGCTCGATATGCAGCATGGCATGTGGAACATGGAGTCCGCTGCCAACGGCATCGCCCATGTGCGCCTGGCAGGCAAGCCGGCGATTGCCCGTATTCCCGTCGGCGATTTCGCCTCCGCCTCGCGGCTTCTCGATGCCGGTGCCTCTGCCATCATCGCACCGATGATCAATTCTGCCGATGATGCGCGCGCCTTGGTGCAGGCGACGAAGTATCCGCCGCTCGGCGAGCGCAGCTGGGGGCCGTCGCTGGCCCTCAATCATTTCGGCCTGCCGGCTGAAGATTATCTGCAGAGCGCCAACAGCCTGACCGTCACCATTGCCATGGTCGAAACTCGCATGGCGCTCGACGCCATCGACGAGATTCTGGCCGTTGACGGCATCGACGGCATCTTTGTCGGCCCATCCGATCTGTCGATCGCGCTTTCAAACGGCGCACGCCTTGCACCCGATAGTGCCGCGATCGACCAGGCGCTTGCGACCGCGCTTGCGCGGTGCCGTGCTCATGGCAAGGTGATCTGCGCCTTCGGCGGCGATGGCGATCGTGCGGGCCAATATCTGAAGCTTGGTCTTGATCTGGTTATCGCAGGCACGGAAACCGCTCAGCTCAGGGCAGGAGCGCGCACGGCTCTTGAGGCTGCGCGAAAAGGCGCTGATTCATAATCGGCTGAGATAAAAGCTGCCCGGGGGGGTATCCCACGGGCGGCGTTGATTGCGCAAGAGCCGGATGATTTTAGGTCTGTTCGACCTAAAATCTGAATCCGCTCTAGTTCACCAGCTTTACATAGCAGGGCCGGTAGGTTTCCGTACCGCAGCCGCCACCGACGGCTTGCGCCGGCGTAATCGTGTTTTGGATGGCGATTGCCGCGAGCGCGACGGCGATGATTGTCAAAACAGTTTTGGTATATTTGTCCATGAGTTTCCCCTAATAATAGAATGACTGACGACATGCATCTTAAGATTGCCTTTCTGAACGCCGGCTGAATATCTATGCTTAAGGTTGTGTCCTGATGTCATGCGAGAACATCGGATCGACAGCCCAAACACGCACCCCTCGTCGACTTTGATCGCAGCCTACGCTTCATCGTTACCCGCCTGCGGGGCATTCTCGCGTCGACATGGCGGAGCGGAATGATTTGTCGAAGGTGTAGGGATTGGCGGTAGGACGCGCCTTGCGTCGCGAAGTAGATCAGCACTGGCGAGCTCGGTTATCGCCCCAATCTCGGCGGCATCAATCTTCGCATCGGCAAGACCTACGCATTGGCATCGTGTTACCCTCCGGACGCGAGGGCGAGATGAATATCGTCGTCGCCTCGCCGATCGAGGGCGCCTCGCGCTACATGAAGGCGCGAGGAGAGTTGAGCGGAATCGCTAATGCCATGCAGTTTGCCCTTTCCCCATTTTTCCCGCCAAAAACGGGCTGCGAAACCCCAACCAAAAGCAAACCAGCTCAAAACGGCTCAATCACACGGATGGTGAAAAGCTGAAGTTAAAATATTGCTCGACCGGTTCCTGGCGCGCCATCTTCCAGTAATGGCCGCCTTAATCGGTTTATTCGGCGAGTTGGCGCGGAAAGAACCGTTTTGGTGAGCTGTCACACCCAAAACTCCGCAGTTAGAAGTCATTGATTTCTCGAAAATGCTGTGCATTTCGACTGGATAACCATCGGAATTCCGTTAGGTTTCTCAGATATTGGTCGCTTGCAGGGCCGGATCAGGGGCGAAAGCGTTCGCCGGGGTCGATATTTGCAACCGGCCGGAGATGCCAAAAGGCTTGTCCGGTCCAGAAAGTCCGCATGCGCCGCACGGCGTTACGTAATAAGGGAGAATAGTATGGCTGACGAAAAGATGATGTCACAGATGTCGGGCAAGGGTGGCTTCATCGCTGCCCTCGATCAAAGCGGAGGCTCGACCCCGGGCGCTCTGCGTCTCTATGGGATCGCCGATTCCGACTATAATGGCGATGAGGAAATGTTCCGCCTGATGCATGAAATGCGCGTGCGCATCATGACGGCTCCCTCATTTTCCGGAGATAAGGTGATTGGCGCCATTCTTTTCGAGAAGACCATGGATGGGGAGGCGCAAGGCAAGCCGGTTCCCACTTATCTCTGGGCCGATCGCGGTGTCGTCCCGTTCCTCAAGGTCGACAAGGGTCTGGCTGCCGAGGAGAACGGCGCACAAGTGATGAAGCCGATGCCGGATCTTGACGCTTTGCTCGCCCGTGCGGTGAAGAAGGGGATCTTCGGGACCAAGATGCGCTCAGTCATCGCTAGCGCCGACAAGACAGGCATCGCCGCAGTGGTCAAGCAGCAGTTCGAGATAGGACATCAGATTCTCGGCCATGGTCTCGTGCCGATCATCGAACCGGAAGTCTCCATCAAGAGCCCGACCAAGCAGGAGGCCGAGGCTATCCTGCGGGATGAGATCGCTCAGAGGCTCGACGCAGTGCCGGCCGGCGAGAAAGTCATGCTCAAGCTGACGATCCCGACTGTTCCGGATTTCTATAAGCCCCTCGTCGATCACAAGGCCGTGGCGCGCGTCGTGGCGCTTTCGGGCGGCTACAGCCGTGCGGATGCCTGCGAAAAGCTCAGCCACAATCATGGAATGATCGCCAGCTTCTCCCGAGCTTTGACCGAGGATCTGCGCGTGACGATGAGCGACGCTGAATTCGACGCCAGCCTCGCAAAAACCATCGACGAGATCTATCAGGCGAGCGTCGTGAAGGCCTAATCACACGAAAGGCGCCGGGCCTAACGCGGCCCGGCGTCCTCCAGCCGGTCATGCCCTGACTTCGAAGACCATGTTGAACGGCGTTTCGGTTGCCTTGCGGAAATGCGAATAGCCCGCATCCATGGCAACCTTGCGCAGCTTCAATTCGCCGGCCTGCGCGCCCAGGCCCAGCCCGACTTCCTGCGACAACGAGGCCGGTGTGCAGATCATCGTCGAAGCGCCGTAGAAGACCCTGCCGACCGGATTGAGATTGTCCTTCAGGCAGTCATGCGCAAAGGGTTCGACGATCATCCAGGTGCCGTCGTCGGCAAGGCTTTCCTTGACGTGTTTACCGGCGCCGACCGGATCACCCATGTCGTGCAGGCAATCGAACATGGCGACAAGATCGTAACCGACAGCCGGGAAATCCTTGGCGCTTGCCTGCTCGAACGTGATGCGGGTATCGACGCCCGCCTGCTTGGCGGCAGCGCGCGCCCGCTCGATCGATGGCAGGTGATAGTCGAAGCCGAAGAAGGTCGAGTTCGGATAGGCCTGCGCCATCAGGATGGTCGAGGCGCCGTGGCCGCAGCCGACATCCGCAACCGCAGCGCCGGCTTGAAGCTTTTCATGCATGCCGTTCAGCGCGGGTATCCATTCCGTAATGAGATGGCTGTTGTAGCCTGGGCGGAAAAAGCGCTCCGTGCCGCGGAACAGGCAGGCGCTATGCTCATGCCAGCCGAAACCGCTGCCGGTCTTGAAGGCATTGGCGATTTTCGGCTCGTCGAGCCACATGGATTGGACGACATCGAAGGCGCCGTTGAAGAAGGCGGGGCTGCTTTCCTCCGCAAACACCATAGCCTGTTCCGGCGTCAGGTAGAAGCGCTCGGTTTTGTCGTCATAACTGACATAATCGGCCGCGGCTTGAGCTGACAGCCATTCACGCACGTAGCGTTCCTTTACGCCAACCTTGTCAGCAAGCTCCGCCGGCGTCATCGGTGTTCCGTCGGCCATAGCCTTGAACAGACCCAGATGATCTCCGAGTGTCACCAGCACACCCGAGACCGCCGCGCCGACATCGCCGATCAGGCGACCGACCAGGGCATCAAGTTTCTGCATATCAGGTTCACGCATGACATCTTCCTCCCAGATTGATGTGGCGTTTCTTCGGATACATTCGAAGACTTGAAAATACTCCTGAGCGTAGTCGTAAGCAACGACATAGCAAGGCGAAGTAATACTCGCCCTGCTTGCAAAAATAGATCTTATTATTCTGAATTATCTCAGCTTTTATCCTATTTGCCGCGGACTTCAGCCAGCGCGAGCCAGTTCTTTTTCCAAAACGGAGAGCAGGCGCGGATCGTCGGCTGTTACATCAGGCGCAAAGCGGGCAACAACGTCGCCGTCGCGACCGATCAGGAACTTTTCGAAATTCCAGACGATGCCCCCGTTCTGCCCGGTCTCGAGGCCATGTTTGGCGAGCCGTTCGCGCATCGACCCGTCTCCTACCGTCTCGACGCTGGAGGCGATCAGGCTGTCATAAAGCGGATGGCGGTTTTCACCTGTCACGGCGATCTTGGAAAACATGGGAAACTGCACGTCATAGGTCAGCGTGCAGAACTCCAGAATCTCTTTATCGCTACCCGGCTCCTGGCCCTTGAAATCGTTGGCCGGGAAGCCGGCGATGACAAGACCTTCGTCCCGCTTTTCCTCATAGAGCTTTTCCAGCCCTTCATACTGCACCGTCAGGCCGCATTTGGACGCGACATTGACGACCATGATGACCTTGCCGCGATAGTCGGCAAGCGTCGTATCGCTGCCGTCGATCTTCTTTACCGGAATATCGAGCACGTTATCGGTCATATCATTCACTCCAAAATGATTTTGATCTACCCTATAATACGCTGCGATCCCAAAGTACACTACGATATCAATATGTTGCGTTGACGGATTGTCGCATTTGCCGCTACCTTTATCCTCCCATTTCCCATCGCGGTGGTATCCCGGTGGCACCCTGACCAAGGTCCTGGAGGTAGTATGTGGGCAAGCGAAGTACGGTACTTCTGACGAAACGTGTCGTCGACGCGGCTCGTCCTGATCGTGACCGGTATCACATTTGGGACAGCGAGCTTCCAGGCTTCGGTCTTCGTGTCGCACCCTCAGGCGTGAAAACCTTCATCATCAAATATCGAACGGATGGCGGTGGGCGATCAGCGACCCAGCGTATCATGTCCATAGGGCATTTTGGTCCGATCACCGTCGAACAAGCAAGACGAGCCGCCAAGACCAAACTTGGATGCGTTGCGGCTGGTCAAGATCCTGCCGAAGATCTCCAGATCAAGCGTCGCGACATGACAATCAGCGACCTCATTGATCTCTACGAGAAGCAGGGCTGCTTCGTCCGGCACGGTCGGCGGCAAGGCGAGCCGATGAAGCCGAAGACCAAGACCGAAACCGTGGCGCGGCTGCGTAACCACGTCATGCCTCTGCTCGCCCAACGCAAGTCGCGGAGCCTAAACCCAGGCGACATCGAGGGACTTGTCGCGGATGTGGCGTCCGGAAAGACTGCTCGCGAGGTTAGGAACAGAAATGGCAGGCGCATCGTTTTAAGAGGCGGAGTGGGGATGGCGGGTAAGGTGGCACGCGACCTCTCCGTCGTTTTCAGTTTTGCCATCCGGCACGAAATCGTCACCACGAACCCGGTTACGCATGCAATCTTTCGAAAAATTGACAATCGAAGGATGCGATTTCTCACCGTTGAGGAGCTTGCCAGCCTGGGCGCTGCCTTGGATGAACTCGAAATGGGAAAATGCAACCCCAAGGGCATCAATATCATCCGCCTCCTGGCTTTGACGGGTTGCCGCCGCAGCGAAATCGCCGGACTGGAATGGTCGGAAGTCAATTTAGCGAAAGGACTGATCGAACTTGAAGACAGCAAGACAGGACCGTCGACCCGCCCCCTGGGCGGGGCGGCGATTGATTTGCTGAAATCAATCCCGAAGGAGGGCAGCAAGTTTGTTTTTCCTGCTGAACGAGGAGAAGGGCATTTTACACAGACGCCCGTGGTGTGGTGCAAGGCAGTAGCAAAGGCCCAGATCTCCGGCGCAACGCTCCATACACTGAGGCATACAGTCGGTTCCATTGCTACTTGCTTAGGAGAGAGCCTGGCGTTGACTGGAGCTATTCCTGGCCACGCGAGACTAAGCTCGACCGAAGGTGTTCTGTTGCAAAATTTGATGTAGTCGCGTCGGCCGATTGCCACGGCTGCTCAGAACGCGGCAGCCAGGCTCTCAACCTGATCAGAGATTGACGGATTGGCAGCGTAAGCGTCCTGCAATTGGCGCTTTCGTAGCATGTGGATCATCTCAATTCCGGACAATGTTGCCACGGCCGATTTAAATGACTTGAAGCCGAGCATCGGTCTGACACGCCGCTTGATGCGTCGGTGATCCTGCTCGATGCGGTTGTTCAGATACTGACTCTGTCGAATGCATGGGGATTCAGGACGACGGCAGGACCGATCCTGAAGGCGGCTTGTGGTGTCACAGGAAATGATCGCTTCCCGGTTGGTCTGGCTGCCATCGATGACGATGCGCTCCGGCCGGCCGTGCCGGGCGAAAGCCTTTCTGAAGAAACGTTTGGCGGCGGAAAGATCACGATGCTCGCTGAGCCGAAACTCGACCGTGTCGCCGTTGCTGTCGATGGCGCGATAGAGATACGTCCATCGGCCGCGAACCTTGATATAGGTCTCGTCGGCGTGCCACTTGCCAGTGACGGCGCGCTTGCGCCGATTGAACCGATCCGCCAATAGGGGCGCAAAGTGGACGACCCAGCGATGGATCGTCGAATGATCGACGCTGATGCGGCGTTCGGCCATCATTTCCTTCAGGTCGCGCAGGCTCAGGCCATAGCTCAGATACCAGCGCACGCACAGCAATATCACCGACTGCTCGAAATGCCGACCTTTGAACATTGCCAGTCTCCGCGACTTCCGGAGATCAATGCCATGTCACCAGTAACCAGGAAGTTTGCAACAGAACCCGCTCAGGTCAGGTGAACTTTCAGACGAACGAACTCGTCGAGCGCACCCGGGTTCGCCAGAGCGTTGAGGTTTGCAATCGGCAGGCCGTGAATAGCGTTTCGCACGGCCAATTCGACGATCTTACCTGATCTTGTCCTGGGGATGTCTGCCACCTGCAGTATCTTCGCGGGCACGTGCCGCGGCGACGCGCCGGTCCTGATCCTTTGCCTAATCTTCGCTTCCAAAGCGGGGTCGAGTTCGCTTCCGGCGTCAAGGCGAACAAAAAGGACAACGCGCACGTCGTCGTCCCACTCCTGTCCAATGCATATCGCCTCAACGACCTCAGGAAGCTGTTCCACCTGATTGTAAATCTCCGCTGTCCCGATCCGCACTCCGCCAGGATTTAATGTGGCATCGGATCGACCGTGGATGATAAGGCCGTCATGCGAGGTCCATTCAGCGAAGTCGCCATGACACCATACATTCTCGAAGCGCGCAAAATAGGATGCTCGATACTTTGCTTGATCCGAGTCGTTCCAGAACCCGATCGGCATGCTCGGGAATGGTCTCGTGCAAACTAGTTCTCCCTTTTCGCCGCGGATCGGACTACCGTCCTCGTTCCAAACATCGACAGCCAAGCCAAGCCCCGGCCCCTGTATCTCTCCTCGCCAAACGGGAAGGGTCGGATTGCCCAGTACGAAGCACGAGATGATGTCGGTGCCACCGGACACCGAGGCGAGTTGAAGGTCTCGTTTGAGACCGTGGTAGACGTAGTTGAAACCTTCTCTCCCAAGGGGCGAGCCTGTGGAGGCGATAACTCGCAGGGCGCGGAGGTCGAAGTTCCCTTCTGCCTTGAATTGGGCTTTGCGGAGACTGTCGAGATACTTCGCCGAGGTACCGAAGAAGGTGAAATGCTCCTCTTCGGCATACTCCCAAAGAACCTCTGCGGCTGGGGCGAAGGGCGAACCATCATAGAGGCAGAGCGTAGCACCTGAAGCGAGAGCCGACGCGAGCCAGTTCCACATCATCCAGCCGCACGTCGTGAAATAGAAGACCTTGTCACCAGGCCTGATGTCGCAGTGCAGGCGGTGCTCCTTCACATGCTGGAGCAGGGTGCCTCCCGCGGAGTGAACGATGCATTTGGGCGCTCCCGTCGTACCCGAAGAGAACATGATATAGAGCGGGTGCGAAAACGGGAATTCAACGAACTGCACCTCTCTGGGCGGATGAACCTGTTTCACTTGGTCGTAGGTCGTACTGAGCTTAAGCGAGGCTGCCAGCGCCACCGCATCGCCGCCGTATGGGACAATAAGTGAACTGCAGTCGAACTTCTCAGCGAGGGTCCTGATCTTGTCCGAAACGTCGTGCCGCTTGCCGCCGTACCAGTAGGCGTCGCAAGCGATGAACAGCTTTGGTTCGATCTGGCTGAAGCGGTCGAACACGCCCTCCACGCCGAAGTCGGGCGAGCACGACGACCAGATAGCTCCCAACGAAGAGGCGGCGAGCATGCAAGCCACGGTCTCCGGTATGTTCGGCAACATAGCGGCGACACGATCTCCGGACACGATGCCCATGGCGATGAACGCCTGTTGCAAGGCGGACACCTCCGCCCTCAAGCGATCCCAGCTCCATCGATAGGCGATCTTGTCCTCTCCGCGGAAGACGATCGCATCCTCCGGACCACTGCGGCACAGGAGATTGCGGGCGAAGCTGAGCTTGCCATCAGGAAAGAAACGAGCCTGAAGCATGCTCGAGCCATCCACGAGCGTGCGCGCTCCCGGCGCTCCCTTGATGCCGCAGTAATCCCATAGCCCGCGCCAGAAGTCGCTTGGCTCATCCACGGACCACCGATGCAAATCCTGATGGTCACGAAGGTCAGTCCTAAAGGTATGCGAGCACCATTCCCGAAACGTATTCATCTCGGTATTGCGAGCGCGGTCCGTTGAAGGCGACCACGACGGATCGAGTTCGGGTAACGTCATGGGATTCTCCTGATCACCGTACTAAGCGCCGTCGACGGCGGCGATCTCGGCAATCGCCTGTCGAGCCATTACTCTCACCAGGTTTTCCCGGTACGCCCGGGAGCCATGGCGATCCTCGAAAAACTCAAGAGCCGACAAATCGATGGTGTCGACGACTGATGCTTCGAACTGGGCTTCCAGCTTACCCTCGAGTTCTTGCAGCCTAAAAGCGCCATCGGAGCCCACCCCGGTCACTGCAACGCGGACGTACGAATCCCCGCGACAGACGAATACGCCCGCCAAGGCATATCCTGACGCCGGATGAGGGAACTTGGCATAAGCCGCTCGCTCGGGCGCTTCGAACTCGATCGAGGTTATGAGTTCGTGTTCATCGAGCGCCGTTTCGAAAATGCCACGGAAAAAGTCCGAAGACCCGATCTCACGCCTGTCTGTATGAATAGTCGCATCCAATGCCAGGATCGCGGCGGGATAGTCGGCCGCCGGATCGTTGTTGGCCAGGGAACCGCCGATGGTTCCTCGGTTGCGCACATGGCGGTCGCCGATCTTTCCGGCGAGTCGGCCTAGCGCCGGGCATAGCTCCCGAATGCGTCTTTCGTTTGCGACGGCTGCGTGCGTCGCACCCGCCCCGACGGAGAGCCTGCGACCCTCGTTCGAGATTTCCCCGAAGGCGGGAAGGGAAGTCAGATCGATCAAGTCGCTCGGTGTGATCAAACCGAGCTTCATCGACGGCAGCAATGTCATGCCGCCCGCAAGGAACTTGGGATCGCTCGATGAAGCCAACATCGCGCTGATCAGGTCAATTGCCGACGGTCTGTGGAGGGTGAAGGGGTTCATGTGCAGCTCCTATGCCACTTTCGAAACGCTGCTCATGGCGTATTTCTCGGCAGCGTCGAGAATGGCGGACACGATGTTCTGGTATCCCGTGCAACGGCAAAGATTGCCCTTGAGCTCCTGCCTGACGGTCGCCTCGTCCAGAGGGCCCTGGGCCTTCTCGATGATGTCGATCGCCGTGATGATCAGGCCGGGGGTGCAATAGCCGCATTGAAGCGCATGGTGGCGATGAAACGCCTCCTGCACGCGATGGAGCCTCTCCCCGTGCGCCACGCCCTCGATCGTGGTGATAGAACACCCGTTCGCGCCCGCGGCGAGGGATGTGCAAGACTTCACGGTGTCGCCATCGATATTGACCACGCATGCTCCGCATTGGGTGGTGTCGCAGCCCACATGCGTTCCGGTCAGCCCGAGGTCTTCGCGAAGGAAGGTCACCAGCAGACGGTTGTCGTCGACGGTTTTCGTCACTTTCTTGCCGTTGACGACGGCTTCGATTCTGGTCATTTCGCTCCTCCCTGGGAATGCGTTCAGGCGCCGCGGGCGATCTCGGCGATGCGTTCGAAGAACTGGCCGGAGAGCTTTTTGGATGTGGATTCGATCAGCCTGCTCCCGAGCTGGGCCAGCTTGCCGCCGATGGCCGCGTCCACAGCGTAATGAATGGTGGTGCCGCCGTCCGTCTCTTCGAGCCGGACATTCGCTCCGCCTTTGGCGAACCCTGCGATACCGCCGCTTCCTTCGCCGGAAATTCGGTAACTTTCCGGGGCCTGCACATCCTGCAGCTTGACCCGGCCGTTGAACTTTGCCTTCACCGGACCGATCGCGATGGTCACGGTTGCCGCATAGCCCTCGTCGACCGCTTCGAGCGATTGGCATCCCGGGATCGCCTGGCGCAAAACGTCCGGGTCGTTGATGAGCGCCCAGACGGCCGCCCGCGGCTTTTCGACGAAGAAGTTGCCTTCGAGATTCATGTGCATTTCCTATTCATTGGGTTTGGGTGTGGGCCGCATGGAGCGCATCCCATAGCTTTCCCGGTGTCACGGGCATGTCGATGTCCAGCACGCCCGCCGGGCGAACCGCGTCCAGGACTGCGTTGACGATCGCCGCGGGGGTTCCGATCGTGCCGGACTCGCCGATGCCCTTCACACCCAGCGGATTGCTCTGGCTGGGTATTTCGATGAGTTTCGATCTGATCGTCGGCATGTGTTCGGCACGGGGAAGACAGTAGTCCATGAACGAGCCGCTGATGAGCTGACCCTCGTCGTCGTAGACGACTTCCTCGCAAAGCGCTTGCCCGAGGCCCTGGGCACAACCTCCATGGATTTGGCCTTCGCAGATCATGGGGTTCAAAGCCTTGCCGACATCGTCCACCGAAAAGAACCGATCGATGGTCACGACACCCGTGTCCGGGTCGACCTCCAGTTCGACGACTTGGCTGCCGTTGGGGAAGTTCGGTTGAGCGCCTGGCTTTCCGGCAGAAGTGCCTTCGCCGTACAAGCCGAGCGAAAACCGCATGACCGGACCAGCCGGGAGATAGAAGAACTTCGCCACGTTCTGGATGGGCATGCTTTCGTTGGAATTCCGAACCTTGAAAAGTCCGTCTTCGAAATAAACGTTCGCCTCCTCGGCCTTGAGCAGCAAGGCCGCCATTTTCGACGCCTTGACGATGACATCGTCGACGGCCCGCTTGAGGGCGGTGCCCCCGAGCATGGAACTGCGAGCCGCGAATGTTCCGCGACCAATCAGGACCTTATCGGTGTCACCCTGGACGAAGCGGATGTCCTTCTGGTCCATGGAGAGCCAATCGGCCACCATCTGCGTGAAGACGGTCGCGTGCCCTTGGCCATGGGAATGCGTGCCCGCTATGATGGTGAGGGTACCAGAAGGATCGAAACGCACTTCCATCCGCTCGTTCATCACGCCAGCGATCTCGATGTAGGACGTGATGGAGCGCCCCCTGAGCCGACCGCGTCTTGCGCTTTCCGTCTTGCGCGCCTCGTAGCCGATCCAGTCCGCGAGTTCGGCGCATTCATCGGCGAGCCGTTCGAATTCGCCGCTGTCATAGGTCAACCCTGCGGGGTTGGAATAAGGCATCTGGTCGGGTTTGACATAGTTGCGCCGGCGGAACTCACGAGGATCGATCCCGAGCTCGTAGGCGGCCTCGTCCATCAGGCGTTCGATCGCATAGGCCGCCTCTGGTCTTCCAGCGCCGCGATAGACCGACATCGGACAAATGTTGGTGAAGACTGCCTGCGTCTGCAAATCGACCGTCGGCACGTCATACGTGCCCGGTATGAGTTGCATCGAAAAGAAGAGCGGCGGCGTCGCAGTTCCCCAGAAATAGGCCCCCAGATTGTGGAACGCCCGGGCTCGGATGCCTAGAATCTTGCCGTCTGCGTCGAGAGCCAAATCCGCGTAGACTATCTGTCCCCGCCCCTGAGTGTCGGTCTGCATCGACTCCGAGCGTGTTGCGATCCATTTCACCGGACGCCGCACCCTGCGTGAGGCCCATAGAACAATGGCGTCTTCCGGATGGATGTGCGCCTTGAGGCCGAAGCCGCCGCCAACGTCTGGCGAGACAACCCTCAGCGTCGACTCGGGAATTTTCAACACGACGGAGGCCAGTACACGTCGAAATCCGTGAGGGTCCTGCGAACTTGTATAGAGAGTGAATGTATCGGTTCCGGTGTCGTAGTCTCCCAAACATCCCCTCGGCTCCAGCGACGCCGGTGTCACCCGGCCGCTCGCCAGCCGCCGGGATACAACGAGACTTGCCCGCTCGAACGACGCCGCAGTCTTTTCTGCATCACCGAATTTCAGATGCACGGAGAGGTTTCCTGTCTGGTTCTCCGGCCAGATGACAGGGGCTCCCTCCGCCAATGCGGCTTCAGCATCGACAACCGCAGCGAGGGGAGCGTATTCCACACACACGTGTTCCGCCGCGGCTCTGGCCTCATCGACCGTCTCGGCAATGACCACCGCAACGCGCTCGCCGACACAGCGGACGCGGTCGGCTACGAGTATGGGACGAAGTGTTGCGAAGCCTTTGGGGCCGCCCCAGACTTCAGGCATGAAGAAGGGTGGCACCGAGCCAAGACCGTCGGCAGCCACATCCGCTCCGGTCAGGACGGCGATCACTCCCGGCATCTCCGACGCCGCCGAAATGTCGATCGACAGAATGTCCGCATGTGCGTGGGGAGACAGTACCAACGCCGCATGACACTGCCGCGGCAGGGAAAAGTCATCGACGTACTTTCCCTCGCCAGTCAGAAAGCGGCGATCTTCGATCCGTAAGGCGGGTTTTCCTATCGTCATTTTGCTTCCTCCATCCTCCCAGAACGATCAGTTGTCGGCCAATACGGCGGCGAGCAGGCTGTTGACATGCGGTGCCGCCTCGAAGAGCGGGATGTGGGCCGCTCCGGGGATTGTCGTTACCGCGACACCTCCCAGGGCGGCTGCGAGTGCTTCCGAGGCGGCGCGGGGCGTTGCCTCGTCGAATTCGCCGAGGGCGATCGTTACAGGCATTCGCAGGGCAGAGGCGTGCGCCCTGCAATCAGCATCGGCAAGGGCTTCGCATGAAGCGGCATAGCCCTCGTCCGGAGTCCGCGAGAGCATTGTCGCAAGTGCCCGCCCCCCCACGGATTGCTGAAAGCCTGGGGTCGTCCATCTCGACAGAACCGCCTCCGCAATGGATGGCAGACCATCCTCGCGGCATTTTTTGGCGCGCTCGCGCCACATCGGCGGATTTAGGCTGACGAGATTCGAATCCAGGAGCGTGAGGGTCTTCACCCGATCCGGACGCCCGGCCGCGAACGCCTGGGCGACAAGGCCGCCGATCGAAATGCCGCAGACATGATAGCTATCCAGGTTCAAGGACGCGACGATCGCGTGGACATCGTCGGCCAGGGATTGAATCGAGACCGCGGACCGTGACACCTCACTCAGTCCGTGCCCCCTCAAGTCGGGGCAAACAATGAAGTTGTCCGCGGACAGGGCCTGGACCTGCTTCTCCCAAACGCTGGCGCAAGTGCCCAGCGAATGGATGAGTATCAGAGCAGGTTTGGCGGGATTGCCATGGGTTTCGGCGTGGAGGACGTGGTCCTCAAATTCCACGAACATTCTCAGAATTCCTGGTTGAGTTGGACGAGCGCCTTCTCGACGACGGCGGTCTGTGCTTCCGGAGCCGCTTGCTCCCTTTCCAGCCGGCTGATTTCCAGCGAGGAATCCACCACCAGTTTGCAGCGCCCGTAGCGGCGCGACATGAATGCATCCAGCGCGGTTGCGACATCCGGAGCTTTCGAAACCTCCTGTGCCAATACGAGGCCGTCTTCGATCCCCATGCCGGCGCCGGAGGCGAGTTGCGGTGTGGTGGCGTGTGCCGCGTCGCCGATCAATACGACATTGCCGTTGCTCCAGTTCCCGTCCACGAAAACCGTTTCGAGCGGCCGGCAGATGATGTTCGACGTCTCCTTCAAGGCCTGACGGACCTCGGCCAACACACCCCCGTAGCCCTCCATGAGGTCATGGAGGATCTGGTGCTGTCCTGCCTCGTCGCGGCGCAGCGGCTCCCGCTGTGCTTCTAGGTAGAACATGTACATCTGGTTCTTCGAGACCGGGTTCAAGCCTACCTTCGCGCGACCACCGAGGAAGAAGGTACGCCGTCCGATCGACGGATGCCTTTCGGTCATCAGCCGCCAGCAGAGCTGTCCGGCGTAACGTGGGGCGGAGGTCTGCGGAAACAGGCGTGTGCGCGTCTCCGAGTAAATGCCGTCGGCACCGACGATCAGATCGTATTCGGCGACTTTGCCGTTTCCGAAGCGAACTTGGCTCCTGGTCTTCCCGGAAACGATGCTTTCGACTTCCACGCCGAGGAGCGGCGCAACGCCGATCTTCTGCAGGCGGCGTTGCATGATGTGATGAAGAACCGGACGGAGGATGCCGCCAGCGCTCGGAATGCCACCGAGCGCCTCGTTCGTTGTATCCACGGTGAACAGGTGTTTGCCCTGCGCCGAGCAGATGTCGATGCCGTCGGCCGCATAGCCTTCCTCCAGCACCTCGTCGAGTATGCCCAGCCGCCCCATCGCTCGCAGCGTCGGCCCCGTAATCGTGATGCCCGCCCCGTAGACCTTCCACTGCGGATCGCGCTCGCAGAGATCGACGGCGATCCCTCGGTCGCGCAGTGCGATCGAGGCGGCCATGCCGGCTATCCCCCCGCCCAAGACAAGGATTTTGATGTCTTTCAGCATTCAGGCCACCTTCACGTTTTCGCCGACGAAGTGACCGATTCCGATACCCGTGTACCAGTCGTTCACTGCCTTGTAGAAGGCGCGCTTAAACTGCAGGCCGGAGACTTCGGCCGTGCCCATCGCCGCCATCCACATCCGGATTTCTTCGGCACCGTTGCCCGCGGTATGGACGAAGTCAGTGGCATAGGCGATCACCTTGTCAGGATCGCCCGCCTCGAGCAGCTGGAGGAGGTTCTCATCGAATTCCCGATTGACCATGCCCATGCGCGGCGTCGCTATATCGTGGCTGATGCCGCCTGTCGCCAGGATCGCGACGCGCTCGACGCCTTCGTATTCGCGGATCGCCTTGCCGAGGAACCGACCGAAATTGTAGCACCGACGCATCGTCGGCATCGGCGGCTGGACGCAGTTGAAGAGAACCGGAACGATCGGCAGGTCGGGATCTAGGCCCGCCAGCTCGAGCGGCGTCAATGATCCGTGGTCGAGCACCATGTCCATGGAGAACGCCGGATCGAAGTCGGCTTGCAATGCGGCTTGCAGAAGGTACGAGCCGAAGGCCTGGTCTCCCTGGAACGTTCTGCGCTTTGCCTTGAGCCAGTGCTCGATCGGGCTCTCGTAGCTTTCGCCCGTCCCGATGCAGAGGGCAGGAAAGTTGTCGAGGAAGAAGTTGTGCAGATGGTCGTTCGAAAGAACGATCAGGGCGTCGGGTTTACCGGACTCGAAGTCGCGACCCATGTCCTCGTAGGCCCCGAAGATTTCGTTGCGAAGTTCCGCCGGAATCCGGTCCGGGAAGTTGAGCATGACGGGCGTGTGGCTCGCCGTATAGATTCCGGTTATTTCAGCCATTTGTCGTCTCCTTCTTTCATGAGGCTGCGCAGTGCGGCGAGCGAAACGTCCTCGGGGATTTTCACGCCGATGCAATGCGCCCGCAGGAGATAGGGGTTGACGCCGGCTTCATAGAGCGCGGCCACATCGTTGCCGCTGATCTTCGCCTTCATCTCGGCGGTCAGCTTGTAGCGGGAGAGGTATTGGTCCTTGTCCTGATTGTAGGCTGCCAGGTCGTCGGGCTTGTGATGCAGCTCGAAGAGGACCTTGTCCAAAAGGTAGGCCTCCGTCGTCGGCATCATCAATCGCCAGTTGCTCATGGTTTTTCCTTTCGTGTCATTGCAGGCGCTGTTCGATCCAGCGCACAATGGTGGGAACCGTATGTGGCCCGAACCCCATGTGGCCGCCGGGAAAGAGGCGCACCGTCTTGGGGCTGCCATGCTCGAGAAGCAGGTGAATGTCCGCGATGGGGCACTGCCTGTCGTCCTTGCCGTTTACAAGAAGCAGCGGCGCGGAGGGACGGTCGAGAATGCCCTGGTCGAGCAGGGACAGGATCCGGAAACCTTCGGCGTATTCCTCGTCGTTCGACGCGCCGAGCATCCGGCTGCGGGTTTCGACCAATTCCATGAGGTAGCTGTCGGGGTACCTGGACTGTTCGACCCAGTCGCGCTGGAACATATAGTGGACGCCGCCACCCCAGTTCACGGCACCGCGAAGCGCATCCGGAATGAGATGGGCGAGTTTCGTCGCCCAATGGCCGCCAAACGATCGTCCGATAAGAACCAAGCGAGTGCCGTCGAGGTCCTCGTTCTGCCGAGCCCACTCGATGACCGGAAGAAACTGTTTCTCGCCATCGGCTTTGGCCTTGATGGGCGACTCCCCGGTCCCAACGTTGTCCATGGCAATGGACGCGATGCCCGCTGCCGCCAGCTGTGAGGAGAGCTCGGTCATCTCCTCTTTCCAGGCATCGACACCGCCCCACATAATGACGACAGGCGGCTTGGCGACATCAGTCGGCTTCCTCACATAGAAGCGCACGCGGTCACCATGAGTCCCTTCCTGAAAAGGAACCGTCACGGGTTCGATCGGTGGCTCGGCCAATCGGCCGAAATTGCCGTACGCCTCGAGCTCCAGTTCGTAGCTGGCCAACTTGTGGGGGTGGTTGGGACACGGGAAGCGCCCGAGGAAAAAGAACCCATAGGCTTGATAGTAGGCGGCACGAGCGGCCTCGAGGTCGCCGCGCTCTTCGGCCAACCGACCGTTGGCGAGGAATTCCTTACCGGATGCGACCCACGATTTTGCCCAGTTCGCACCGTCGAGGCCTTCGAGCCGATCGATAGCCCTGATTGTCTCCGCCGGGTCGGTGAGACCGAGGGGATGCACCCGCTTGCCAAGACGGTCCTTCATCCATGCCTTGGCGTTCTCAAGGCTCCTAGGCCCGCCGGGATCGGTTGTCACGTTCTGTACGTTCATTCCTTGAACTCCGAATTCATTGCAGTCTGGAAAATGTTTCCCTCAAGCCATCGGCGGTCTCCAAGGGAAGGCTCAGCGAGGTGAGCGCCTTCGCCACAACGGAGACGGAGGCGGCGTTCGAGGGAGCGATCGCGCCCGTCGGAAGATGGAGATTGTTCTCGAACCCGATCCGCGCGTTGCCGCCAAGGAGTGCGGAGGCCACGACGCAGGCAGCTTCATGTTGCCCGAAGGCGCAGACGCTCCAATGTGGCGCGTCATCGGTCCGTACGAATGGCAGAACGTCCGCCGGAATGGAGGTTTGGCTAGCGCTATAACGCCCGAGTACATACAGCAAGGGGACCTGATCGCTGACAAGGCCGCGCGACCGCATGTCGCGAAGAGCCTCCTGGTCAACCTGGTCATACAGGATGATCTGCGGTGTGACGCCTTCCCGCGACATCCACTCCATAAGCCTTGCGAAGGGTCTCTCGTCGCTCTCGTCGCGGACGATCTCCCGCAGCGCGATAGAGGCCGCTTCCGGCCTGACCGCGCGGACGGTCTCGATCATCTCTGATGGAGAATAGATGCCCAGGGATTCAGTGGTGATCTGCACCACGAGTTCCCGACCGACTTGCCGTCTGATCGCGCTCGTCGCCTCGCGATAGGCCTCGGCGTCGAGCGAATGACGGCCTCGATCGTCCCGGACATGCACGTGGATGAGACTGGCTCCCGCATCCCGGCACTCGGCGGCGCAGCGCGCCAACTCGTCTGCCGACAGCGGCAGGGCCGGGTGGTCGGCCTTGGTCTTCCGTCCGCCGTTTGGGGCAACGGAAACCATGACCCTACGCTGCTCTGAAGAGCCAGCCTCATCCCGTGAGGGTATGTCTTGGAAGGACATGGTCATGAGGAAAATCCGCCGTCGACCATGATGGCCGACCCATTCGTGTAGCGACTGCGATCGGAGGCCAGGAAGCAGACTGCTTCGGCGACCTCTTCAGGCTTGGCATGACGGCCCAAGGGTATTTGCTCGTCGAAGAAGGCTCCGGCATCCCGGCCGAGGACGACCGACATGGTCTTCTCGGCAGTACGCATGAACTCATTGTCGACCGGACCTGGATTGACGGTATTGACTCGAATGCCGCGATGGCCGAGCTCCTTCGACAACCCCCTCATCAGTCCGGTGAGAGCGTGCTTCGCCATGACATACGAGCAGTTCCCGGGAACTCCCTTCAGGCCGACGATGCTCGACATGATGACGATGCTGCCGCCGTCGCGCATATGAGGCACGGCATACTTGCAAGTATAGAAGCCGCCATAGACGTGTGTCTTGATGATCTTGTCGAACATGTCCTCTGGATAGTCTGCGATTGGGCTAAGCGGTCCATCGTTGCCCGCATTGCTGAAGAGGACGTCGATGGGGCCGAACGCTTCTACCGTTTGCAGAATAAAGTCGCGAACCTGTGCAGGGTCCGTGACGTCGGCCACGCAGGACCCCGTCCGTGCTGGATCGAATTCCCGAGCGACCTCGGCGAGCCTGGCGGCATTGAAGTCAACCAGCATCACCTTCGCGCCTTCGCCTGCGAGCAGTTTCGCCGTGGCGAGGCCGATGCTTCCCGCCGCGCCAGTCACGATGCAGGTTTTGTTTTCCACAAGTCCCATCACAAACTCCTACCGGGCATTTCTTCGGCCATCAGTGTTGCGGGCTGGGCGGGCGCGATCCGCATCCTGGTGGACAGGAGGGCGCGGATGCATGGCCATAGACCCTTGGGGGCGACGAGGATGGTGGCAATAGCCACGATTCCCATCGCGGTGAGGTGCCAGCTGCCGGAAAGGCCAAAACCTACCATCATCAGTTGGCGCAGGCCGTAGTAGAGCAGCGTGCCGACGACAGGCCCGCCGATCGTGCCGATACCCCCGACGATCACGATGAAGATCATCGTCACCACCCAGTTCACATCGAAACCGCTCGACACCGTGACGAACATCGCGCCCGAATAGTTTATTGCCCCCGCCAGGCCGCAGACGGCTCCGACGGTAAGCAAAGCGATAAGGCGGTTTCGACGGACATCGACCCCGATGCTGACGGCCGCGAGTTCGTTGTCACGGACGCCCATCATCGCCAGCCCCGTTGGAGACCGCATCAGGAGGCCGATCCCGAAGACCGTAATGATGGCGAGGCCGGCGCTCAGCCAGAACGTGATTCTCAGAAACAGGTCGAAGTCGAGGTCGCGCGTCGCCTCGAGCGTGAGCCCGGTGACGTTACCCAGATTGGGGGCTATGAGTACCAGCATCGCGACGACCTCTGCGATGACCCAGGTGCTGATGGAGAAATAGGCGTCGCGCAGCCGAAGCAGGAGCACCGAGCTGAGAGCTGCAAGCGCCATTCCCGCAAGCGGCCCCGCGACGAGCGCCGGATAGGGCGAAACTCCCAACGCATTGGATGTGTAGATCGCCGCATAAGCGCCCAGGCCCACGAAGGCCTGCAGTCCTAGCGACACGAGGCCCACATACCCGGCCATCAGGTTCCAGGCGCTCGCCATGGCGAGCATCAGGCATGCCTCGCCGACCACCGCGGTGACGCCTTCGTCCGCAAGCAACGGCATCGTGGTTGCTGCGACGACAGCGAGAATGAAGATCGAGATTTCGGAATGTCGCCTGGTCATGCCCGCGCTCCAAAGAAGCCGTTCGGGCGCGCAAGCATGAACGCCAGAAAGAGGAGGTGAGCGTAGAGAAAGCCGGCATTCGGGTTGAGCTTGAGGCCGACGAGTTGGGCTATCCCCAAGGCGATGCCGCCGAGCATGGCTCCCCAGAACGAGCCCAAGCCGCCAAGTACGACCACTTCGAAGGAAATGAGAAGCCGCTCAACGCCGGAGAACGGCGTGAAGGTCGTGCGCATGGCAAGCAAGACGCCTGCCACTCCCGCCAATGCGAACGAGATGCCCGTGACAAGGCTGTAGACGCGGTCCGGCGTAATGCCCATGACCCTGGCGATCTCCGGATTGTCCGCGGTCGCGCGAACCATACGCCCGAACTTCGTCTTCTTGAGCGCGAATTCGAGGCCCAGGAAGAGAGCAATAGCTATGAGCATGGTCGTGACTGGGAGAACGCCAATCTTCATTCCGGCGATGTCAAAGCTCTGTTGCGCGAAATCGCCCTGCTTGATCATCCTTGGGCTCACGCCGAACCCTTCCGCCATCATGTTGCGCGCGACCACGGAGATGCCGAATGTCAGCAACAATGGGGCGACCATGTTGTTGAGCTTTAGCGCACGATTGATCAGCCCTGCCTGCAGCACATACCCCAAAGCGAACGAAACGGCCGTCACGGGAACAATGAGCAGCAGCGGGTGCAGGAACGGCAGTAGTGTCGATGCGCCCAGTCCGATGAACGCCGCCAGGGCGATGAACTCGCCATGGGCAATGTTCACGATGCGAGTGACACCGAACACGAGCGCGAGGCCGACACCGAACAAGCCGTAAAGCCCGCCCAGGAGTGCGCCGTTGATGATCGTCGAGACCCAGGTCAATGCATCATCTCCCCCAAACCAAAATAGGCACGCGCCAACTGCTCGTCGGTCAGGTCGGCACTGTTCCCATGAAGGGTCATCCGCCCTTCGAGTAGGCAATAAAGTCGGCTAGCGAACGATCGAGCACGATGTACGTCCTGTTCGACAAGGACAATGGAAGTCCCGTAACGTGAGATCGCCTCGAAAGATCGGTAGATTGCTTCCACCGCCACCGGGGCCAGCCCGAGCGATATTTCATCGCAGAGCAGAACTCTGGGGTTCGACATGAGCGCGCGGCCGATTGCCACCAGCCCCTGCTGCCCGCCGGAAAGCGTGTTCGGACGCTGTGAACGCCGCTCTTCGAGCAAGGGAAACAGCTCGAAAATGGACTCGAGGTTCCAGTGTCCGGGTCGCCCGGAGAATGCGCCGATCTTGAGATTTTCCTCCACATCCAGCGACGGAAAGAGCGCGCGCCCCTCGGGCACCAGAGCGACGCCGGAACGCGCGATGTCCTCGACCTTCCGACGCGTGATCTCCTTCCCGTCATAGGTCACACGACCTTCAACTCGGCCAACAAGACCGGCTATGCTGCGAAGCAAAGTCGTCTTGCCAGCGCCGTTCGCCCCGACGACTGCGACGCATTCGCCCGCGTCCAACGACAGCGACAGACCGTGCAGCGCGCGCAGATCGCCGTGGAACGCTTCCAGATTTTCGACCTCAAGCAGCTTCATCGGCGGGTATTCCCATGTAGATTTCGCGAACGAGCGCGCTGTTCATCACATCGTCAGGGAGGCCCTCCATGACCTTTCGTCCGAAATTGAGAACCATGACGCGGTCCGCGACGGCCTTGAGCGCGTGCGGAATGTGCTCGATCCAGATGATCGAGTGCATGGCCTTCAGCTCCTGGATCAGCTCGATCAGTGACGCAGTCTCGGCGTCGGTGAGTCCGCCGGCTATTTCGTCGAGCAGCAGGAGGCGAGCGTTCGAGGCGAGGGCTTTCGCGAGTTCCAGACGCTTTCTGTCGAGCAGGCGGAGCTTGCCCGCATGCATGTCCGTCACTCCGGAAAGCCCGGTCCGCCGAAGGGCTTCCGTAGCCAGCTCCCGGGCGCGCGCGCCGCGCAAACGGGCGGCGGAGTAGGACGCCAGGAGCACGTTCTCGTTCACCGTCAGATTCTCGAAACATTGCGGTATTTGGAATGCCCTGACGACACCCATTGAAGGGCGTCGATGAGGAGACAACTCGGACAGCTCGTTGCCGTCGAGCACAATGGAGCCGCTGTCCTGCCGGACCACCCCGGTGAGCAGATGGAACAATGTACTCTTTCCGGCTCCGTTCGGTCCGATCACGCCCAGGCAGCCGCGATGCGGCAGTTCCAAGTCGATGTCATCGGCGACGACAATCGACCCGTAGCGCTTCTTGAGACCTGATATGCGCAGCAGCACATCGCTCGCGGCCATTTCCTTCAGCTCCGAATCTTCGAGAGCGGCACCAACTCGGCCGTGGGCGTCACGCCACTCGTGCCGGCGTTCACGATGACAAGCTCGAAGGGGAATTTGCCGTCCTTGGTCTTGCGCCATTGACCGCCGACGAGTTTTTGGATCGCGACGTTCTTCACGGGCGATCCCGCGAAATCCAAGGGGCCGACGACCGTGTCGACTTTGAGCGAGGCGATGGAGTCCCGGATCGATTTGTTATCCTTGGGATCGGACGCACCTCTAAGGGCCGCGAAACCAACCTCCCAAAGCGAGTGGGAGATGCCAAGCGGCTGCGTCCACTGCGCGCCCGTGTCCTGTTCGAACTCGTCGGCCAGTTCCCGCGCGCTCTGCCCGGTCATCGAAGACTTGTAAGGGAGAGCGGGGTTCCAAAGGACCTCGGTCGACATGCCGTCGCCGAGATCGCCGAGGCCCTCGAGCGCGCTGGGGAAGAGGAACGGACCTGCGACGGTTACCGCCTCAGGTTGGAAGCCGTTCTGCGCAGCCTGGTTCCAGAAGGTTGCAAAGTGATTGGGATAGCAGCTGCCAGACAAAATGCCGACGTCGCCGCCGATCAACTCGGCTATCTGATTGGTGAAGTCATCGTTGTTTAGCTGGAAGAAGCCTGTGTTGACTTCGGTGTAGCCGTTCTTCTGCAGGAGAACCGGCAGGCCATGCTGACGATCGGCGAATCCGCGCGCCGCGGCGGAGTCCATGTAGATCGTTCCGACCTTCTTGTTGGTCTGCATTCCGTTCCACATATCGGTGTAGAGTTTGAAAACGTCACCCGCGCCGATGCAATAGTGGAAGGTGAAGGGGAAGCCCTTGTCTGGAGCGCCGTGCCTCCCAAACACCCAGGCTTCCCAAGGCGACAAAGTCGAAATCATCGGTACGCCACGGGCATCCGCGAGTTCGGCTGCAGCGCCCGAAGAATTGTCGCCGTCGTCGGTAAGAATCAGGTCGCACTTCTCGCGCAGGACGAGATCGCGCGCCGCCACGGCCGTCTGGTTGGGGTCGGACTGGTTATCCTTTACGATGATCTCGACGGCATAATTCGTTCCGCCGATATCGAGGCCATTGGCCACAGATTTTTGAACGCGTTCAACAATCCATGAATCTACGGCCCCGAAATCCGATCTCAGACCAGATATGCTCGCCAGCATGCCGATCTTCAGGGAGCGCGTTTCAGTCCGGGCGAGGAGGGGAGCCGGAAATTGGGCGATAGCTCCTGCGGCAATCGCTCCACCGATCCTGGCGAGTGCGCCTCTTCTGGTCAGCTGCGTGTCGGATTTGTCGTGTTTCGGCATGTTCCGATCCTCCCAGATCACGTGCGATTTCGCCCTGTCATGCGCTTTCTCGGCAACGGAAACTCGGTCGCGCGGGCGGTCGTCCACGCGGTTGGTCGCTACCGAAACTAGCCTACTGACGCCTCCTGCTCGCGCTTGTCGACATCCTCTCGTCGACAATAAAATGAGCACGCTCAATTTTGTGATACAGCGAACGACAATTGTCAATACTGATCATGATCAATATTTTTGAGAGGCATGGCTTTCCCCGCCATGTCGGGCAGCTTCGATCAGGCCAGGGCTTCTGGTCGGGGAGAGAGGCCCTTCATGAGGACCTTGAGTTGGTGCCCGAGATGCTCCATGGCGGAGTCAAGGTTCAGGTCGTCCGTAGAAAGCCAGCGGCGAAGGTCGACCTGGTAGATCGCGAAGATCGTTTGTGCGATGGCTTGCGTCGATTCGTCGGAATGGATGACGCGGGCGACGCTTGCCTCTTCGATCAGGCGTTCCAACAGACCGCTCAGCCGTTCGCGGGTCCTCATGAAACGCTCGGCCTGTTTGCCAGACTGATAGAAATACATTTCCCGGAGAGCCTGCCTGGAAAGTACTGGAAGTCTCGAGAAGTATTCGTAGTGGATGCCTAGGATCGCCATGATGTTCTGAAATAGCGATCGCTCGGTCGAGCATGCTTGGATCGATCGATTCACGCAGTCTTCGAGGTCGTCGTTGACGATGAGAAAGAGAAGGTCGCGCTTGGTTTCGGCGTAGACGAACACCGTCCCCAGGCCGACGCCCGCCGCGCTGGCGATCTCCCGGGTCGTCGTGTCGTCGAAACCTTTCGACACGAAAAGTTCTAGAGCCGAGGACTTGATCCTCCTCAGCTTGTCGTTCTTGTTCCGCTCGCGGGTGCCAATCTTCCGCGACTTGTCCAGCGCTGCGTCCAACTCGATCTCCCATGCCGCCATTTACTCACGATAATGGTGCAATGGGTTTCCGTATCAAGTTTCTTGAGCGCGTTCAAAGAAAATCAGAAGGCAACCCGGAGGCATGATACCTCACATGAGTTTCGCAGTGATCACCGTATCGACTGAGTGGGGCTCCGCCTTCGGCGAGATCGTGGGCGACGAACCAGGGTCGCCAAGCTCTGTGGCACTGCTCGCCCCACATCTTCGCGACGATTTTGGATGTGTCGGTGACGAGGGCAACCCTGTTGGATATCAGGGCGATTTGGTGCGACGATTTTAGAGTGGCTGTCCAATCGATTGCGAAAAGTCGCAGTTGATCACATACCTCCAAATTATATCGAATCCTTGATGTCAGTACCGTAGCTTTAAGTGCGCCTGTGTCTCTCAGCCTCCACAAGGCACTTCCCTGGAGGCGAAATGGTACCCCAGAACTACTTCTGTGGGTCATGCCCGGGCGATTGTCCGATGATGGTTGGAAGAGATGTCGTGGCGGGGAATATGGAACAGGTTGAATAGCCCCGAGATTTGTAGACGCCTTCTTTCCTAATTTTGAGGCAAGAAGAGCATCATGAGCAAATCGAATTTTAGCGAAGAGTTTAAGCGTGACGCGGTGCGCCAGATCACGGAGCGAGGCTATCCGGTTGCGGAGGTCTCGCAGCGCCTCGGCGTCAGCCAGCATTCGCTCTACGAATGGAAAAAGAAGTTTGCTGCGTCGAACACCAAGGGCAACGACGAGGCCGAGGAGATCAGGCGGCTGAAGAAGGAACTGGCTCGCGTCACCGAGGAGCGAGATATCCTAAAAAAAGCGGCCGCGTATTTCGCCAGGGATGCAAAGTGAAGTACGCGTTCATTGCTCTGCATTGCTTGCAGTTTTCGGTGCGGACGATGTGCCGCCTTCTGCGGGTTCATCCCAGTGGGTTTTATGCCTGGCTGAAGAACCCGCTGAGCAGGCGAGCCAGCGAGGACAAGCGACAGACCGACCTGCTCCTGAAGGCATGGGAAGAGAGCGGCAAGGTCTACGGTTATCGCAAGCTGCACGACGACCTTCTCGATTAGGGAGAGACATGTTGCCCGAACCGGGTTGCGCGTCTGACCCGCCTTGCCGGGATCAAGGCGCAGATTGGCTACAAACGCCGTCCCGGCATCCACGGCGGCAGGCCTTCGGTCGTCATCGACAACACGCTCGACCGGCAATTCGACGTGACGGCTCCAGACACTACCTGGGTGACGGACATCACCTACATCCGAACCTGCGAGGGCTTCGCCTATCTTGCCGTCGTCATCGATCTTTATTCGCGTCGTGTGATCGGTTGGGCAATGCAGAGCCGCCAAACCACCGATGTCGTTCTACAGGCTCTGCTTATGGCCGTGTGGCGACGCAAGCCGAAGGAAAAGGTGCTGATCCACTCGGACCAGGGCTCGCAGTTCACCAGCATGGACTGGGCCGCGTTCCTCAGGCATCACAATCTGGTTCATTCCATGAGCCGACGCGGCAACTGCCATGATAACGCGGTGGCCGAGAGCTTCTTCAATCTTCTCAAGCGAGAACGGATACGTCGCAGGGTCTACCGTTCACGCGATGAAGCTCGCCAGGACGTGTTCGACTACATCGAAATGTTCTACAACCCGAAACGCAAACACGTCAGGAACGGGATGCTGTCGCCCGTCGAGTTCGAAAAGCAGCAGAAAATCTAACCCGAGGGCGTCTAGGAAACTCGGGGCTATTCACAGGATGCCGATATTTGCCCGGAATTCGGTGGCGTCAAGGTCAGAATGCGCCTCAGGCGGCCTCTTCCATTTGAACCAGATGGCCTTTCGAGACTTCGCGATACGCGCGGGCTGGCGGCTGATAACCGACGGGGCGCACCGGGCTCTTCAACTCGTCGACGGCGAGGTTGCGCCGGATGCCGCGTCGGGACGGATCCGGCACCGGGACGGCCGCCATCAGCTTCCTGGTGTAGGGATGCTGCGGATTTTCGAACACCGACGCGCGCGGTCCGATTTCGACGATCTCGCCGAGATACATGACGGCGACCCGGTGGCTGACGCGCTCGACCACGGCCATGTCGTGCGAGATGAAGAGATAGGAGAGGTTGAGGCTCTGCTGCAGATCCATCAGCAGATTGCAGACCTGCGCCTTGATCGATACGTCCAGCGCCGAGACGCTTTCGTCCGCAACGATCACTTTCGGATCAAGGGCGAGCGCGCGGGCGATGCAGATGCGCTGGCGCTGGCCGCCTGAGAATTCGTGCGGATAGCGGCTCATCATATCCGCTTTCAATCCGACACGTTCCAGAAGATCGGCGGCCTTTTCCCGGGCTTCGGCGCGTGTGCCCAGGCGATGCTCGATAATGGGTTCCGCTACAGCAGCGCCGATCGTCATGCGCGGATTGAGGCTCGCGAAAGGGTCCTGGAAGATCATCTGGATGCTGCGGCGCATCCGGCGCAGTTCGAGCGCGTCCAGCTTCATCACATCATAGCCGTCGAGACGAACTTCGCCGGACTTCGGCGTGATGAGGCGCATGATGGAGCGCCCCGTCGTCGACTTGCCGCAGCCGGATTCTCCGACCAGCGACAGGGTTTCCCCCTGAGCGAGATCGAAGGAGACATTTTCGACGGCGTGGATAGCGCCTGTCGGACGGGCAAGCAGGCCACCGCGAAGATCGAAGCGGGTGACGAGGTTCTTAACCTCGAGAACCGGCGTCTTGCGGTGATCGACGGTGTCTGTGAGCGCCTTTGGCTCGCTGCGCTCGCCAGTGCTTGCGTCAACGACCGGGAAGCGCAGCGGCTGCGGCTGGTCCTTCATCGAACCCAAGCGCGGCACGGCTGACAGCAGGGCTCGAGTATAGGGATGCTGGCCGCGATGGAAGATATCGTCGGTCTCGCCGGTCTCGACTGCCTCGCCACGATACATGACGATGGTGCGATCGGATATCTCGGCCACGACGCCCATATCGTGGGTGATGAAGAGGACGGACATGCCTTCCTCTTCCTGCAGCACCTTGATGAGGTCGAGGATCTGGCCCTGGATCGTCACATCGAGCGCGGTCGTCGGCTCGTCGGCGATCAGCAGTTTCGGGCGGCTGGCAAGTGCCATGGCGATCATCACGCGCTGGCGCATGCCGCCGGAAAACTGGTGCGGATATTCGTCGAAGCGAGAGGACGCGTTGGGGATGCGCACCTTTTCTAGGAGGCGGATCGTTTCCGCCTTCGCTTCAGCCTTGGAAATATTGCCGTGGCAGGTCAGCGCCTCGGAAATCTGCCGGCCGATGGTGAAGATCGGATTGAGAGAAGTCATCGGCTCCTGGAAGATCATCGCGACATCCTTGCCGCGCACCTTGCGCATCTCGGCCTCCGGCAAAGTCAGAAGATCTCGGCCGTTGAGTCTGACTTCACCCTCTATGCGGCTGCTGGCCCTGGCGAGCAGGCGCATGATCGAGAGCGAGGTCACGCTCTTGCCGGAACCGCTTTCGCCGACGATGGCGACCGTTTCACCCGGCATGACGTCGAAAGAGATAGCCTTGACGACCGTGCGCCACTCGCCATCGACGAGAAATGAGGTGGAGAGATTGGAGACCGAAAGAACAGGCTGGGTGCCTTGGTTGGTTGTTCGAGCTGCAATGGTCGGCATGAAGTTCCCTTTTATGATTTTACCATTGGTCAGGCTTCAATTGAGGTTGCTCACGACGGAGCTGCCATCGTCGCACGGGAAGCCGAGGGTCGGCCTTCGGCCACCCTTTTGGCCTCAAGCGCGGCAATCCTCTCGTCGATTTCGCGGCGGTCGATCATGCCGCTGGGGTTCTGGCGCGTCGGCATGGTCTCGGCGACATGAAGATAACGCTCCTGAGCGACGGCATAGAGCCGCTCCAGTTCGGCAAGCGGATCGGCACTGTCGTCGATACGGATGTTCAGCCAGGCGTAATCCTGGTCGCGGTGGATGACGAGTGCTGCCGATTGCTTGCCACGCTTATCGCCGCCCGCATCTTCGCCCGCCCGCATGGCTTCGAGCAGCCGTTCGGCGAGTGGTTTGCCGGCAGTCTTCTTGAAGGTCGCAAGCGTTTCAGAAATCACCTGTGGCCCGGCCAGCATGTTGCCGGCAACCGACACGTTGTCGTCCACCAGATGACCGGCCCAATCGATGCACTTGGCGCCGGTGAAGGCGGCGTTGCTGCCCTTACTGTCGATCAGGTGAAACTGCCGCTGCTCGCGGCCTTCGTCGCGAGCACTCAAAGCCTCAACGATTTCGCCAGGCGCATGACCTGCTGCCAGCATGGCCAGTCCGTCGATACCGTAAAGCGGGCTGGCAAAGGCCTGCGTCGCAACCGCGCCGATGCCGCCGCGAATATGCGGCACGATGCTGCCGACGGCAAAGAAGCGGGTGGCGACGGCGATAGCAAGATTTCCGGTTTCCGGCTCTCGTACAACGATCGACCAGGTCATCGGCTCTACCTCCCAACGGCGTAGGCTTGCATCAAACGCGGAGTCGCTGCGGCGCGCAAGAGACCGTCCGCATCACGCCGCGCTGCGGTGAGGCGTCCCACGGTCCACTCCGGAGCGACGGTCAGCTGGTGGCCCTTCTTGCGCAGCGTATCCAGCACGTCGGCGCTGAAATTCGCCTCTGCCGTCAGGCCGCCGGGTTCGCGCGTGCGCGGATAGAAGGAACTCGGGAAATGCGTGCTGTGGAATAGCGGCTTGTCGATCGCTTCCTGCAGGTTCAGCCCGTGATGGACATAGCGCAGGAAGAAGGAGAGCTGCCACTGTTCCTGCTGATCGCCGCCAGGCGTGCCGAAGGCGAGCGTCGGGCGTCCTTCATGCAGCGCCATCGTCGGGGTCAACGTCGTGCGCGGCCGTTTGCCCGGTGCAAGTGAAGAGGGCAGGCCGGGTTGCAGCCAGAACATCTGGGCGCGGGAATTGAGGCAGAAGCCGAGGCCGGGAATGATCGGCGAGGATTGCAGCCACCCGCCCGATGGTGTCACCGACACCATATTGCCTTCGCGGTCGATGACATCGATATGCACGGTATCGCCGCGCTTCTCGGTGAGATGCGACATTGTCGGCTCGTAGACCGCGCCGCTCTTGGCTTCTGGCGCATCGAGCATCGCCATAGTGAGATCGTACTGGCTTTCAAAGCCGGGCAGCTTGCCGGGGCGCAGGGCAAGCGACGCCTCGGACGAAATCAGCCGGCGGCGCTCATCAGCATAGGCATCCGAAAGCAGGGTTTCGAGCGGTACATTCGTGAAATTGGGGTCGCCGTAATAGACCTCGCGATCGGCAAAGGCGAGCTTCATGGCCTCAGTAACGGTGTGGACGAAGTCGGCTCCGGCGGGGTCCATGCCGGCCAGATCGAAACCCTTGAGGAGCGACAGCGTCTGCAGGAAGACAGGCCCTTGACCCCAGGGACCGATCTTGGCGACCGTCCAGCCGTGATAGTCATAGGTCAGCGGCTCCTCGATGGTGGCGCGCCAGTTGGCCATGTCATCCGCAGTTAACACGCCCTTGTGGCGGGCGCCGCTCGCATCCATGACTTCGGTCTTGCTGACATAGCTGTCGATCGCTTCAGCGACGAAGCCGCGGTAATAGGCATCGCGCGCGGCTTCGATCTGCGCTTCGCGATCGCTCCTGCTTTCCGCCTCGGCAACGACACGCTTCCAGGTTTCGGCAAGAATCGGGTTCTTGAAGTTGGACCAGGGTTCGGGGGCGGCACCGCCGGGAAGCCAGGTGTCATAGGAGGTCGGCCATTCCTTGCGATAGAAATCGGCAAGTTCTGCAATAGTTGCGGAAACGCGCGGCAGGACGGGATGGCCTTTTTCGGCATAGTGGATCGCCGGTTCCAGCACGTCGCGGACGGTCAGCCGGCCATAGTCGCGCAGCATCAGCATCCAGCCGTCGAAGGAGCCGGGAATGACGGTCGCGAGCAGGCCATCGCCGGGGATGAGCTTCAGCCCCTCGCGCGTGTAATGTTCGATCGTTGCGCCGGCCGGTGCCGGCGCCTGGGCGCAGATGACCTCGATCTTGTCCTTCTTCTTCGAATAGAGGACGGCCGGCATATCGCCGCCCGGCCCGCAGAGATGCGGCTCGACGATCTGCAGCACGAAGCCGGTCGCAACGGCAGCGTCGAAGGCATTGCCGCCCTTCTCGAGAATGCTCATGCCGACGGCGGATGCGATCCAGTGCGTCGACGTGACGACGCCGAAGGTGCCGAGGATTTCGGGGCGGGTGGTGAATGCGGTCATTGGGGCATCCTTTTGAGTTTATTCATGCTTCGCGCGGGTCGAGCGCATCGCGCAGGCCGTCGCCGAGGAGGTTGAAGCCGATCACGACGAGAAAAATGGCGGCACCCGGCCACATGGCCATCCAGGGCGCCTGTTCGAGATAATTCTTGGCGACGTTGAGCATCGAACCCCAGCTCGGGGCAGGGGGCTGCTGGCCGAGGCCGAGGAAGGAGAGGCTGGCCTCGGCGATGATCGCGGTCGCGATAGTGAGCGTTGCCTGCACGAGGATCGGAGCGAAGACGTTCGGCAGGATATAGCGGGAGATGATGCTGAAATGGGTGAGACCGATCGAGCGGGCACCCTCGACATAATCCTCCGTCTTGACCGCCAGCACCTGGCCGCGGGTCAACCGTACGAAAACGGGCGTTGCCGAAAGCCCGATCGCGATCATCGCATTGATAAGGCTCGGGCCGAGGAAGGCGGCAAGCGCAATGGCGGTGATGAGGAACGGCATCGCCAGGAAGGCCTCGGTGATGCGCGAGATGATCTGATCGATCCAGCCGCCATAGTAGCCCGAGATCAGGCCCGAAGGCACGCCGATCGCAACGGCGATGGCAACCGAGAAGACGCCGGCCATCAGGGACGCTCGCGCGCCCCAGATCATGCGGGAGAGAATGTCCCGGCCGAGATCGTCGGTGCCGAGCCAGTGCGCGGCCGATGGCGCCTTGCGGATCGCCGACCAGCTGGTGGCGACCGGATCCGGGATCGGCAGGAGCGGCGCAAGTGCCGCAATCGTTGTAAAGAAGAGGATGATGGCAAGCCCGACCAACGCGCCCTTGTTGGCCCTCAGCTTTCGCCAGGCCCGATTGGGCGCCCGCTTGGCAGAGGGAGCAGCTGCGGCCGTCTGAACGATCGTGCTCATAGGGCTGCCCTCATGCGCGGATTGAGGAGGACGTAGAGAATATCGGCAATGAGGTTCATCGCGATAAAGCCGACGGCTGTGCAAAGCACCACACCCTGGACGACCGCATAGTCCCGGTTGAAGACCGCGTCGACAATCAGCTTGCCGAAGCCGGGGATGGTGAATATCTGCTCGGTGAGCACAGCGCCGGCCAGAAGCTCACCGAAGAGCAGGGCGCTGACGGTGACGACGGGCAGAATGGCGTTGCGGAAACTATGCTGTAGGACCACTGCTGTCTCCGGCAGGCCCTTGGCGCGGGCGGTGCGGATATAATCGCTATTGAGCACGCTCAGCATCGAGGAACGAGTATGTCGCATCAAGGTTGCCGCCAGCGCATTGCCGAGCACGAAGGACGGCATCAGCATCGTCTGAATCGAGCGCCAGGGATCTTCGAAGAACGGTTGATATCCGGAAGCCGGCAACCAGTGGAGTTTCACCGAGACCAAGAGGATCAGCATGATGCCGAGCCAGAAGTTCGGCACCGACAGACCGCACAGGGCGACGATATTGGCGAGGAAATCGATGAAGGTGTTCTTCTTCACCGCCGCCAATATGCCCATCGGAATACCGATCGCGAAAGCGAAGATCATCGACATGACGGCAAGCTGGATCGTCACCGGCAGTTTTTCGGCAACGAGCGTCAGGACCGGCTGGTTGGTGCGCAGCGAAACGCCGAGATCGCCCTTGGCGACACCCTGCAGCCAATAGCCATATTGATAGATGACCGGGTCGTTCAGCCGGTATTTCTCGCGAAGCAGCTCCAGCACCTGCGGATCGCGCTCCTCGCCGGCCATGGCAAGCACCGGATCACCCGGCAGCAGCTTCTGCAGCGAGAAGACGAAGATCGAAATGATCAGCAGCGTCGGGATGGCGACGAGCAGCCTCTTTCCGATATAGCTATACATGGGCAGTTCCTTGCCGCGATGTCGAATGTGAAAGAGCCATGCGGGAAGGAGCCCGCATGGCTTTGGTCGCTCAGCCGTTCTTCTTCACGCCCACGAGACGGATCATGCCGTCCGGGGAGGGCACGAAGCCGGATACCTTCTTGTTGTAGGCCCAGATCCAGGCCTGATGTCCGAGGAAGATGATCGGCAGATCCTGGCTGAGGATCGCCTCGGCCGCATCGTACTTCTGCTTGCGTACGGCATTGTCCTGCGACTGACGTGCCTCCAGCAGTAGCTTGTCGACTTCCGGATTGCTGTATTTGGAATCGTTGAGACCGGCGCCTGTCGTCACGAACTGCTGGATGTTGCCGTCGGGATCGGAGCGGCCGGACCAGTCGGAGCGGCTGAGCTGGTAGTTGCCGCTCGACTGCGCGTCGAGCAGGGTTGCGAATTCCGTCGTCTTCAGCGTCACGTCGAAGCCGGCTTCGGCAACCATCGACTGGATGATCTGCATCATCTGCATCGAGACTGGATTGTTGGCGACGGCAAGTTCGACCGGAATGCGATCGAAGCCGGCTTCTTTCACCAGCGCTTTGGCCTTGTCGACATCGCGAGCGGGCACCGGAATATCCTTGTCGAACCAGGGGCTGTTCGGTGCAAACGGCTGATTGCCGGCAAGCCCGGTGCCATCGAAGACGATCTGCATGGCGGCTTCGCGGTCGATTGCCAGAGAGAAAGCCTGGCGCAGGCGCTTGTCCTTGCCCATCGGATTGTCGGCGCGCGCGCCGTTGCCGACATTGGCGTAGACGCCAAGCCAGCCGGTGCCGATCGCATCGGCATAAACGAGATTGGGGTCGCCTTTGACCGTACCGACATCGGATGCCGCCACGCGTTCGATCATGTCGAGATCGCCGGAGCGCAGGTTAGCGAGGCGAACCGTCGTGTCGGGGATAGGCAGATAGGTCACCTTATCGATGAAGATCTTGTCCTTGTTCCAGTAATCCTGGAATTTCTCGAGCACGATGCGGTCCTGCTGCACGCGCTCGACGAATTTGAACGGGCCGGAGCAGACGGGATGATCGCCGAATTTCGCGCCGGCGGCCTTTGCCGCGGTCGGCGAGACCATCATGCCGGAGCGGTCGGAAAGCTGCGCAAGCAGCGTGACATCGGGCGCCTTCAGGGTAAAGGTGGCTTCGTACTCGCCTGATGCTTCGACTTTGGCAACGGAGGAAAGCTCGCTCTTGCGGCGCGATTCCGGCATGGTCTGGTAGCGCTGGATGTTGTCGACGACGGCTTGCGCATTGAACGGCGTCCCGTCCTGGAATTTCACGCCTTGGCGCAGCTCCATGACAAGCTGCTTGCCGTCGGCGGACCATTTCCAGGATGTGGCGAGCTGGGGGACGAACTTCAGGTCCGGTGTTACATCGACGAGCTTGTCGCACAGCGCGGTATAGACGATGCGGCCGACGAAAGTGCGCGATTGGGCAGGGTCCAGCGCATCGGCATCGTCCTGCAGGCCGATCTTGAGTTCGACGGCTAGCGACGGCAGTGCGATCAGGGCGCCGGCGGCAAGCGATGCCATGAATTTGGCGATCTTCATTCTGTTCTCCTGTTTATAGTTTTCGTTCCTTGCGGTCCCGACCGGTTTCCTCTCCGGTCGTGGCGGGCAGGCAGGCTTTTGGGTCAGCCCACCTCCTCAGTCAGCGGTTCCTCGGCTTGGCGTGCATCCAGCGAGGTGATGCGGATCAGGCTTTCCTGCAGCATCAGCAGATGTTCGCGCATGGCTTCGGCCGCCTTCATCGGATTGCGTGCGGCAATCGCATCGATGATCGTCCTATGCTGTGCGTAGGAGACCGGGCGGGTCTTGTTGATGCTGCGGGCCAATTCGCGAATGGTTTGCCAGGCTTCATCCTGACGGACATGGTTGATGACATCGAAAATGGTCAGGAAGAACTGGTTGCCGGCGCTTTGTGCAATCAGCCGGTGCAGCGCGCCATCCCAAAGCTCTCGGCTGTCGGCATCGTCGCTGGCGGCGATCTTCTTCGCCAGTTCGTACATGCGGTCGATGTCATCGGGTTTGGCGCGCATGGCGGCGAGCTGAGCCAGTTGCGGCTCGATGCGCAAACGAACTTCCATGACCTCCATGAGATCCGTGCCGGCCACAAGCGTGCTGACATGCTGGCTCCAATCGTCCGGGCGCTGCCCGACATAGGTTCCCGAGCCCTGCCGGCGCCAGACGCGGCCTTCCGCCTCCAGCACTTCTAGCGCCCGCCGGATCGCCCGCCGGCTGACACCCAGCGTCTCCGATAGAGCCCGCTCGGTCGGCAGCTTTCCATCTGCCGGGAGATCGGCCGAATTCAACAGCCCACGGAGCCTTTCCAGGGCATGGACCGAATTTTCCGGAAGGCTGTCGATTGCCATATTGAGAGGTGAACCAATTTGAAATTGGTTCAATAGAAGTTGAACTCGCCCGCCTCGTCAAGCGCTTTTTTGTGCAATTTTGGCGATGCACAATGTTTGTGCGCGGCGCGGAAAGGCGACTCGCAAAAGCGATCGCCTTCTTGAGACGACGGATTAACGATGTCCGCTCTTGCGGTTCTGGGACTTGAGCTTCAGCGACCGGCGCGCGCGGAAATCGCCGTCTCCGGCGTGAAGTCGAAATCCTTGTCGAAGGGGTAGGTCGGCTTGGTCTTGCGCAGGCGCGGCAGGCGTTCGACGAACTGATCGACGACACCGGGAGACAGAGCCATCAGGTTCGGGTTGGCGATCGGCGCCAGCTCGGGCGAAAGGTAGCCGGATTTGACGACAATGATCTTCGCTTTGTGCGGAGCGAGGCCGAGGCGGGTGAAATCGGCGATATTATGATAGGGGCGGCGCTTGGCCGACAGCACGAGGTCGATGCCGTCGATGGAAACCACGGCCTGCCTGTCGGTCGCTTCTTTAGTCTCCAGCAGATACTTGACGGTGAAGCTGCCCGTCACCGGCTTGCTGCCCTTGGTGTCGAGCGATGCGCCGACGGAAAGATTGAGAGTGGCGCCGAGGCCGGCGGCATAGCAGGCTTCCGTCGCGGCCCTGTCGGCGATGCCGGCAAAGATGACACCTTGTGCTCCCTGGGCAATCAGTTCCGCCAGCACGTCGGCGCGATCACCGACGCCGCCACCCGTTGGATTATCGCCGGATTCCGCCAGAACCACGGGCGTAGTCGCGCTGGCGATTGCCTTGGCGACACATTCTTCGAGCGAGCCCGTCTCCGAGCCGAAAACGAAATCCTTGCGCACATCCCAATAGGCTTGTGCCAGTCGTTTCGCTTCCCGCTCGAGCACGGCGCGATCCGTGCCGGTCATGATTGCGGCGGCCGTTGCGCGCGGTTCGTCGGCCCAGACGTAACCGACCATGAGGGAGGCATCCCAGACGCCGTCGATCGCATCGATTCCGGGCAGCATGTCGTAAAGGCTCTTGGCCGGCTCATCGACCGTGCTGGTGCGTTCGCCCGGCAGCACCACGGGGATCGGCGCCCAGAGCAGGATAGGTTTTACGCCGGTCTTCAGGCTCTCCGTCAGCATCTTCACGGCCCGACGCATGGTTTCTTCGACATCGATATGCGGGGCGGTGCGATAGGTGGAGTACATGTCGAGCGCATCGATGATGCGCTGGGTGACATTGCCGTGCAGGTCGTAGCTCGCCGAGACCATGCAGTTATCGCCGACGACGGCCCGAGCCGCGCTGATCCAGTCGCCTTCGGCGTCTTCCATGCCTTCGACATACATGGCGCCATGCATGGCGAGATAGAGCCCATCGAGCGGCAGTAATGACTTCAATCCTTCCAGAAACTCTGTCTTGAAGGCTTCGTATGTATGACGGGCGACCGGACCGCCGGCGATCGCTCTGGCATGAATGCTTGGCAGGAACTCGCCGTCGTAATCCCTAAGGAAGGCGAAGTAGGGCGAGGCAGTCAGCTCCGGGCCGCGAAAAACGCGAAAATCCTTCTCTTCGTTCAGGACGGGATTGTAGGTGCTGCATTCGATGTGAATGCCTCCGACGGCGATGCGCATGGGAACCTCAATAGGGGTTGGGACCAATCAGGAAATTATGGACGGCAATGCTGGCGGCGTCCCGTGCCCAGACATCGGCATCATCTTTCTGCGGGTACATTGTTGACCGGGAAGTTGCGTTCGTAAACTCTTACAATGTCAAAGCTCCCGTCAAGTAGCTTTCGGTTGGCGAGATGGTTGCAGGAATTAGCACCTCTTGCGTCAGCTACAGGAGCGGCCACTTTCCACCGCAGATCATTTTTCAGCAATCCGAAATCTCTTCGTTCCCCCGAATTGGAAACGCTCGGCCCTTTCCACTCACACTCATCGGGTCAGTGCAATGGCGCAGTGGAAAGCCGTGAGCGGTACGACCGCCTGACCTCACAAACAAGCGTCTCATTCAGGCCTCCATGACATAACGCGGCATCGCCAATCAGTGGCCTAAAAGGCCTGAAGCCTCCACCGAATGACGGACGTAAAGCTCAGCGAATTCTGAAAGGTTTAGAACGGCAAGCGGCAATTGCGCCGCCAGGGTGAAGATTCCCCCGCGAGGCTGGGAGCAACTGGAGCAGGCGAAGCATGACGGATCGTTCTGATGTGAAACGCACCGCGGGCCATGCGATCGCCGCGGCTTGGCAAAGAACCGTGCTTGCACGGCGTCCTCGACTTCAAATAATGCGGGCTGTAGGGGGGCTTCAACTGCAGTATGCGCCGACATTTTCTGAAGATCTCGGCACACACTCGCACGATCCGCGTGGCCTGAAGTACATCAGGCTGACAATCACGATCATGGTGGACCTGATATGCGCTGCAAACCATTGCATCGAATGGATACGGCGCCATGCTTGACGGTTTCGAAAGTCCGGCAGGACATTTGATATCTTTCGGTTTGTCCTATCTTTTGGTAGCCATCTCTCCTGGGCCAAATTTTATGATTGTCTCCGCCGCCGGATTGCGCTCGCAGCGTACAAATGCGATTGCCGCAGCTCTTGGCGTCGCGCTAGGCGCATGCTTTCTTTATCTCGCAGTGACACTTTGTGCCGGTGCCGTGCCTGTAAGCGAAACGACGAAACGGCTTGGCGCGATATTTTTCGGAGCTTGCCTCGTCTATCTTTCTGCCAAATCCCTGAGACGTACGCGCTTAGTTTCGCAATGGATGCACTCACCGATAGCGGAACGCACATCGGGTTATTTCAGGATGGCTTTTCTTACAGCGATCGCCAATCCGCTCTCGGCCATGTTTTTCGCGTCCTCTCATCTTGTCGCCCCTTCCTCTTTTCTAACGTTTATGTGTGCTGGTCTGATCTTCGCTATTGCAGCAAGCTGGTTTACCATCGTCGCCGTGATGGCATCCAACGGGAAACTCCGGTCACTTTCGAGGGCCTATCTTGATTGGTTCGATCTATTTCTTGCAGCGGCATTCCTATTTCTCGGTATAACGACGCTGTTGTCTTCTCTTCGATAAGCATCCGTATCCAAACCCTTTGACGGTAATCCGGGTTCTTTCTCACTTTGTGTGGAGATCGGCCAATTTGAGTGGCATCATCCGCGCTCGGAGAAGCTCCGGTTCTGCTCTGCCGTACATTGCGCGCTTAATCGTCTTCAGTCGGTTGATTTGACCGTCACCCTGACGACCTGCGTGACCATCTGGCTGATCCCGGTTACGCGAGATGCCGGTCGCGCGTCGTCGGCGCCCAAGGCGGATGCACAGGAAGCCATGACCCATCAGTGCAAGGCCAAACCACCGGGGGCAGGGTGTGATCTGTCAGAAGCCGTAGTCGCGCGCGAGCCAGGCTTCCAGCAGGTTTCGCGATGCCCTGATTGCGGCGTCCGTATCCTGTGCGAGGATGGCGTCGAGGATCGCCTTATGGAGGGGCAGGGCGCGCTTTTGTCCTTCGGCTATGTCCTCATGGCCCGAAAGCGTGCGGTTGGCGTAGATCCCGACCGCGATCAGATCGATCAGCTGCGAGTAGATCATATTGTGCGTAGCGGCGAAGATCGCCGTATGGAAGCGCAGATCGGCATCGGCATTGCTGTTGACGTCGCCGATGGTGGACGCCATCTCTTCGTAAGCGGATCTGATGGCCGCAATGTCGCTTTCGGTGCGGCGGAGTGCTGCGCGCGCCGTCGCCTCCGGTTCGAGCGCCAATCGCAGATCCTTGATCGACCGCATAATTTCGACCGATGGGCCGGTCTCGTAGTACCAGACCATGACGTCCGTATCGAGATGATGCCAATTGGAGCGTTCCTTGACGCGCGTGCCGACGCGGGTCTTGATCTCAACCAATCCCTTGCCGGCAAGGCATTTCATCGCCTCGCGGATGACGGTGCGGCTAATGCCGAATTGTTCGACGAGATCTGGCTCATTCGGCAGTGTCGTGCCGACCGGATAGTCTCCGCCGACGATGCGGCGACCGAGTTCGTGGACGAAATAGCCGAAGACGCCGCGCCGCGGGATCGTACCGTATTTTCGCACAAAGGCATCGAAGGGCGACTGCGTTACGATCAGTTTCGATTCCGGGGTAGCCCTGGAGGTCATTGCGTCCTGGCCATGTTTCATTATGCGGGGCTCTCGTTCCTTATTGATGCGCCGTTGGTACGAACAATCGTCAGCCTATGTCGATGCGGAGGTTCCTTGCCAGCATCTCGGCCGGCCTGGGGCTGCTCCATAGCGTTGTGGTATCGATCCCATTGTACTTCCCGCGGCATTTTCCGATGAAAACCCTAGCATGTCTTCCATATACATGCCTACTGGCAACGAATTGATCGATCTGTTCACCGATTCAAACAGGTTTCCGCACCCAGCCTCGGGGCAATCTGGGTCGGCAATGGTATCGGCACGGAGATCAAATTGCGTACCATCCGCTAAGCGAAACGTGATCGCTCAATCGATTGATGGGACGATTTCGGCTATCGTAAACGTTCCCGAACCGGTTAAATGCAGGCGGGATGCGAGGCGGATTCGGAGTTGCTGATCCATGAATGATATGTCCACACCTGGGCACAGGGAGGAGGTGCGGGAGGCGGGCTCGCGTTCGCTGTTGATAGCACTGCTCGTGGCCGGCGCCTTCTTCATGGAGAATCTCGACGGTACGGTCATCGCGACCGCATTGCCGCAAATGGCCATTTCCTTCGGAGCCCGCCCCGTCGATCTCAATATCGGCATGAGCGCCTATCTGCTGACGCTTGGCGTCTTCATTCCGATCAGCGGCTGGATCAGTGATCGCTTCGGCGCGCGTCTGGTGTTCACGACCGCCGTCGTCATTTTCACGCTCGCCTCCGTCCTCTGCGGTTTTGCCAATGGCGTCGGCTCCTTTGTTGCCATGCGCATCCTGCAGGGCATTGGCGGCGCGATGATGGTGCCGGTGGGCCGGCTTGTGGTCTTGAACAATACGCCGAAGGACAAGCTGATCTCGGCCATTGCGACCATCACCTGGCCGGCGCTGGTGGCGCCGATCCTCGGGCCACCGCTCGGTGGCTTCATCACCGACCATGCAAGCTGGCGTTGGATCTTCTTCCTCAATCTGCCGCTCGGCATATTGGCTTTCATCTTTGCGCTCATGCTCATTCCGGAAACGAAAAGCACAGCACGCCCGCCATTCGATTGGATCGGCTTCGTCGTCAGCGGCATTGGGCTTGCGAGCCTGATGTATGGGCTGGAACTGATCGGACGCCCTGATCCAGTCTGGCTGGAGGCCTGGACCTATGTGATCGTCGGCTTCGTCCTGCTGGCCATCGCCGTTTTTCATTTTCTCCGGACGCAGCATCCGCTCATCGATCTCTCAGGACTGAAGCTGCCGACGTTCGCCATCACCATCTCAGGCGGATCGCTGTTCCGCACCGCGATCGGCGCGGTGCCCTTCCTGCTGCCGCTGATGTTTCAAGTCGGCTTCGGGCTCAGCGCCTTCCATGCCGGCATGCTGACGCTTGCCGTTTTTGCCGGCAATCTGGCGATGAAGCCTGCAACGACGCCCATTCTGCGCCGCTTCGGTTTCAAGCCGGTACTCATCGTCAACGGCCTGTTGAATGCCATCTTCATCGCCGCCTGTGCGCTGTTTTCGCCCGATACGCCGCTCTGGTTCATCGTGCCGGTGCTCTTCATCGGTGGCATGTGCCGGTCGATGCACTTTACGGCACTCAACACGATCGCTTTTGCCGATATCCCACCGGGGCAGATGACGGGTGCCAACACGCTGTTCAGCACCGTCTTTCAGCTGACGATGGGCATGGGCATCGCTGTTGGCGCTATCGGCATTCGTATCGGCCAGGCAATCAGTACGCCATTGGGCGTCGACGGTGTCGTCGCCATCGAGTTCCGTCTGGCCTTCGTGCTGCTCGGCATCATCGCGCTTTTGGCCGTGCTGGATTGTTTGCCCCTTGACCGTAAGGCAGGCGAAAACGTCTCGCGCAAGCCAAAGCAGAACGCAAGGAAGGCGGCGTAACGATGTCAACATTCGAAGTGGTTAGTATGGGAATTGGATGAGATTATAATGCAGCAATATCGCTGGAATCGCCATCAGGATGATCAGAAGCATTGCGACGCTTGCCACGCGCATCATCTTCCTCCGGCGGGTGCGCTGACCGGTCCAATCATATACTGCCATAATGAGCCCCTCCTTCTCATTAGTGATTAGAAAGACAAGAAATGGAACGCCAGTCAATATCGGCAATAGCGAGCTAAATAATAAGTATTCTCTAATATTTTGAAGGTGGGGCATACTTTGATGGCCGAAGAGAGCCGTCGAACTTCATCTGCAAGAGCCTAGAGAGCGTTCTATGATGCTGGCTCAGACGAGATAACGAACAAGGATTTCGTGCCCCGTGTCAGCGGGACATTGGTTGCTTTGGAAGAGGAAAAGGCAAATGAGCAAGATGCGCGCCCTGGTTTTGGAACGTCAGCATGAGCTGGCGATCCGCGATATCGATCTGCCGCAGCAGGTCGGGCCTGGCCAGGTGAAAATCAAGATCCATACTGTCGGCGTCTGCGGATCGGATGTGCACTATTACACCCACGGAAAAATCGGCCCCTTCATCGTCAACGAGCCGATGGTGCTTGGACACGAAGCGGCGGGAACGGTGGTGGAAGTGGGCGCAGGCGTGACGCATCTGAAGATCGGCGACCGTGTCTGCATGGAGCCCGGCATTCCCGATGCCAATTCCAAAGCCAGCCGTCTCGGCATGTACAATGTCGATCCCGCCGTCACCTTCTGGGCGACGCCGCCGATCCATGGCGTGCTGACCCCCTTCGTCGTGCACCCGGCCAACTACACCTTCAAGCTGCCCGATAATGTCAGCTTTGCGGAAGGGGCGATGGTCGAGCCCTTCGCCGTCGGCATGCAGGCAGCCACCAAGGCGCGCATCACGCCTGGCGACACCGCCGTCGTACTCGGCGCCGGCCCGATCGGTATTATGGTTGCGGTTGCAGCCCTTGCCGGCGGCTGCGCGCGGGCGATCGTTGCCGATCTCGCCCAGCCGAAACTCGATATCGCCGCGCAGTATCAGGGCGTCATTCCGGTCAATATTCGCGAGAAGAATCTCGTCGACGAGGTCGACCGCTTGACCGATGGCTGGGGTGCGGATGTCGTCTTCGAATGCTCGGGCTCGCCTAAGGCTTGGGAAACGGTGATGGCACTGCCGCGCCCCGGCGGTGTCATCGTTGCCGTCGGCCTGCCGGTCAATCCGGTCGGCTTCGACGTCTCGACGGCATCGACCAAGGAAATCCGCATCGAAACGGTCTTCCGCTATGCGCATCAGTATGAGCGTTCGATCGCGTTGATCGCCTCCGGTCGCGTCGATCTGAAGCCCTTGATCTCCGAGACATTTGACTTCGAGGACTCGATCAAGGCTTTCGATCGCGCTGTTGAGGCACGTCCGACCGACGTCAAATTGCAGATCGTTCTCAAGCAGTAGGCTTTTGCTGCCCATCGCCTTGCCGCAAGCCCACGACAGGCTTCGTGCATCGGCAAGGCGATGTTTTCCCTTAGGTTTCATATCTCCCGTAGACGGCCCGGCAAAAGCGATGCTAGGTAGCCTTTCAAAGAGGGAAACAGGCTTTAACGCCGTGAAACGGGAAGGACAGCCGTGCCGCACGACGTTGCATTGATCGCATTGATTGCCGCGGGCTTCGTATTCGCGGCCATTTTCGGCTATCTGGCCGACAGGCTGCATCTGCCGCCGCTGGTCGGTTATCTGGTGGCCGGCGTCATCATTGGCTCGTCCACCCCTGGTTTCGTCGCCGATGTTTCCCTCGCATCGCAATTGGCCGAGATTGGCGTCATCCTGCTGATGTTCGGCGTCGGCCTGCATTTCTCGGCCGCTGATTTGCTGGCGGTACGCGGTGTCGCCATTCCCGGAGCCATCGGCCAGATTGCGATCGCGACGCTGCTCGGTGTGGGTTTGACGTCGCTATGGGGCTGGAGCGTCGGCGCCGGCGTGGTCTTCGGCCTCAGCCTTGCCGTCGCCAGTACGGTCGTGCTGCTGAAGGCGCTGGAAGAGCGCAATCTCGTGAGTTCGACCAATGGCCGTGTCGCCGTCGGCTGGTTGATCGTCGAAGATCTGGCCATGGTGCTTGCTCTCGTGCTCTTGCCGGCCTTTGCCGGTGTTCTGGGCGGTCATGCGGACGCCGGCGGCCATGCCGCTTCCGGTTCGATCTGGCTGACGATCGGCATGACGCTGCTCAAGGTCGCAGCCTTCGCGGCTGTCGCGATCTTCATCGGCCCGCGTGTGGTGCCATGGCTCCTGACCTCGGTTGCGCGCACCGGTTCGCGCGAACTTTTCACGCTGTCGGTGCTGGCAATTGCGCTCGGCATTGCCTTCGGTGCGGCAGAAATCTTCGGTGTGTCCTTTGCGCTCGGCGCCTTCTTTGCCGGCCTCGTGATGAGTGAATCGCATCTCAGCCACAGGGCGGCGGCCGACTCCCTGCCATTGCAGAATGCCTTTTCGGTGCTGTTCTTCGTGTCCGTTGGCATGCTCTTCGATCCGTCGGTTTTGATCCGCGAACCGCTGATGATTATCGGCGTGCTTGCTCTGATCATGCTCGGCAAGGCGTTGATCGCTTTCTGTGTCGTGCTGCTGCTGCGCTATCCCGCCAGCATCGGCTTTGCAGTTGCCGCCGGACTTGCGCAGATCGGTGAGTTCTCCTTCATTCTGGCCGGGCTCGGCGTCTCACTCGGGCTGCTGACGCGGGAAGGACAGGATCTCATCCTTGCCGGTGCGATCCTGTCGATCACGCTCAATCCGCTGGCTTTCTACGCCACCGAAAAGCTGGAAAACTGGGTCTTTGCGCGCTGGCCCTTCCTGGCGAACAAATATGGCATGGCCAAGCAGGAGGCTCTTCGCCGCCAGTTGACCATCATCAACAAGCAGCGTGAGGAGCGGGATCGCCAGCATCATCTCGAGATCGAACAGCTCATCGAAACCTTCCCGATGTTTGCCGAACTTGATGATAACGAGCATGAGGAGCTTCTGCTGCTCTTCCGCCCGAGATCGGCGTCGCCCGGCGACCGGGTGATCAGAACCGGCGATCGCGGCGACAGCATGTTCTTCATCGCTTCGGGCGCTGTTGAGGTACAGCTGGAGGATGACGAGATCCGGCTCGGCGCCGGGGCTTTTTTCGGCGAAATGGCACTGCTGACGGGCGCGCGCCGCACGGCCGATGTCGTCGCTGTCGATTTCTGTCAGCTCTTCGTGCTGGACCGCCGCGACTTCAATCTGTTCATGTCGCGTCATCCGCAACTGCGTGCCGCCGTCAGCCGCATGGCGCGGGAGAGGCAGGAAAGCAACGTGTCGCGCCAGCGGCGCGACCTTTCCCAAGACGCAAGCTGATATTCTATCGGCGTTTTAGCCAGGATTTCGAGACACGGCAGGCCATTGTGTAGGCGGGGTCGAAGACGTTGCCGACATCGTAGCGCACGACCTGACCGAGCAAGTGGCTGGCCGCCGTCTTGTCGAGACCGTAATCTGAGCCGAGCCAGCGCAGCATTTCGCTGGTGGCGTGTTGCAGGGCCTGATCGAGAGGCCGGGCATTGCCGATGGTGAAAATATCCTCTGCCGTCTCGCCGCGCGGCCAGATGATCGTCTTTTTCTTCTCGACGCTGAGGCGCACCGTCACTTCGAAAGTAGTCTCGATCCCGGTGCCGACGATCTCGCCGTCTCCCTGCACCGCATGGCAATCACCGAGGAAGAAGAGAGCGCCAGGGGTCGATACCGGAAACCAGATGGTCGTCCCTGGCCCGAGCAGACGATAATCCATGTTGCCGCCGAATTCGCCGCTTGTCGCGGTCGATATGGCCTGACCGAGAGACGGTGCGACCCCGAAACAGCCGATCATCGGAGCAAGCGGCAGTGTAAGAGTTTCGAGACCCGCCACCGGTTCGGCCAATCGCGCCGTGAGATTCTGGCGGTCGATCTGCCAGATCACCTTCTCGCGTGCCGGTAGCGCCCGGACATCCTGTGGATCGACGACATTGGCGGCGACCACGCTGCCGGTGAAGCCCGTATCGCGCGTCGGCACCATTGCGACGATCTCAACCTTGAGAGAATCTCCCGGCTCCGCGCGCTCGACAAAGATCGGCCCATTCATCGGATTGGGGCCGGATATCTGGCGGACATCATGCTTGTCGTAGCCGGCGGCATCAAGTGTTTCGGTGACAACAGTATCGCCATCGGCGATATGCAGGGCCGGTGGCAGCGAGCCGATGACATTGTGATAATGGGTGGGGGCGAAACGGTGTACTGCCATCTTGCTTAAGCCTTGTGTGGGATCCGGTTGCGGCAGCCTATGACGACTCCGAATGTCTGGGAAAGAGCGCAGCGATCATATTTATGCATAAAGGCCATTTCGCTTGAGGTGCGGGCAAATGTTTGCCTGTCGCAGACTGGCTTCAAGCAAAATGATCGCGAAATGCTTGCGGTGTGGTCCCGAATTTTCGCATGAAATTGCGCCGCATGGTTTCTTCCGAACTGAAGCCGCAGCGCATGCGCGCCTGATGCACGCTCAGGCCTTCCTCCAGAAGGCGGCGGGCCGCTTCGATGCGGATGTCTTCCACGGCGCGGGCAGGTGTTCGCCCGGTCGCCTTCAAATAATGGCGCGAGAAGCTGCGTGCGCTCATATTCGCCTGCTCGGCGAGCGTCGGCAAGGAAAGATCGGCGCGCAGATTGTCCATGATCCAGCCATGCAGACGGTCGAAGCGTTCGCCGCCCTCCTGAAGTCTCAGTGCCGCGCTGAACTGCGCCTGACCGCCGGGACGCTTGAGGAAAACGACGAGTTCGCGAGCCACGGAAAGTGCCGACGAGCGACCAAGATCGGCCTCGACCAAAGCGAGGGAAAGATCGATGCCGGCAGTCACGCCGGCGGAACTCCAGATCTGCCCATCCTGGACGAAGATCGGATCGGGCTCAAGCTTCACCTGCGGAAAGCGCTTGGCAAATTCTTCGCAACGGTTCCAATGGGTCGCTGCCCGTCGCCCATCCAGAAGACCGGCTTCCGCAAGCAGAAAGGCGCCGCTGCAGACCGAGGCTATCCGTCGGGCGTTCGCGGCTCGCCGGCGCACCCATTCGATCAGCTCGAGGTTCTCGCAGGCTTTATTGACGCCCCAGCCGCCGGCGATGATCAAGGTGTCGAGCGGAGTATCGGTATCGGTGAGCGGCGTAGTTATGAGCGAGAGACCTGAACTCGTTTGGGTCTGCGTGTTTTCCGCAACCACGATAGCCTTGTAGGGTTTCGGCTGGTCCGGCTCATGCGCCGCCTCGTTGGCGCTGGTGAAAACCTGCAGCGGACCCGTAATGTCAAGCAGTTGGGCGTTGTCGAAGGCAAGAATTTCGATGCGGCGCATGATTGGCAAGAAATGACGGTGGTTTGGCAAATGTGCCAGAGCATTGTCGCATAGGCTTGGAAAAGTCAATCATCGGAGACATGTTATGACAATCCGCTTCGGCCTGCTTGCCTTTCCAGGCGTCCAGCAACTCGATCTGACCGCACCCTACGAGGTATTCGCCTCGATGGATGATGCGGAGGTGCATCTCGTGTGGAAGGACACGTCGCCTATCGTATCGGCAACGAAGCTGGCGTTGCAGCCAACAACGACGTTTGCCGAATGCCCGCCGCTTGACGTCATCTGCGTGCCCGGCGGCGTTGGCGTCAATACATTGCTGGAGGATGCGGACGTTCTGAGCTTCGTCCGGAAACAGGCGGCCCAAGCCCGCTTCGTAACATCGGTGTGCACCGGTTCTCTCGTCCTTGGAGCGGCCGGCCTGCTCAAGGGCAAGAAGGCCACGACCCATTGGAATGCGCTTGATTTCCTCGAGAATTTCGGAGCCGTTGCCACGCCGGGGCGCGTCGTGCGGGATGGCAATCTCTTCACCGCGGGCGGCGTTACCGCCGGTATCGATTTCGGACTGACGATCGTTGCCGCCTTGCGCGGTCGAGAGGAAGCCGAAGCGATCCAGTTGTCGCTGGAATATGCGCCGGAGCCGCCATTTCATTCCGGATTGCCCGAGAAGGCCAGCGTTGAGGTGTTAGGCAGAACCAGGCAACGCCTTGCGGGCTCGAGAATGGCACGGCAGGCGATCATCGCTCGCCTCGCGGCGGCCAGACATGGGGCCGAATGAAAAGGATTTGTCCACTGGCACTGCCAACTCAATGAAACGGAGCACCGATAGGGAAGCGATCATAGGTTGATCGTGTCGAGGCGATGAATGATGGGCAGGCGGATGAATGGAATTCCTGTCCCATCTCGCCCACCATACTTGACACAAATAGCTTTTCTGCGACCGTGGCATCACGATGGCGTCCACGGCCTTGCGGGGAAAAGGCTTATTTGATGAACGAGTTCCGATCATTGCGCTGGATATGTTGCTTCGTCATGGCAATGGCCGTTCTGTTAGGCGCAGGCCCAGGGTTGATATCGCAAGCTGCAGCCGCTGAAACCTCCGAGATCGCCCCGCAGACAAAGGCTTCGAGCGAGCAGATCGAGAAGCTGATCGGCACTTTGCGCGATAGCGGTGTGGTGTCCGGAGCCGATCTGTTGCAGCGCCGCTCCGCTTTCGAGAAGCTCATGGCGTCGACGCCAGGTCCGGCGCGTGTCCAGATACGACGTGTCGACGCCAACGGTGTGGATGGCGATCTGATCTGGCCGGCACGGTTGCATCATCCAATCGGCCGGCGTGCCATTCTTTATCTGCATGGCGGCGGTTTCTATAGCGGCTCGCTTCGGACGCATGCCAACATAGCGGGTTCGCTCGCCAAGGCGGCCTCGGCTGATGTGCTGTTGGTCGACTATCGCCTCGCGCCCGAAAATCGCTTCCCCGCGCAAAGAGATGATGCCATTGCGGCTTATCGCTGGCTTCTGACATCGGGATACAAGGCCGGCAACATCGTTATCGCCGGCGAGTCGGTTGGCGCAACTCTGGCCATCGAAGTCGTTTTGAACCAGCTTAGGCTGAGTGGTCCGCTTCCCGCTGCTGTGGTCGCGATGAGCCCGATCACCGACTTCGCCGCAACGGGGGCGTCCCCGGCCGCCAACGCCAACAGCGATCCTTTTATGAACAAGGCCGAGCTCACTCTCATCCACGATGCGTTTGCGCGTGACCGCCCTGCAGCCGATCCCGACATATCGCCGTTCTATGGCAATGTCTCGGGGTTTCCCCCACTGTTGATCCAGGTCGGCGCGCGTGAGGCACTGCTCGATGACACCTCGCGGTTTGCGGACAAGGTACGCCAGGCAGGTGGCAATGTGAGCCTGGAAGTCTGGCCCGGGATGATCCATCAATGGCAGATTTTCCCGTTCTGGCTCGACGATGCGAGGAAGTCGAACGAACGCGTCGCGCAGTTCGCGATCGCGCATTTTGTCGATAAGCCGATGCAATAGTTGTTGCGCAGTTAATCGGCACCTGATTTCGAAGCTCTCGTTCGAAAGGCCGCTGTGGCTTCACAAGTCTGCGAACCCAACCACCGCCCTTCAATTAATTATCGCAATAAATAATCGCTAGATAATTTTCTTATGGACATAGGAGTCGAAATACACTAGGCATATAGATGTCGCGATAATAAATCGCACGATAAATTTAAGTGGAGATTGAAATGAGCCAGTCGATCCCTCAAGCTACTCGTCGGGGCGTTATGACAGCCGGGCTTGGCCTTGCCGCCGCTGCAGCTATCAGCCCCTTCGCTCAACCTGCACAAGCCTCTACAAAGCAACCAACTTCGAAAGGTAAGGACACCATGAGCAGCAGCACGATCACCACTAAGGACGGAACGCAGATCTTCTACAAGGACTGGGGGACGGGCCAGCCGATCGTCTTTCATCACGGATGGCCCCTGAGCTCCGACGATTGGGACGCCCAGATGCTATTCTTCCTTCATCAGGGCTACCGCGTCATCGCCCACGACCGTCGCGGCCATGGCCGCTCCAGCCAGACCGCAACAGGCAACGAGATGGACACCTATGCCGCCGATGTCGCGGCCCTCGCCGAGCATCTCGATCTCAAGGGCGCCATCCATGTCGGCCATTCCACAGGCGGCGGCGAAGTTGCCCGCTATGTCGCCCGGTATGGCGGCCATGGCCGTGTTTCGAAGGCTGTACTGATCGGCGCAGTACCGCCGATCATGGTCAAGTCCGACAAGAACCCCGGCGGTCTGCCGCTGGAAGTCTTTGACGGCTTCCGCACCGCACTTGCCGCCAACCGGGCTCAATTCTTCCGCGATATTCCGGCGGGACCGTTCTACGGTTTCAATCGTCCCGGTGCCGCCGTTTCTCAAGGCGTCATCGACAATTGGTGGCGTCAGGGCATGATGGGCGGCACCAAAGCCCATTATGATTGCATCAAGGCTTTCTCTGAAACGGATTTCACCGAAGACTTGAAGAAGATCGAAGTGCCGACGCTCGTCATGCATGGTGACGACGACCAGATCGTGCCGATCGCAGACTCGGCCCTTCTGTCTTCTAAGCTGCTTAAGAACGGCACGCTCAAGGTCTACAAGGGCTTCCCGCACGGCATGGCTACGACGCATGCGGACGTGATCAACACGGACCTGCTCGCCTTCTTCAAGGCCTAAGCAATCCGAAGATCATGCGCCCGCCGAAAGGCGGGCGCTTCACAGCCTGCCGGGTGCTGTTATCGCCCCCACCATTTCAGCTGTCGAGTTTCAACGAAAGCTGAACGGCGCGCGGCAAGGGCGGTAGCGGCCGGCTGATTTCGACACGGCGCGTCCATGTGGCGCGCCGTTCCTGTTCGCGCTCCCGAAGGGCCTTCGAGACAGCGACAAAGGTCATTGCACGTTCGATGACTTGCTCGGCTTTGGTCATGGATATCTCCATATGTTCACTTTATGTTCTCATATTGATCTCATAAAGTCAAGCTTCGGGCGTTGTGCCGGTAGGTCTCCGATATTCCGCCCGCGCGTTTCATGATGGCTGGAAAGCTGGAGCGGCACCTTCTATCGCGGCCGAGGGCCAACCTTATTGGCAGCCCAAGCTTGAAATTTCCCTCGTCTTCCGCCACCTCTTCGGCGCGACTTTCAACATTCCCAGGAGACTAGACGCATATGACAACCACCGCCGCAGAAATGACCGCCGAGAGCCACGTCTTCGAGGCCGACGTTGCCCGCCTTCTGCATATGATGGTTCACTCGGTTTATTCGGATAAGGATGTCTTCCTGCGCGAGCTGATCTCGAACGCGGCCGATGCCTGCGAGAAGCTGCGTTACGAGGCGATTGCGCAGCCCGGCCTGCTTGCGAACGATCCCGACAGCCGTATCCTGCTGACGCTCGACGCCGATGGCGGCAAGCTCGTCGTGGAAGACAATGGCATCGGCATGAGCCGCGACGAGATGATCGAGGCGCTGGGCACGATCGCCCGATCCGGCACGCGCGCCTTTATGGAGCGCATCGAGGCCAACAAGCAGGGCGAGGGAGCGCAGCTCATCGGCCAGTTCGGCGTCGGCTTCTATTCCTGCTTCATGGTCGCCGATCGCGTCGACGTCATCTCCCGCCGGGCCGGCGCCGAAGATGCCTGGCTTTGGTCTTCCGACGGCAAGGGCGGCTACAGCATTGCGCCCGTCGACGTCAGCGAGGCGCCGGCGCGCGGCACCCGCATCACGCTGCATCTGATGGAGGATGCCAAGAGCTATGCTTCGCGCTGGAGCGTCGAGCGCATCGTCAAGGAACAGTCCGGCCATGTGCCTGTGCCGATCAAGATCGCCGAAAAGCCCGGCGAGGAGGCAACGCAGCTCACCGACGGCACCGCGCTCTGGACGAAATCGAAGAGCGACATCACGGCCGAGGAATATACCGATTTCTATCGCGGCGTTTCAGGCCAATATGACGAGCCGGCGCTGACGGTGCATTTCCGTGCTGAAGGCCGCCATGAATATTCGGCGCTTGCCTTCGTGCCCGGCTCGCAGCCGTTCGACCTCTTCGATCCGGACCGCAAGGGTCGCATGAAGCTCTACGTGAAGCGCGTCTTCATCACCGATGAAGCCGAATTGCTGCCGCGCTATCTCCGCTTCGTACGCGGTCTCGTCGACACCTCGGACCTGCCGCTCAATGTCTCGCGCGAGATGATCCAGGAAAGCCCGATCCTGACGGCGATCCGCAAGGGTGTCACCAATCGCATCATCACGGCGATCGAGAAGCAGGCGGAGAGCGATCACGACGCCTTCCTGAAGATCTGGGAAAATTTCGGCAGCCTCATCAAGGAAGGCATTTACGAGGACTTCGAGCGCCGCTCTCAGCTGCTGGCGCTGTCACGCTTCCGCACCACGACCTCGGGCGACGGCTATCGCTCGCTTGCCGACTACATTAGGGATGGCAAGGAAGGCCAGCAGTCGATCTACTATCTCGTCGGCGGCAGCCTCGAGCAGCTGAAAGCTTCGCCGCAGCTCGAAGGCTTCCGTGCCCGCGGCATCGAAGTTCTGTTGCTCACCGATTCCGTCGACAGTTTCTGGGTGACCAACGCGCCTGAATTCGAGGGCAAGAGCTTCAAGTCGATCACGCAAGGCTCTGCGGATCTCGCCCAGTTCAAGAGGCAGGATGAGGATAAGCCGGAAGGCGAAAGCGCGCCCGCCGAAGTCCAGGCCTTCCTCGACTATGCCAAGCAGAAGCTTGCCGATGAGGTATCCGATGTCCGCGCCTCCGATCGCCTGATCGAAAGCGCCGTCTGCCTCGTCGCGTCCGAGCAGGGTTACGACCGCCAGCTGGAAAAAATCTTGCAGGGGGCTGGCCGCCTGCAGTCCGGCGCCAAGCCGATCCTCGAAATCAACATGGATCACCCGGTCGTCAAGGCCATTGCCGCCAAGGCCGATTCACCGTCCCTGCGCGATGATGCCGCCTTTCTGCTGCTCGATCAGGCCCGCGTGCTCGATGGCGACAAGCCCGCCGATCCGCGCGCTTTTGCCGAGCGCCTCGCGCGACTGATGGAGAAGGCGCTGCAGTAATCAATCAGGTCGGCGCGGCTCTGACAGGTCGTGCCGACCTGCTCGGCAGAGCTGGCGTCCGCGTGGGCGGTTGATGCAAAAACTTGCCTCTAATTATCATCTTTTCGTTGCGCAAGGAGACGTCCTCTTTTATAGAGGACCTGCACACTGGCCGGATCGCTCGGCCACGTAAGCGTTAACGTCACTCAACGCGTATGATCGAACGGCTCTGCGGCTTCGGTCTGCGCGGCTATGTCCTGCGGATCGAGATCGAAGCGCCTCGAAAGGACACCCATGGATACCCCCCATAATTCCAACATGGCCATTTCCGCCCCGAAGATCGAGCGCGTGCGCCATGAACTGAAGCGGCGCACCCTGACGGTAACGGGCATTGATAGGATCACTCCCGGCATGCTGCGCATCCGGCTGGCCGGCGAAGATCTCGCTGATTTCGTAAGCCTTGCGCCCGACGATCATATCAAGGTGATGGTGCCGGGTGCCGGCACGGAGCTGGAGCGGCGCGACTATACGCCTCGCCAATACGACACCGAGGCGCGAGCGCTCGTTCTCGATTTTGCCGTCCACGAGGCAGGCCCCGCCACGCAATGGGCGCTCGACGCTCGCGTCGGCGACAGGCTGGAGATCGGCGGCCCTCGCGGCTCGGCCGTTGTGTCTGCAGATATCGAGAATTGGCTGCTGATCGGCGACGAGACGGCGCTGCCGGCCGTCGGCCGCCGGATTGAAGAGGCGCGAGCGGGTGCGCGCATAACGGCTATCGTCGCGGTTGCCGATGCGCGCGAACATCAGGCATTTCAGAGCGATGCGCAGCTGGATATGCGCTGGGCATATCGGCCTCTCTCGGAGGCGGCGGATCCGTCCTCGCTTCTGAAGATACTTCAGTCGATCGATGTGGCCCCCGGTACTTTCGTCTGGATCGCCGCCGAAGCCTCCGTCACACGCGCCTTGCGCTCCTACCTAGTCGAAGAGCGCGGCTATCCACTGAGCTGGATCAAGGCATCCGGCTATTGGGTCAAGGGCAGGGCCGATACGACGGAGAAATTCGACTGAATGCAGGCGCGCGGGCGGCGGCATGTCGCCCGCTTCGGCCGGATGTGAGCTCAAAGCGTCTTGCCGGAACCGGCGACTGCCCCATTTCATGGCGCAATTGTCCCGCAAATGGACAGGGTGTCCTATGATAAGATTGGGTTCACCGAAACTGCATTTCGAGCAGATTTCGACTTCCTAAATTACATGGGATCACCGAAGGTTAGGTACGAAGCGAGTGGCGGCTGATACCGTTGTCGATCGCCTCATAGGTTTATGGTGCCGAACGGGAGGCGGCGCCATGAACTTGATCAGAAGCCCTGCCGTGAGCGACGGCCAATGTTGAGGATCGACGCAAGGTGCTTGCCGTCCCGAAAGACCCGCCGCAGACATTCGCCGCACTGATGGTGTCGGCGCTTCGCAAGGCCCTCATCGGCATAGCTCTGGCGAGCGCTGCCATCAATGTGCTGGCGCTAACCGGTTCCTTTTTCATGCTGCAGGTTTACGATCGGGTCATTCCGAGCCATAGCTTGCCGACATTGTCCGGTCTCGTCATCATCGTCGTGACCCTCTATCTGTTTCAAGGCTTGATCGAATTCCTGCGCTCCATGCTGCTTGTGCGCATCGGCATGTCGCTCGACGAGCGCCTAAACAGGAAGGTTTTCGGCGCGCTTCTGTTCCTGCCAAGCAAAAAACAGACGTCGGACGATGGGCTGCAATCGGTGCGTGATCTCGAGCAGATCCGCTCCTTCCTTTCCGGCAGCGGTTCGACGGCGCTGTTCGACCTGCCCTGGGTGCCGTTCTATCTGCTTCTTTGTTTTCTGTTCCACTTCTGGATCGGCTTCACCGCTCTTTGCGGTGCCTTGTTGCTCGTCGGCATTACCGTGGCTGCCGAGATGCTGTCGCGTCGACCAGCCCTGGAGGCGGCAAGGTCTTCCGCCGCGCGTCTCGGCTTCGCCCAGGCCGCGCGGCGGAATTGGGAGGCTGCCATTGCCATGGGGTTTTCCCGCCGCCTCACCGATAAATGGGCTGTTATGAATGAGGATTACCTCAGGCACCAGGCGATAGCGAGCACCCGCGTCGGCGCGCTGACCATTGCCGCAAAGATCGCGCGCATGATGCTGCAATCCGGTGTCCTTGCCGTCGGCGCGATCCTTGTCATTCGGCAGGAGGCGACGGGAGGCATCATCATCGCCAGCTCGATCCTGGTGACGCGAGCGTTGGCGCCCGTCGAGCTTGCAATTGCCCAGTGGAAAGGCTTCGTTGCTGCTCGTCAGGGCTGGACGCGGCTTGCCGCACTCCTCGACGCCGTGCCGCCCGCGCCGCAGGCCTTCGTCTTGCCCACGCCGTCAGGGGAACTCAGCGTCGAGAATATCACCGTGACGTCGCCCGGCAGTCGCGATTTTATCCTGCGCAATATCTCGTTCAAGATATCGGCGGGAACCATACTCGGCGTCATCGGCCCGAGCGCATCGGGCAAGTCTTCGCTGGCACGTGCGATTGCTGGCTTGTGGCCGGTTGCAATCGGCTCCGTGCGGCTCGATCGCGCCGCACTTTCGCAATGGGATACCGACGAGCTTGGGCAGCACATCGGCTATCTGCCGCAGGATGTGGATCTGTTCGACGGCTCGATCGCCGAGAATATTTCGCGTTTTGCCGAGGACATGCCGCCGGAGCCGATCATCGCGGCGGCGAAGGCGGCCGGTGTCTACGACATGATCGTCAAGCTCCCAGACGGCTTCGATACCAAGATCGGCGAAGGCGGATCGCGCCTTTCGGCTGGGCAAAGGCAGCGTATCGCCTTGGCGAGAGCGCTTTACGGCGATCCATTTCTAGTGCTTCTGGACGAGCCGAATTCCAATCTGGATGCGGAAGGCGAGGCCGCACTGACGGCGGCGCTTGCAGGCGTGAAGGATAGAGGCGGCATTGCAATCGTCATTGCCCACAGGCCAAGCGCTCTTGCTGCTGCCGATACGGTGTTGATCATTGCCGGCGGTCAGGTTCAGGCGTTCGGGCCAAAGAAGGATATCCTTGGTCCATCGCCCAAGCAGCTCGGAACAACGCATCTGGCCATCGCCGGTGGGGAGACGCACGGATGATCGGCACGGCCTCGTCATCGAACGAACGTATGATCCGCCGCCTGTCGCTGCTGGTGGTAGCGGTCATCCTTCTATTGTTTGGTGTCATGGGCGGCCTTGCCGCCGCCACCAAGATCGCCGGCGCGGTGATCGCGTCTGGCACGCTTGTCGTCGACAGCTATGTAAAGCCGATAAAGCACCTGAAGGGCGGCATTGTCCGCGCAATCCTCGTGAAGAACGGCGAGCATGTCGCCGCGGGCCAGGTGCTCGTCCGGCTGGACGACACCCAGACCCGAGCCAATCTTTCCATCATCCGCAAGCGGCTCAACGAGCTTTCCGCCCGCACGGCGCGTCTAACGGCGGAGCGCGACGGCAAACAGGAGATCGCTTTTCCAGCAGATCTCCTTTCATCCGCCGGAAACGCGGATGTCGCGGCCATTCTCGCCGGCGAGCGGCGGCTCTTTTTCGATCGGCAGGCATCGCGCGAAGGGCAGAAATCGCAGCTGCATGAGCGCATTCAACAGCTTAACCAGGAGATCGAAGGGCTTATCGCGCAGGAAGAGGGTAAACGGCGGGAAATCGCGCTCATTGCGAAGGAGCTCGGAAGTCTCGAAGGCCTGCTCAACCAGGGCATCATCTCGGCGACAAAGGTCTATTCCCTGCAGCGGGAAAGCGCCTCGCTGAACGGCGATCTCGGAAACCTCGTCTCGTCCATCGCCCAGACCAAAGGCAAGATTGCGGAAACCGAACTGCAGATCCTGCAGATCGATGCCGACCGTAGTTCGGAAGTGTCCGAGCAATTGCGTCAGGCCGAGAGCGATAGCGGCCAGTTTTCCGAGCGTCTGGTTGCGGCTGAAGATGACTTGAAGCGGATCGACATCAAGGCGCCTCAGGCTGGCATCGTCGACCAGCTAAACATCCATGCTGCAGCGGCCGTCATCTCGCCTGCAGAAGCGATCCTGCAGATAGTCCCCGATAAGGATGCGCTGGTGGCGGAGCTGAAACTTGCGCCGCAGGATATCGACCAGATTACCGTAGGCCAGGCGGTATCCCTGCGCTTTCCCGCCTTCAATCAGCGGATCACTCCGGAGCTGAACGGGCATGTCGATACGATCTCGGCGGATCTGACGACCGATCAGCGTTCGGGACAAAGCTACTATGTCGTGCGGGTCAAGGTGGCAAAGCCTGAATGGGAAAGGCTCGGAGCCCTGACGCCATTGCCGGGCATGCCGGTGGAAGCTTTTCTGCAGACGGGCGAGAGAAGCGTTCTTGCCTATCTGACAAAGCCGATGACCGACCAGATCAGGCGGGCGTTCAGGGAGGATTAGGGTGGTCTCGACTGAGCTGCGGTATTTACCCAGCGGCCGCCCGATTTGCGTCGAACGGCCGCTGCGGAATGGATCAAGTTCCGAGACCGGTCAGATATGCCAGTCCGTCGTATGGGCGGATTGCGCCGAGGTGGTCAGCTGGGCGGCGTGATCGTCCAGCGAATAGGCCTTGATATAGTCGATCTTCATCTCGGATCCGTTCGGGAGTCCATCCGTTGGAGTGCCCGCCACACCGCCCACTGCGAGATCGACGAGCATATACATCGGGCCATGCATATCGGCGGGCGTATCGGCATGGGCGACGGCGACGTCATCGAAATACCAGACGATCTGATCCTTATCCCAGAGCACGCCATAATTATGGAAGCCGTTGGTACTCGGCACTTCCACCGGAATGGACGTCTTCGTGTGCTCGCCGGTGGCATTCGAATGGACCGTGACATTCACCGTGGTGGGGTTCTGCCCGCGCATCTCCACCACATCGAGTTCCGGTGGCCAGGAGCCATCCTCCGGCAGCAGCCAGAAGGCAGGCCAGACGCCCTGATTGTGCGGCATCTCCGCCCGCATTTCGAAATATCCGTAGGTCTGCGAGAAGGTGGAGTGGGTGGTCAGAAGCCCGGATGTGTAATCATGGTTCTCGACGATCGATTTCAATGCGTCCGGCGTTTGCTTCGCCGTGATCGTCAGAACACCGTCCGAGACGGAAAACGGGTTTGCGGATGCCGTCGGCGCGTAGGACGGATTGATATACCATTGCAGCTCGTCGTTCAGGCTGCTGCCCTTGTCCGGCGCCCAATGGTATTTAGCATCCCAGGTGCCCTGCGTTCCCTCGTGCAGCGAGAGCGTGTTGAAATCATCCGAAAAGGTCTGCGTCAGCGACGATCTGTCAAGCCCGAGCTGAAACTGGTCTTCATGCAGGTCGGAGATGGTCTTGTTGGCGAAGACCAGGCTTTCGCCATTGCCGAGATCGAGCCGGACATTGGCGCCTTCCTGCGTGGAATGGCTGACAACCTGATCGAAGGACGACAGGCCATACTGATTGAGCCTGACCTTGTCGTCATCGCTGAAATCGGTGATGAGATCGCTGCCGTTGCCCTTGCTGATGATGAAGGTATCGGCCCCGCCGCCGCCAATGAGCACATCGTTGCCGCCGCGTCCATCGATGGTCTGGCTGCCGCTGCCGCCGGTGATGATGTTGTCGGCGTCGTTGCCATAGGCATGGCGATTGTCGCCCGTAACGGTAAGATTTTCGACATTGGCGGGCAGCGTGTAATCCATCCAGGTGTTGATGGTATCGACGCCGGCATTGAGGCCTTCAGAGACCCGATTGTTGCTCGAGTAGATATAATAGATGTCGTCGCCTGTGCCGCCCATCAGCGTCACGTTGACGGTGTTGTCGCCCCATATGGAATCGTTGCCCGCGGTGCCGTAAAGCACCGGTCCCGACCCGGTGGCGGAAAAGAAACTTGTCGACGTACCGCTATAGTAAAGGGGCTGTCCAAGGGCATTCAAAACTGAATTGGGCATCAGAATCCTCTTCCTTTGTGCCGGACGACCTCCTCCACAGAGCTAATATTTCCTCCCACTCATGTACGCCATATAGCGTGCATTGTTTTTCCGCCCACCCCTGCGGTTAAGTTTTTTCGCCGAGCGTGGCTGCGCCTCATTCCTTCGCAGGTGAAGGGCTTTTGACGCGTCTTGCAATCTGCATGCAGTGGTATTTCTCTCAGTAGAATTCAAGTTGAAGTAAATTTTACTGTAAGAATATATAAATATATATCACACGAGGCTTATTAATGTATTTCGTATAATGCGTGAGTGCTGCCTACAGTAAATATTCGACATAATCGTTGAATATGGCCAAAAAATTCTTAGAGTTACACCAAACGGAGGATGCGGTGGCGTAAAATTGCCAATATGAGATCGCAAGAACTCAGTCGCTGAGGGACGGAAGTTGAGATGCGATATGCGATATTGCGGCGATACGCCAGGTAAGGGGGTCGGATATGGACGAGATAACGCCATTCAAGGCGATAGTGGGCGTCGAGGGAGGCTGGTCAACATCGATATATCGACCGGATAGTGGATTGTGATGGCCGGCAAGGCGACCATCGGCGCTTCAAATTCAGGCGCGTTGCAGGAGCGTTACGGCGACTGGATCCTTACCATCGTCAATCAGGGTACTGCCGATCTTGCCCGGCTATCTTATGCTATTTCATACACGCTGTATGATCTGCAGACGAACACGCCGGTACTGTCGATTGAACTTACTCCAGGGGGCAGGAGTCTCCGGGGCATGTTGGCTCTACCGCAGGGACTCTATCTGCGCAGCGTCGGGCTACCACCAGGCGGCAAGGCCGCTCCCGGTCTGGCCTCGCCATTCGCCACCGCTTTCCCACGTGGCTGTCTTGTCGAGCTGAACCTAAATAAAGCCATGCTTGCCGGTCTGCGGCGCCGGCGCAATCTCACTGTGACGTTGGCTGCAGCCGATACTGATCGCGAGGTGAGTTATGTCATCTCGCTTCATGGGTTTGCCGAAGCTCTCAACCGGGCGCTCTCCATCGTCGATCCTTACGCAGCGAGAGCAGACCCCGGGCCAGGCATGACCCTTCAGTAGGCCGGGTCTGGCAGCACGCTCGAATTCTCAAGTCTAGCTTCTCGGGTGATGCTTGCAAGCAATGTCCGGCGCGCCTCACTAAGATGTGCCGTACACGTCTGGCTGATTTTCTTCTGATCCCTTGAGAGAATCGCGTCGATATAATCCAAATGCTGATACACCGCCGCTTCGTTCCGGCTGCGCTCGTCTTTCTTGTTCCATTGATAATGATAGAAGAAAATCAGCGAGATGACGTGATAAAATTCGGTGACGAAGCGGTTGCTGGAAGCGCTGTTGATCAAACGATGCAACTGCTCGTCCAGGAGCGAGAACCGGTGATAGTCGGTCTCGATCGTCTCCAGCAACTTGAGATGTTCGCCGCGCAATCTGCGCAGTTCGTTCCAGCTCGGATCGCCGTCATCGAGTTCCGCAAAGCGCATGACGGATCGCAGTTCGAAAATTTCGCGGATATCGGAAAGCTCGTTGGCGAATTCCAGCGTCATGCCGCGGAAGACCCATTTGCCGCCGGCCTCGCGCTCCATCAGGCCAAAATGCCGGAAACTCTGCAGAAATTCGCGGATCGTTGTCGACGACACGCCGAATTGCCGTGCGAGCTGAAGCGCGTTGATGGTCTGACCCGGTCCGCTATCGGATTGGAGAATCCATGTCAGGAAAGCGCGTTCGACCATCAATGTCGGCGGGATGGTTTCGGCTTCGCAATAGAGCTCTGATGGTTCTACCTGCCGCAGGACTGCGCCGTCCCTGGAAATCAGGCCGCTCTCCTTAGCCGCAGCAAGGCACTTGCGGACAGTCGTTCTGCTGGTGCCAAGCGTTCGACCGATCTCGCGTTCCGAGCCAAGCGGGTGTCCATGGCCGACCGATTGCACGTGGCGCAGGAATTCGTTGAACTGCCGTTTGAAGAGGTTTTCAGAACGCATGCCGCCCGCCCTTGCTGGTTTTTTAAACATAAAATACCACTTTAAATCGCTTATCTCAACCGTGTAAATTCAGCGCAAGCAGGCGGTGAACGAGCGCAATCCAGTGTGGAAGTTCGAGGTGAAGATGGTGGCCAAGTTATTCCTGTACGCCATCGGCGTGTGCAAGGGCGAAGCTACCCTGAAGCCGGTTCGATCTACCGGTCGACATCGCCGCCCTGAACTGATCTATGTTTAGTAAACCGGGCGCAAGCGTCCGGTTTACTCCCCAATCCAGGAAAGGTTTCGTCACGTGAAAGCCCTGTTGATCGAAAGTGAAGGCATCAGCCGTTTCACCGATGTCGCTCGCCCGCAGCTCGGGGAGGGCGATGTCCGTATTTCCATCCGCCATGTCGGCATCTGCGGGAGTGATCTCAACACGTTTCGAGGCCTCAATCCCCTGGTGCAATTGCCGCGCATTCCTGGGCACGAGATCGGCGGCGAGATTGTCGAGACCGGGGCGGGTGTTCCGCCTACCTATCGACGCGGGCAGCGCGTTATCGTGCTTCCCTATACCAGTTGCGGCACGTGCTCCTCCTGCCGCAAGGGGCGCGTGAATGCCTGCCGCTACAATCGTACGCTCGGTGTCCAGCAGGATGGCGGGCTTGCCGAAGAGATCGTTCTTCCGGCGGAGAAGCTGATTCTCAATGATACCCTTGAGCCGCGCTTTCTCGCCTTGGTCGAACCGCTGTCGGTAGGCTTCCACGCAGTGGCGCGCGGCCGCGTGTCGGCGAGCGATCGCATCGTCGTATTGGGCTGCGGGATGATCGGCATGGGCGTCGTGATCGGAGCCGTTGCTCGCGGAGCCGAGGTGATTGCCGTCGACCTGAGCCCGGAAAAGACCGCGCTGGCAAAACAGTTCGGAGCCCGCTACACAATCGATGCCGGCACGGAAGATGTCGTTGCGCGCATTGTCGAGCTGACGGATGATCAGGGCGTCGATGTGGCCTTCGAGGCAGTCGGTCTTCCTGAAACTTTTCGTCAGGCCATCGACCTGGCCGGCTTTTGCGGCCGCGTCGTCTATGTCGGCTACGCCAAGGCGCCCGTTAGCTATCAGACGCAGATGTTCAATCTCAAGGAACTCGATATCATGGGGTCGCGCAACGCAACCAGGTCTGATTTCGATGCCGTCATCGCTTATCTCGAGACGATCGGCGATCGTGCTGCCTCGCTCATTTCCAAGGTCATACCCTTCGCAGATGCCGAGAGCGCATTGCCCTTTTGGGACAAGAATCGCGACGTCTTAAAGGTCGTCGTCGAAAGATAAGTATGTAGGTAAGTATACGATGTTCGCTGCGCTGCCCGATTGGGCGCGCAGCCAACTGGGGTTCCGCGCACAGCGGGATCTTCATTGTGTTCCATGCACCAAGGCTTTTGCAGCCTGCTCGAGAAGACGTGCGCCCCGACCGGTATCGTCGTCAAAAATGCCGGGGATAAGGTAACGAGGTGCTCGACGATTGCGGCACCGCATCTTTTCTTGCCCTGCTCCAACTCCGGCGGGACAATCTACCCCCGCATAGGCCGCTATTTGGCGCCCATGATATCTGAAGACGCGTCTGTCGGCTGATCCGCCTTCCGGTCGGCATCCGTTGCGGTCATCCGATGACCTGCGGCGTAGAAAGAGATTTTCCAATTCCCGCATCTTCGGAGATCGCTGTTTCTTTTAATCTACTATTTTTATCGACAATATTTGCATTATCGAAAATGCATGCGATCTTCGGAAGGGATAAGAATGAGTGCGCCCAAACTTGTCGGCATTGCCGGCAGCTTCAACAGGCCGTCGAAGACTTATGCGCTGGTCCAGACTGTCGCGGATCTGGCAAGCGGGCGATATGGCTTCTCAAGCAGGATCTACGATCTGCATGATGTTGGCCCTTCTCTCGGCGCGGCCCAGTGGCGCAAGGATCTCGACGATCAGGCGAAAGGCGTGATCGATGAAATCGTCTCGGCAGATGCGTTGGTTATCGGCTCGCCGACGTTCAAGGGCTCTTATCCCGGGCTGTTCAAGCATCTGATCGACCTTATCGATCCACACGAGCTGCGCGCCAAGCCGATCATCATCACGGCGACCGGCGGGGGCGACCGGCATGCGCTGATGGTAGAGCATCAGCTGCGGCCGCTCTTCGGCTTCTTCATGGCATATACCCTGCCAACCGCCGTCTATGCGTCGGATCGTGATTTTACCGATTACAGGGTTTCCTCGGAGCCGCTCGCCAACCGCATCCATGAAGTCGTCGGTGAGCTTTCGGCTTTCTTCCCGCATCCGGTAACGGTGCTTGCCGCGGCCGAATGACGGGCTAAGGACGATTTGCTTCAGCCGCCTGGAATTCATCAATCAAATGGAGGGTTACATGAAATGGAATGTCATTAGCCGCCTGAAGACGATTTTCGCGGGGCGTGCGTTGCGGGATGAAGATGGACGCATCCGGTCCGTCGATCGGCCCGAGCCCGGCGAGCGAGAGCTCTCCGCGCGCGATTACGAGATCTACTATTGGTGTACATCCCCCGCGCCTTGGCATTGAAGGGATGCATTTTTGATTTCCTGTCGCAAGCTTTGCATTCGATCGCTTTTCCTCGTGAGGCTTCCATGACCAGAGTACTGATCGTGCCCGGCCTTTTCGGCTCCGCCGAGGGGCATTGGCAGCGCTATTGGCTGCAGGATCATTCCGACGTTCGGCTCGTCGAGCAGGATGACTGGGACTTTCCCAATCTCGGCAGCTGGATGGAGAAATTGGAAGCCGCGCTGGAAGAGGCCGGAGAAGCCTATATCGTCGCCCACAGCTTGGGCTGCGTGTTGACAGCAAGATTGGCTGGCCGCCAGGCCGCACGAAGGGTCAAAGGCGCGCTGCTCGTAGCGCCCTGCGATATTCCGGTGACGGAAACCCTGCATGCCGGACATCTATCCTTCGGCACCATGCCGACGGACGCGCTGCCTTTCCCAAGCATGACGATCGGGAGCTTGAATGACATTTATATGAGCCTCGACCGGCTCGGCATGTTCGGACGGCTCTGGAATTCGGATGTCCGCAATATCGGCCTTGCCGGACATATCAACATAGTGAGCGGTTACGGACGCTGGGCTAGCGGCTATCGTTTTCTGGATATGCTGAAGATGCGCAGCCGGCATCGCAGGCCGCAAGGGATTTCAGCAGCAATCGCGGCGTCCATTTGAAACAAGGGCTTTTCATATCCGACATTCGACGCCATTGTGCGACGGATTTTTTCTCGTTCCTCGGCCATCACAAGCGCGCGCCGGGGCAGGTTTTGGAGGTAAGGCAATGAGTTTGCGCATCAACGATATCGCGCCGGACTTTACGGCGGAGACGACGCAGGGCGAGATTAAGTTCCATGACTGGATCGGCAATGGTTGGGCCGTGCTTTTCTCGCATCCAAAGAACTTTACGCCGGTCTGCACGACGGAACTCGGCGCAATGGCCGGCCTCGAAGGTGAATTCAGCAAGCGCAGCGTCAAGATCATCGGCATCTCGGTCGATCCGGTCGAGAGCCATGGTCGTTGGAAAAGTGATATCAAGACGGCTACCGGTTTCGATGTCGACTATCCGCTGATCGGCGACAAGGACCTGAAGGTTGCCAAGCTCTATGACATGCTGCCGGCAGGCGCCGGCGAAAGCTCGGAAGGCCGCACGCCTGCCGACAATGCCACGGTTCGCTCCGTCTTCGTCATCGGCCCCGACAAGAAGATCAAGCTGATCCTCACCTATCCGATGACGACGGGCCGCAACTTCGGCGAAATCCTGCGCGCGATCGACTCGATCCAGCTGACATCCAAGCATCACGTCGCAACGCCGGCAAACTGGCAGCAGGGCGAAGACGTCATCATCACCGCCGCAGTCTCCAACGAAGATGCCATTACCCGCTTCGGCTCATTCGATACGGTATTGCCCTATCTGCGCAAGACCCGGCAGCCATCAGCCTGATCGGCGTGGTGATTAAGAGTTTTAGCTGACACGATGCGGCCCTGGCGGCCGCGTCGCTTTTACAGATGAACGTTTTCGCGCAAGAAATCCAACAAGGCGCGCACGCGCGCTGGTAGAGGACCGCCCTGTCCGATATAGACGGCGTGGAATTCCTCGATATCTCCGGGATTGAATTCTTCCAGCACGGGCTGTAGCCGCCTAGCCGCGATATCCGATCTGACGGTGAAGGCGGCAAGTCGCGCCAGGCCGGCACCGGCAAGCGCAAGATGCCGCATGGCTTCGCCGTCGCCCACCTGCAGGCTGCGCGCCGCCGGTACCGTCGCAATTTCGCCGTCAATGAGCAAAGGCCAGCCTTCGATCGCCCTGGAATAGCTAAAGCTGATGCGGCAATGTTTTGCCAATTCCGCGGCGGAGTAAGGTGTTCCATGCCTGCGCAGATAGTCCGGCGAGGCGACAATGATACTTCGTGTGGTTCCAAGCTTGCGGGCCATGAGGCTGGAGCTCTTCAGCGGTCCAGCGCGGATTGCAACATCGGCGCGCTCCTCCATCAGGTCGATGACCCGGTCCGTATGGAATATCTCGAGCGAGACATTCGGATGCAGCGCCATGAAAGCGGGCACAAGCGGGGCCAACACATGATTGCCAAAGGAGCCGCTGGTGTTGATGCGGATATGTCCCGCAACCTGCTCTCCAGCCGATGCATGGCGTTCGGCTTCGGCAATATCGGCAAGAATGGCGACGCTGCGCTCGAAGAAGGCGCATCCCTCTGGGGTGAGCTGCAATCGCCGCGTCGAGCGGTGGATGAGCCGCGCACCGAGGCGCTTTTCAAGTCTCGTGACGAGTTTGCTGACGGCTGAAGGCGTCATCCGGCAGGCTATGGCTGCAGCGGTGAAGCCGCCGAGTTCCACGGCGCGCACGAAGACTTCCATTTCACCGGAACGGTTGATCTCTTGGCGGCTCATGATGAATTTAAGTCATAAATGAGTTTCTTTTCGGCAATCTATATCATCTCTCTCGTCGCGTCTATCTATCTGAAGAACCAACAGGAGACAGACGATGGAATACAGAAATCTCGGTGCTTCGGGCTTGCGCGTTCCCGTGCTCAGTTTCGGCGCCGGCACCTTTGCAGGCCGCGGCCCCCTCTTCAGCGCCTGGGGCTCGACGGACGCGATGGAAGCGCGCCGTCTTGTCGATATCTGCCTGGAGGCGGGCGTCAATCTCTTCGACACGGCCGATGTCTATTCGGCAGGCGCATCGGAAGAGGTGCTTGGTCAGGCGATCCGGGGCAGGCGGGATGCTGTCCTGATCTCGACGAAGACGGCTTTGCCGATGGGCGATGGACCGGCCGATTGGGGCAGCTCGCGCTCGCGCTTGATCAAATCGGTCGATGCCGCCTTGCAGCGTCTCGGCACCGATTACATCGACCTCTTGCAACTGCACGCTTTCGACGCCTCGACGCCCATTGAGGAAACGCTTTCCACCCTTGATGGCTTGGTGAAGGCGGGAAAGATCCGCTACATCGGCGCTTCCAACTTCGCCGGCTGGGAGCTGATGAAATCGCTCGCGATCTCCGACAAGCACGGCTACGCACGCCACGTCGCCCATCAAGTCTATTATTCGCTCGCCGGCCGCGACTACGAATGGGAGCTAATGCCTTTGGGCCACGATCAGAATGTCGGTGCCCTCGTCTGGAGTCCGCTGGCATGGGGCAGGCTGACAGGCAAGATCCGCCGCGGTCAGCCATTGCCCGAAAAGAGCCGGCTTCATGAGACGGCGTCATTCGGGCCGCCCGTCGATGACGAGAAGCTGTTCGATATCGTCGATGTACTGGAGGAGATCGCCGGCGAGACCGGGAAGAGCGTGCCGCAAATCGCCCTCAACTGGCTCTTGAGCCGGCCGACGGTCGCAAGCGTCATCATCGGCGCGCGCAACGAAGAACAGCTGCGGCAGAATCTCGGCGCGGTCGGCTGGACGCTTTCGAAAGAGCAGATCGAGAGGCTGGATAAGGTCAGTGAGATGACGGCTCCCTATCCCTATTTTCCCTATCGACGTCAGGAAGGCTTTGCGAGACTCAACCCGCCACTCGTTTGACACGGCAGGCGATCCCAACGACGGCGGCGAAGCAAGCAAATGCTTCGCCGCCGGATGAAACTTAACGGCCACCCTCGATCTTGCGATGGCGCTGGTTCCGGCCGCTTTCGCCATAAGGATAGGCGGCGGGTTGCGGCGCGCTGATCTCGTTCAGCCGATCCATCTCCGCCTCCGTAAGTTTCAGTTTGGCTGCACCCAGATTGTCGGCAAGCTGCTCACGCGTGCGGGCGCCGAGGATGACTGAGGTCACCGCCGGTCGTGCTGCCGTCCAGGCAAGCGCCACCTGCGCCATGGTCACATCTCGTGCCTTGGCAATTTCCTCGACGGTGGCAATTATTGCCCAGGTGCGCTCTTGCGCATTGCGCGGCGCAAAGGATTCGCTGCCACGATTGGGGTTTTCGCCAAGTCTTGTGGCGCCGGTCGGCATTTCGTCGCGCTTGTATTTGCCGGTCAGCCAGCCACCGCCAAGCGGCGACCATGGCAGCAGGCCCATGCCGGCATCGAGGCATGCATCGACGATTTCAAGCTCGATGTCGCGGACAAGCAGATTGTATTGCGGCTGCAGCG